>JAFZLQ010000043.1 GCA_017551425.1 Bacteroidales bacterium | reverse complement strand
CTTCGGCCTTCGACCCTTGTCTGACAGAAGTCCAGACCTTCTACGAGTCCATGTTCCGCGACCAGGGCTATCCCATTAAGTACCTTTGCTTTACGCTGGGGAAAGAGGAGGGAGATTCTTCCGTCATTCCGAGCGCCCCCTCTGTCATTCTGAGCGGAGGCGAAGCCGGAGTCGAAGAATCTCCATCCCGCTTCATCAGCCCGACGGACTTCGATCCGGACTACTGGCGGAGCATCGAGGGCAACCGAACGCTCTTCGGGCGCGATACGGCGGAGACGCGGCGCCAGAAGCTGCGCAAAGCTAACGACTTGAATATTAATGAATAGAACGATTAAGGGACCCCGAAAACGTGGGCCCCTTAATCGCTTTATGCGCTGATAATCAGCTGTTTGGTTTTGCGTGCCACCTCTGTTAAATCTCAACGACCGTGTGAGTGAGGATGCTGTCTGACGCGTTGCCGACCAGGATTTCCAGCTCTCCGTGCTCGAGCGCCCAGGCGCCGGCGGCCTCGTCCCAGTAACGGAGGTCCTTAAGCGGCACCTCGAGCGTGACCTTCTTCGTCTGGCCGGCGTCGAGCGTAACGCGCTTGAAGGCCTTGAGTTCCTTTGCAGGCCATTCAACCTGCGAGTCGATGCGGTGCACGTACAGCTGAACCACCTCGTCTGCCGTCATCTCTCCGTGGTTGGTGATGTCCAGGGTGGCCTTGATGGAATCGGCGCCAGCTTTAGCCTTTACCGGCCCGAACTCGAACGGGACGTAACTCAGGCCGTGTCCGAATGCGTACATCGGCTGGATTTCCTTGGTGTCGAACCATCTGTATCCCACGTAGAAGCGCTCGGTGTACTTGGAAACCGGCTTGGGGAGCGAGTTGATGAAGGCCTGGCGCTCCTCGGGGCTCATCTTCATCACGTCGGGACGGAACATCAGGGTGAAGAGGTCACCGCCGGCGCCGTTGGGATCGGGGAAGTTGCCGAGTGCGAACGCGGGGGAGTCTTCAAGCTGCCTGGGGAAGGTGAAGGGGAGTTTGCCGGAAGGGGAAATCTCGCCGAAGAGGACCTCCGCCAGTGCGGTGCCGCCCTCGGTTCCGTTCCACCATCCCTGCAGGATGGAGGGGCAGATTTCTTCGATTGCCCGCAGGTCTGTGGGGCCGCCGGAGATCATCACCGCAACTATGTTGGGATTGACGGCCTGAAGGGCTGCCGCCAGCTCGTTCTGGCCGCAGGGGAGGTCGATGTCCTTGCGGTCCGAGCCTTCTGTCTCGATGCTCTTGTTGGTACCGCCAAAGAAGATCACGAGGTCGGCGTCTTTGGCAAGCGCAACAGCCTCGGCAACAAGCTGAGGATCAGCGGGTTCGTCGATCGCTGAAGCTTCCAGCGGATTGGTCTCGGCGGGGGCGGGACCCCAGCGTCGGCCCGGGTAGTTCTTGTAGCCGGGGGCATAGACAACCTCGATGCCTTTTTCATCGGCTTTTGCCTGGATTCCGTCCAGCGGGGTCACCTCGTAGAGCGCCTTGACGCCGGCTCCCATACCGCCGCTCTGCGTCTTGAGCACTGCGTTCTGGCCGATGACGGCAATCTTGCGGACGTCGCTGCTGATGGGGAGCAGGCCTCCCTCGCGCTTGAGGAGGACGATGGACTTGCGGGCGACGTCGAGCGCAATCTGCTGGCACTCGGGCTGGGAGGTCATCTGCGTGTTGGCGACGTCGGCGGGGACGGGTTCGATGGCGTAGCGTACGCGCAGGATCTGGCGTACTTTCTCATCGACAAGGTCCTCCGTGAGGGCACCGGTGGCGATGGAGTCGATGACGGGCTGGCCGAGGTAGTTGCTGCCGGTCATCTGCACGTTGAGGCCGTGGAGCATGGCGCCCATTGTGCTGTGGGTGCCGCCCCAGTCGCTCACCGTCATGCCTTTGAATCCCCATTCGCCGCGGAGGATCTCGTTCAGCAGGTGTTCGTTCTCGGAGCAGTAGTCGCCGTTGACCTTGTTGTATGCCGGCATCACGCTCATGGCGCCGCCTTCGACGATGGCGCGCTCGAAGGGCTTGAGGTAGATCTCGCGGAGGGTGCGTTCGTCGAGCTGGGCATCGACGCTGCCGCGGTTGGTCTCCTGGTTGTTGACGGCGAAGTGCTTGATACACACTGCGGTACCCTCGTCCTGTACGCCCTTGGTGTACTCCAGCGCAAGTGCTGCGGAGAGGATGGGGTCTTCACTCAGGTACTCGTAGGTGCGGCCTCCTACGGGGAGTCTCTGGATGTTGACGGCGGGGCCGAGTATGACGTCCTTGCCGCGCAGGCGGGCCTCCTTGCCCATGCCGGTGCCGTACTTGTATGCCAGTTCCTCGCTCCAGGTGGCGGCGAGGGCGCTGCCGGTGGGGAAGTATGTTGCGGAGTCAAGCGTCCAGCCGGCGGACATGAAACCGTTGGGCTGGCCTTCTTCGCGTATGCCGAAGGGGCCGTCGGCGTAGTTGATGTCTGCGATGCCGAGGCGCTCGACGCCGGCGCTGGACATGTTGGTCTTGCTGTGGAGCATCTCGACCTTCTCTTCCAGCGTCATCTGCGCGATGATGGCGTTGATTTTCTTGTCGTTGACTGTGAGTCTGTCCTGGGGGGACAGCGGGCTGCCGCAGGCCGCGATCAGCAAAGCCGCTCCGGCTGCGAAGGTTAGGATCTGTTTCATATTGGTTTGCATTAGTTGTTCTGGTCAGTTTAGATTCTTCGTCGGGCTTCTGTTTGGCAGTCAGAAGATTCTTCGTCGGGCTTCTGTCTGGCAGTCAGAAGATTCTTCGTCGGGCTTCTATCTGGCAGTCAGAAGATTCTTCGTCGGGCTTCGCCCTCCTCAGAATGACAGTGAGAGTCCTTCCGACCGCCTCTTCTGTCCTTCTGAACGCCCCTTTCTGTCATTCTGAACGCCCCTTCTGTCATTCTGAACGCAGTGAAGAATCTACATCTCCTTGATACAAATATAAGAATAAACCGTCATCTGTTCAAGCAGATAATAGTTTTTGAACGAAGGTGAAACTATTTATACAAAGGAGGAAAACAGTTGCTGGCGAGGTTTGCTATCTTTGTAAGTATGAAAAAGATGGTAATCCTCCTGGCGCTTTGCGCCACGCTGCCCCTCAACGCCCAATGGTTCAGGCAGCCCACCCCCAACGACACGCTCCAAAGCACCCGCGTCCTCCCCGACGGCAAGGTGCTCTTCCAGATTTACGCCCCCCAGGCGTCCAGCGTCGCAGTAACCGGAGACCTCCCCTGGGACAGGCCCGTGAAGTTCGAAAAGTCAGAAAACGGCGTCTGGAAAGGCCTCTGCGAAGGTCTTGGCGACGGCTGTTTCCGCTACAGTTTCCTGGTTGACGGAGTTCGCGTTCAGGACCCCAAGGCTCCGCTTTCTGCAGAGCAGGCGTCCGTGCTGACCAAGGGCGAGGGCTATGTGCGCGACGTTCCCCACGGTGCACTTGCCCAGAGGTGGTACTGGTCGCGCACCCTCGGCTGCCAGAGGCGCATGCATGTCTGGACGCCCGCGGGATACGAAAAATCGTCCGAAGCCCTGCCGGTGCTGTACCTGATCCACGGCGGCGGCGACAACGACGCCTCATGGCCCGGCGTGGGCGCTGCAGGCTGGATTCTCGACAACCTTCTGGCGGAAGGCAAGATAGTGCCGATGATCGTGGTCATGCCCAACGGCACCATCCAGACCGAGGACATGATGGGGGAGGTCCCCCTGTTCGGCCAGGATATGGTAACCGACATAATCCCCTTTGTAGAAGCCAATTACAGGGTCCTGGCCGATCCGTCCCATCGTGCCATGGCGGGTCTTTCGATGGGCGGGATGGAAACCATCGAGACCGCTTTCCTGCATCCGGAACTGTTTG
>JAFZLQ010000001.1 GCA_017551425.1 Bacteroidales bacterium | reverse complement strand
GTCCTGGATATATTCAGGCGTCTTCTCGCCGTACGGGCAGTGGGCGTTGTCGGCAAAGTAGATGTAGCGCTCCTGAGGAAGGGCCTTGCGTATCTCGCGGAAAACGCTCAGACCTCCGACTCCGGAATCCATTATGCCGATAAGTGCCATAGTGCAAATATAGTCAATTTCATGGTTTCAGGCCCTTGAACAGGTTAAGCAGCCTGAAAGCCGCCACATAGTTCCCCCCGAGCAGGCCGAAGAGCAGATGCTCGAAGCGGTAGCGGGCGATGTCGCTGCGGCGGAAAACCTCCAGCAGCCCTTTCTTTCCGGAAAGGAAAGCGTTGAATTCGCGCCTTTCCTGCCGTCCGAAGCAGGTCATCTCCAGCAGACCGCGGTTCACCATCACGCAGATGCGCTGGCCGAATACGCGGCGGTCCGCCTCTTCAGGCACGCCTGCGTCGCGGAACGAAAGCAGGGACTCTGCGACCGCGATGCGGTCGTAACTCTTTTTGATATTGCGGGAACGGGTGATGCTGCCACCCCGCACCAGCACGTTGTATGAAGGACGGTTGGTGACAAGGCAGCTGTCCGCCTGGAAAAGGGCCTTTGGGATGAGCTCGGAATCTTCGAAGAAAATGCCCTCCATGAAACTTAGGCCTTTGCCCTGCAGGAAGCTCCTGCGCCAGATGTACATGGTGGCGCAGTCGACCCATTTGAGGGAGCGGAAGACATCCGCGGGGCCTGCGTTTTCGGGAAGGACGTTCCTGAGGGGGCCGGTGCCGTTGTTCCTGGCCGCGACGGAAATGTAGTCGCAGGGATTGTCCTTTACCGTGGCGCATGCCCATTCCGCCGAACCTTCGGTGAGGGAATCGTCGGAATCGACGAACCATACGTAATCGCCCTGCGCCACGCGTAGCCCGGCGTTCCTGGCGGCACTCAGCCCGGCGTTTTCCTGTGACAGCACGGTGATGCCCGGATGTTCATCGGCCAGTTTCCGTGCAAGGGCGGGACTGCCGTCGGTGGAACCGTCGTTCACTATGATGATCTCGGCATCGCCTCCCAGGCAGGAAAGGACGCATTTTTCCAGCCAGGCTTCGGTGTTGTAGACGGGTATGATTATGCTCAGGGTCATCTGCGGAACAGCTTTTTGAGGAAATAGGTGAACTTCGCGACGGCAATCTGCCATCCTGGAGTTCCCATGTAGTTGCGGTAGTAGTAGCAGTCGCTCTCGAAGGCCATCTGCCTCCGCTTGAGGGCGTCGAAGTAGCGGGCGGTGGTCGCCTCGTGCTCGTGGAGCACGCTCACCGAGGGGAGATACCACTCGCCCCGGCCTATCAGTTTCATGCGCTCGGCGAGTATCGCTTCTTCGGCGTAGAGGAAAGTGGCGGGGTCCATGCCGCCGCAGGCCCGGTAGTCCCCGCCCCTGGCCATGAAGAAGCAGCCGGACACGATGTAGCACGGCCCTTCTTCCCTCTGGGCCACGGTCTCGTAGCGGGCGGCGTGCTTTTTCCGAGAGAGGAACAGGTTGCTCCAGTAGATGGCCACGTGCCTGTGCCAGAAGCTCCTGTAGGGATGCGGGCTCTGCAGCTTTCCGTCCGTGCCGACAACACGCGGGCCTATCACGCCGTATTCCGGCAGCTCCGAGAGCCTTGCGGCCATGTCATCGGCCACGGAAGGGTCTGTGAAAACTATGTCGTTGTTCGCGAAGAGATAGAAATCCGCCTCCGGGAACAGTGCCGCCCCGGCGTTGTTGCCTCTGGCGAAGCCGGCGTTCTCTTTCATTTCCATCACCCTGCAGCCTTCGGGAAGGCCCTTCCGCAAGGCAGCGGAACTCTCGGGAGTGGAGCCGTTGTCCACCACCACCACCTCGTGCGGGGCGGAGATTTTACTGACCTCCTCCCTTACGAAGCGTATGGTTTTCTCTTCGCTCCGGTAGTTTATGACTATTACCGCTATCACTTTTTCCTGAACAGTTTGCCGACTATCCCCCAATACTTTATCCAGCGTCTCTTGACGAAGAGCCACGGGGCCATGCGCTTCATCCTGCGATACTCCGCCTTTGTGAAATACACCTCCATCGACTTGTCTATGTCGGAGAGGTCGTAGGTGTGGCCCGATTTGCTGAAAACCTCCTTGTAGTAAAGGTCGGTCAGCCAGCCGTAGAGTTCGCCTTTAACCTTCACGAAGGTGTCGAGGCTTATCCTGCCCTTTCTCCTGAGGTCGTTGAGTATGTCCAGATAGCCTACGGCGAAGGTGCGGAAGATGTTGTATCCTCCCTTCCCGCGGTCGTTGGGATGCGTTGCGAACGGGATGTCGTCGATGACGTAGCGCGACTCCTGCCTCATTTCGAAGAGCAGGGAAGTGTTGGGGAACATCTTGTCGTATTGTATCGACTCCAGCGCGGGCTTGTCGATATCCCATACGCACAGGCCGGCCATCCAGCTGGACCAGTACGACATGCGCGCCACGAATGTGTCGAAGTCGCCGCACTCGATGATGGTGCCTTCCTTCAGTTCACCGGAAGTGCAGTAAATGACGGGCTTTTCGTCCATGTACTTCTCCGTCAGGTCGAGCCAGTGCCGTATGGTTCCGGGGATGAGCACGTCGCGGTGGTTCAGCACCTTGCACAGCAGGCCGCGGCCGAGCTTGAGGGAGTCCACTATGTTGAGGAAACCCTTTGACTCCGTGCGGCGGTAGGTGAGATTGGGATAATCCAGCCCCGCGATGGCTTTTTCCAGCTCGTCCGAAGGGCCGTTGTCGGTAATCACCACCTCGAAACAGCCGGGGTCGCAATCCTGGGAGTAAATGGCCTCCAGCGCCGGCAGGACCCATCGGACCGTGCCGTCGGTGGGTATGCAGATGGATAATTTCAGACCTTCCTTCATTTCCTGTTGATTGAATCTGCGAATCTTTTAATGCCCTCTTCGAGCCCTATGGGGTGGAAATCGATGAGGGAACTGATCTTGGTGCAGTCGAGCACTATGGAATCCACGTCCACGTTGCGCTTCTCGACGTATTCCACCCTGAGCGGCCTGTCAAGATGAGAGCCCAGCATGGAGAGAACCTCGTTTACCTGGTAGCCCTTCCCGCTGCCGACATTCACGGTCTCGCAGGAGACGCCGCTGCCGACGAGCCGGAACACCGCATCCGCGAGGTCTTCCACGTAAATGTAGTCCCTTACGGCCTTGCCGTCACCCCAAATCTGCAGGGCTTCTCCGCTGAGGGCCTTGCCGGCTGCGACTGCTATGAGCCCCTGCTGCCCGCCCGGCCTCTGCCCGGGACCGTAGGCGTTGGATGGCCGCAGAATAATGTAATCCAGCCCTGAACGGCGGTGCTCGAAACCTATCAGGTCTTCCATGATGCTCTTGGACAGGCCGTAATAGGATATGGGCTCGCGCCTGTCTTCCTCGCGGTGTGGACGGCCTCCGCTGTTCCCGTATACTGCTCCGCCGGTAGAGAAGAAGACGAGTTTCACCTTCTTCTCGGCACAGAGCCTGAACAGGCTCGCGGAGGGGTTGATGATGCGTTCGGTCTCTTTCAGGAAATGGTCGAGAGTGCTTCCCGGAATCATGGTGGAAACCAGATGCACGGCGACGTCAACCCCGTAGCGGTCAATGACATCCGCAATCAGGGCGGTGTCGTCCAGCGTGCCGCGGACGAGCTCTGTCCTGCCTGCGAACGGCTCCAGCCTCGAGAGGTCGGCCGCTTCGGGTTCGAACACCACTACCCTCCAGCCTTTGTCGCCGAGGTATTTCCTTACCAGTGAGGCCCCGATGAATCCGGCGCCGCCTAATATCAGTATCGTCTGCATAATCTTCTGTCAAAAAAGTGGGTGGCGCTTATCAGGCGTCCGAGTGTACGTGTGATCCGCCTGTCCTCAGCTGCCTCCCTGTCGTTGCGGGGGAGCTCCAGCCCGCTGAAATCCATGCCGGAGGCGCCGGTCTCCTGTATCTTGTCCTTCAGGAAAGCGTTGAAATTGCGGACAAACGCCTTTTTCCAGCGGAAGGGCAGATGCAGGCGCGTGCCTATCCATTCTTTCAGCGGCTGGCAGGTGCGCATGAAGGCCAGGAGAGTCTCCGGCTTCTGCGATTCGTTGATGCTCCAGCGGTACATGCAGAGCGGCGCTTCGCAGCGGTATACCCCCAGCCTTTCTGCCGCGAGCACGTTGAAATAGTAGTCGGCCGAAGGATAGGCTTCCTCCTTCCAGCCGCCGAGGCTCATGATTGCGTCCCTGCGAAACAGCACGCCTGTCGGGGCGTCGGGATTGCCGGGGAGATAGTCGCGCATGCGGAGCCTGTATACGGGCCCAGGCGTCAGCTCGGGATAATCGGGGCTATCGTCCGAAAAACGATTTTTCTTCGGGTAGAGGCAGTCGATTCCGGGCTTGTCCGACACGATGCGCATGCATCTGGAAAGGAACTCGGGGTGGAGCAGGTCGTCGTCGTGCACCAGCACGAGGTATTCGCTCTTGCAGAGCTCCACGATGCGGTTCCAGTTGCCCGTCATCCCGAGGTTGGCGGCGTGCTTGTAATAAACTATCCTGGGCGAGGCGAGGGAGCGGACGTATTCTTCCGTTTCGTCGCCGCGTTCAGGGTTGTTGTCGCAGATAAGTATGTCGTAATCGTCGAAACCCTTCTGGGCGAGGGCGCTTTCCACCGTGGCCCTGAGGGTGGCGGTGCGTTTGTAGGTGGGGATGGCTATCGTCACCTTATGGGGTACGGGAGTGCCGCACACCGGAAGGGAAGGGGTTCCGGAGTAACGCGCGAAGTTGTCGCACGGGGTCATGAGCTGCTCAATGCTTTTTTCCATTCTTCAGCGTTTTGAGATGTTTGAACCCGTAATCCGCGAACTGCGGGAGCGTTACGTTGAGGTCTTTCAGCACCCAGCGGGGCCAGTACCAGTTGTTGTAGCAGAGCTGCACGATGCCCTGGATGAGCACGACTCCCCACAGCCCCAGCGATGTGAACTGCAGCGAGAGGAAGGTGAGCAGGGCAATCGCCCCGCCGCTGATGAGGGCCGCCTCCACGAAGGGAACTTCGTTCTTGGTGGTGATCAGCGTGGCGAAGAGGCCGTGGTTGCCTTCCAGGGCGACTATCAGCAGATAGACGGCGCATAGCGATGCGGCCGGCAGGTGCGTCTTCGAGTGGATGAGCGAAAGAGCCGGTTCTCCCAGGAATACCACTGCCAGCGTGCCTGCAATCACAATCACCCAATAGACTATCATTGAGAACGAGAACAGCCCCTTCAGCTCTTCGGTCTGCCCGGTCACCCGGTAGTTGGAGAAGACCGGCATATAGGAGTTGGCCAGTATGACCGCCACTCCCGAAATGATTGTGGACAGCTGGATGAGCAGGCCGAAGCTGCCGGACACCGCCAGGGGAAGGTACAGTCCGACCAGGAAGAGGCCGAGCTTGTTGATGGCGTATGAACCTACCAGGTTGATGCCCATCCTGCGGGCGTTGAACCAGATGGTGCGGAAGGTCTGTGTAATCTCTTCCTTGGTGACTTCGAATGCGGTTTTGGCCTTCAGCTCGGGGGTGAAATACACCCTGTAGCAGTAGAATCGCTGCACGAACGGGGCGAGCAGGTTGGCAATCACCACTGAAAACAGCCCCATGCCCATGTAAAGCATGGTGACGTTGAGTACAATCTGCACGACCCTGGCCAGGATGGTGGCCTTGCTGGATTCCCCTATCATGCCGCTGCCTGTGAGCAGGGTGGTGTAGTAGGAATAGTAGAAGTTGAAGAAAACCGAAACGGAGTAGATGAGCCAGATCCACAGGGAGCCGGGAACGCTCACGAAGCCGTCGGTGACGAAATAGATGTATGCGGTTCCCGCCGTGAGCATGATGGCCAGGGCCGCCAGCGACAGGCGGCTGTACACCTTTCTGGCGGTTTTCAGCAGCACTGCCAGCAGGCGGTAGTTCACTTCTCCGCTTTCATTGTGCTCCACCCCTTCCCTGAGAAGGGTCTGGGCGCCGCTGCTCACATAGGAGAAATTGCGCCCGAACTGGGGCCCGAATCCGAAGTCTATGAGCATAACGATGCTGCTCACGGTGGCCATGAGGTAATTCATGCCAACCTCTTCCGGCGACAGCATATGCAGGACGAACGGCATTATGATGAGGCTCGTGGCCAGAGAGAAGAACTTGGCCGTGTAGCTCCATGCAATGTCTTTCCTGGATATGTCTATGTTCGTCCGGGGCATCAGAAGGGGGATACGAAATCTTTCAGTGCTGGGAAGGTAAGGTCGCGTCCGGAACGGACAGGGGAAGCGACGCCCCAGTCGAATCCGAATGAGAAGGCGTCTATGCCGGAGTCGCGCTGCCTGTCATAGACGGAAGTCTGGGCGTAGTTGCAGATGCTGCCGTCCCTGAGCGAGAGGAAGCCGTGCGCGAAGCCCTTGGGGATGTAGAGACATCTGCCGTGCTGCGCGTCGAGCTCCATGGAAAAGAACCTGCCGTAGGTTGCGGAGGCTTTCCGCAGGTCCAGGACCACGTCCAGGACCCGGCCCCTGCTGACATACACCAGCTTTGTGTGGTCGGACGGCGGAAGCTGGAAATGCATGCCCCTGAGGACGTTTTTCCGGTTCACGGAATAGTAGAATTCGCTGAAACCGGTTTCCAGCCCGTTCTCAAGGAACAATTCTTCTGTGAAGGGCTTCACGAAACTGCCGCGTTCATCCCTGAAAACGTTGTTTTCGAGGATATACAGCCCTTCGAACGGTGTTTCCCTTATGGTCATTTCGCTATGGTTTTAAGCCAGTCCATGGTCATTTTTGTGCCTTCGGCAAAGCCGATTCCCGCCTTGAAGCCGCAGTCGTCCAGCAGGGGAGTGGCGTCGTATGCCGACAGGGGAAGGACGGTGCCGCTGTAAGGCACGTCTCCGAAGTGCGGGATGGCCCCGGGGGCGCAGGAGGACAGCATCTCCAGGATGAATTCCCTGAGCGGACGGGCGCTGCCGCTGCCGATGATGTACTCGCAGAAGGGCCGGCCTTTTTCTGCTGCCAGATAGAACGCCCTGGCGACGTCGCTGACGTACACGAAGTCGTAGTTCTGGGTGCCGGCGGTGAACTCAAGCGGCTCGCCCGCGATTATTTTCCGGAGCGTGGTGTTCACGAACCTCGGGGACAGCTCACCGATGCCATAGGCGTTGGTGATGACGGGCCATATGAGCTCGGTGCCGGTTTTCGCGGCCGCTACTTTGCACATGCCGTGGGCGAGGAACTTGGCAAGGCTGTAAATGCTGGCGGGAGCCGGCCTGGCGCCCCTCTCGTGGACGGAACTCTCCACCTCGTATTCCATTATGCTGCCCGCCCCCACGAACCTGGTGCATCCCAGTTCCTTCGAGGCCCTGAGGCACGCCACGGTGTTCCGGACGTTCTGCATCTGCAGGTCGTAATCGGCCCTTGCCGGCCCTGCGGAGCCCGCCCATGCGAAATGCACGAAGGTGTCGAAGCTGCCGCGCCCGGCCAGGGCGAGCAGGGATGCGGTGTCGGCGATGTCGCACTGCACGTACTGCAGGTTGCGGTGGGCCCTGAGCCTTGCCGGCGAAGGCGCCATGTCCAGGGCGAGCACATGCTTCCCCCTGTCCAGGAACTCCTGCACCGTGTAACTGCCGACAAATCCGTCAGCGCCGCTTATGATGACGTTCTCCATCAGATGTTCGGGACTTCCTGCTCCCACTTTTTCCACGGGGCCATGCCTGCCTTGAGCAGGGATTCCAGTTTTTCCTTTTCGCGAAGGTTGTCCATGCACTGCCAGAAGCCTTCGTGGACGTACGACATCAGCTGCCCTTCGGCGGCGAGCTTTTCCAGGGGTTCGCGCTCCAGCACGCAGTCGTCACCGCCCAGGTAATCGAAGATTTCGGGCTGGAAGACCATGTAGCCGGCATTGATGGGTGCGCGGTCGCCCATGCTCTTTTCGCGGAACGAAGTGACCGCGAAATCTCCGCCTATGTTGAGGACGCCTTTCTCCTGGGCCAGCTTCACTGCCGTCAGGGTGGCGATTTTGCCGTGCTTGCGGTGGAAAGCCAGGAGCTTGTCGATATCCACGTCGCAGACGCCGTCGCCGTAGGTCATGAAGAAGGGCTCGTTCCCCACATAATCCCGGATGCGCCTGATGCGGCCGCCGGTCATGGTGTTGTAGCCGGTGTCGACCACGGTGACTTTCCAGGGCTCGCAATGGCTCGAATGGACGGTCATTTCATTCTTTCCGTCGCGGAAGTCGAAGCTTACGTCGCTGTTGTGGAGGAAGTAGTTGGCGAACCATTCCTTGATGTATTCCTGCCTGTATCCGGCGCAGATTATGAATTCGGTATGGCCGTAATGGGCATACTCTTTCATGATGTGCCACAGGATAGGCTTTCCGCCGATTTCGATCATCGGCTTGGGCTTGAACTGGCTTTCTTCGCTGATGCGGGTGCCGAAACCGCCTGCAAGAAGGACGACTTTCATACTATCGTGAGTTTGTGAATTCTATTATCTTGTCTGTCATGTACCTGAGCTTTTCTTCAGTCATGCCGGGATAGAGCCCGATCCAGAACGTATCGTTCATGATACGGTCGGTGACGGCGAGGTCCCCGACTGTGCGGTAATCCCTGCCCTGCTCGTACGCCTCGAACGCGGGATGCCTGACGAGGTTGCCGGCGAACAGGTTGCGGGTCTGTATCTTGTTGTCTTCCAGGAATTTCGTGAGTTCGGTGCGGGTGAATCCGGCATCCTCTTTCACTGTTATGAGGAAGCCGAACCAGCTAGGAACCGAGTTCTTTTCAGGCTCGGGGAGGATGAGGCCGCGGGCGCCTTCCAGCCTGCTGCGGAGGAACTCGAAGTTGCTGCGCCGCCGCGCCACTATGCCGTCGAGCTTTTCCAGCTGCGCGCAGCCGATGGCGGCCTGCAGGTCGGTGGCCTTGAGGTTGAAGCCCATGTGGCTGTAGACGTATTTGTGGTCGTACCCCTGGGGGAGATCCCCGAACTTGCCGGTGAACCTCTGGCCGCAGGTGTTGTCCACGCCGCCGACGCACCAGCATTCGCGGCCCCAGTCGCGCAGCGACCTGATTATCTTGTAGAGCAGGGGATCGGAGGTGTAGACGGCTCCGCCCTCGCCCATGGTCATGTGGTGCGGGGGATAGAAGCTGCTGGTGCCGATATGGCCGATGGTGCCGGTCTTTTTCCACTCTCCGTCTATCTTGTATTCCGAACCCAGGGCGTCGCAGTTGTCTTCGATGAGCCATAGCCCGTGGGCGCGGCAGAAGCCCATGACTGCCTGCAGGTTGAAGGGGTTGCCGAGGCTGTGGGCGATCATGACCGCCCTGGTGCGTGGGCTTAGCGCCTCTTCGAGGCGGGTGACGTCTATGTTGTACTCGGGGATGGTCATGTCCACGAACACCGGTACCGCTCCGAACTGGAGTATGGCGGATACGGTGGTGGGGAAGCCGGCGGCCACTGTTATGACCTCGTCGCCTCTGCGTATCCTCTTGTCTCCCAGCTCTTTGGATGTGAGGGCGTGGAAGGCGAGCAGGTTGGCGGAGGAACCGGAGTTGCATAGGGCGCAGTATTTCACTCCCAGCCATTCGGCGAAGTTCCGCTCGAACTTGCCGGCCCACGGCCCTGCGGTGAGCCAGAAGTCGAGGGAAGCGTCCACGAGGTTCACCATCTCTTCGTCGTCGAAGAAACGGCCGCCGTAGTTGATTTTGGTCTTGCCGGGAACGAAAACGTCCTTTTCCGGGGCGTGGACCTCGCGGTAGTATTCCCTGGTAAGTTCCAGGATTCTGGCTTTCAGCTCTTCTTTCTTGCTCATGGCAGTATGGAAGTGTATTCGTCTATCTGTTCCGCGCACATGGCGTAAACGTCGGTGCTGCGGTAACGCCTGTACCAGTCAACAGTCATGCCAACGCAGCGGTCAAGGTCCATGCGCGGCTTCCAGCCGAGGCGTTCGCGGGCTTTGTCTATGCTGAGGGTGAGCAGTTGCGCCTCGTGGGGGGCGGCACTGTCCTGGGCAAGCTCAAGGGAGCCGGAGCCGTAGCGCTCCACCACTTTTTCGGCCACTTCGCGCACCGTGCAGATGCTCTTTGAGTCGGGGCCGAAATTCCAGCCTTCGCAGTATTCGGATGGGTGCTCCCACATCTTTTCCGCCAGGAGCAGATAGCCCCCGAGCGGCTCCAGCACATGCTGCCACGGGCGCACGGCCTTCGGGTTGCGGATGGAGATGGGCTTCCCGGCCTCGAGGGCCCTGATGCAGTCTGGCAGGATGCGGTCCTTGGCCCAGTCGCCTCCGCCTATGACGTTGCCGGCCCTGGCGCTGGCTATGCTTGTATTGTGCTTGATGCCGAAATCTGCCGGATTGAAGAAACTGCGGCGCCAGGAGGCGATGGCTATCTCGGCGGCACCCTTGCTGCTGGAGTAGGGGTCGTAGCCGCCCATCGGGTCATCCTCGCTGTATCCGCGGGCCTGTTCCCGGTTCTCGTAGCACTTGTCGCTGGTGATCATCACCGCAACCCTGACGCTGCCGGCGGCGCGGATGGCCTCCATCACATTGACGGTGCCCATGACGTTGGTATCGTAGGTGTCGGCCGGAATGTCGTAGCTGAGCCTGACCAGGGGCTGTGCGGCGAGGTGGAAGACTATCTCGGGCCTGCAGCGGCGGAAGATGTCTTCCAGGGCTGCCCTGTCGCGGATGTCGGCGCGAATGTCTTCCTTGATTCTGGAGCCGATTCCGCTGAGGACGAAGTTGTCCAGCGGCGTGCCGGGGTCGAGCGCGACACCGGTGACTTCGGCGCCCAGCCGGTGAAGCCAGATCGCCAGCCACGAACCCTTGAAACCGGTGTGTCCGGTAATCAGTACCCTTTTCCCTTCAAACAAATTTTGCATATCTCACAAATATACATAAAAATATTGACATGTCCATTATTTTGAGGTTTGCTCAAAAATCGCTAAATTGCAGAGTTTTAAACCTTAAACCTATGGCACCTGAAATCGTTCAGAAAATTGATTCCATCGTCGTAACGCTCAATGCGGGCGGCATGAACACCATCAACATCGTCCTGGCTTTCGTAATGTACGGAGTGGCCCTCGGCATCAAGCCCCGGATCTTCGTCGAAGTCTTCAAAAAACCCAAGTCGGTACTGCTCGGCATGCTCTGCCAGCTGGTGCTCCTGCCGTTCTTCACCTTCCTCCTCGCATGGGCGCTCGGCCCCGCCATCTCCTTCTCG
>JAFZLQ010000042.1 GCA_017551425.1 Bacteroidales bacterium | reverse complement strand
CCTGGCACTCCACGCGCTACGCTTGGTCGAGATGACACCCCTGTCATTTCGAGCGCAGCCGAGAAATCTCCTGGCACTCCACGCGCTACGCTTGGTCGAGATGACACCCCTGTCATTTCGAGCGCAGCCGAGAAATCTCCTGGCACTCCACGCGAACATGCAGCGGAAAGAATCGGCCACGTAGCATCGGACTTCACCAGGTTGGAAGCGGGATTCTACCGCTATCCCAACGCCATGTGCGGCGACAGCTGGTCCAACGACGCCACCGTCATCGTGCCATACAAGGGCGACTGGACAGAGACGGGCCGCATCTACCGCCGCTGGGCCGACACCTGGTGGCATCATGAGGCAGTCCCCCGCTGGGTACAGGACATGACAGGCTGGCAGCGGATCATCTTCAAACACCAGTACGGCGAATACCTCCGCAGCTACGAAGACCTCCCCGGCCGCATCGCCGCAGCCGGAGAATCCGTAGGCTGCAACGCAGTACTCGCATTCGGCTGGTGGAAAGAAGGCATGGACAACGGCTACCCCAACTACACGGTCGATGACACCCAGGGTGGCGACGCGGCATGGAAAAAGGCCATAGCCGACTACCGCTCCGCAGGCAACCGCCTGCTGCTGTACTACAACGGCCGCCTGATAGACGTAGAGAGCGACTTCTACAGGCAAGGCGGAGGAAAACGCGTCTCCAACAAAGACAACACCGGCCGCGAATTCACCGAACGCTACAAATTCACCGGCGAAGGCACCACCCTCGGCTACTACGACTCCCGCACCTTCGTAATCGCAGACATGAGCAAGCGCGAATGGCGCGACCAGCTCATCGCCTGGGCCGACAGGGCCATGGCCTACGGAGCCGACGCAGTATTCTACGACCAGCTCGGCGTGGCGGAAGAATTCCCCAACTGGGACCTCAGCCGCGAATTCCCCGTGCAGGACATCTTCACGGGACGATACAAGGCCGAAGCCCTGCAGGAGATACGCGACCACATCAAAGCCATCGACCCCGAATTCGCACTCGGCACCGAATGGCTCAGCGACTGCACCAGCCAGGCCTGCGACTTCGTACACATAGTGGAATTCACCGCACTGCCGGAAAGCTTCCCCGAATGGTTCCGCTACACCTTCCCCGAGGTGGTGTGGAGCGACCGCTGCGTACGTGACGACAACGACGTCCCCCGCCGCGTGAACAATACCCTGCTCAAAGGTCTCCGCAACGACATAGAAGTCTTTCGCTGCCGCGGCCTGATTGACGAAACACCTGTGTATCAGGCACATCTGGCAAAGGTCAACGCCATCCGCCACGAGTTCCCCGAGCTGCTGCTCGAAGGGCGCTACACCGCGACAGACGGCTTCAGCTGCTCCAATCCCGCAGTGGTGGCGCGCAGCTACACCGCCCCCGGACGCATGGCCGTGGTTGTCACCAACACGGGCGTGGAACGCCGGAGCTGCAGGATAGACGCACAGGGATACAGACAGACGGACTGCCGCACCATAGGCGGAGCGTCCGTAAGCAATAACAGGATCAGCCTGGAACAGAACGGCCTGGCTGTGCTTATATTTGAAGAGATATGAGTTTCCATCTGACACCCAACGACAAAGAGCCCATTTACAAGCAGTTGGTACGCGAGGTCGAACTCGCCCTGCACGAAGGCCGGCTCAAGGCGGGAGAACTGCTCCCCAGCATGAACGAGCTTGCCTCCAGCTTCGGCATCTCCCGGGAGACGGCCAAGAAGGCATACGGCATACTGACCGACCGCGGCGTCATCATCCCCAAACAGGGCAAGGGCTTCTATGCGGCAGACCTGAACGCGGACGCACGCCAGCAGGTGCTGGTGATATTCGACAAGTTCTCGCTGTACAAGCAGATACTGTTCAACTCGTTCGCCGAGCATCTGGGCAATTCGGCGCAGATAACCATTCTCAACCACAACCAGAGCATAGAGCTGTTCGAATACTTCCTGGACAGCAATCTGGACAGGTTCGACTATTACGTGATAGCGCCCCACTTCCCCCTGGACAAGGCCACCCAGGCAAAGGCGCTTAAGCAAATCGCCAGGATCCCCAACCGCAAGCTCATAATGATAGACCACATGCAGCCGGGCTATGAAGGACGCTTCGGGGCCGTATATCAGGACTTCGAAAACGACATCTATTCCGGCCTGACGGACGGCTTCCGGGTAGGCTCCACCATTACCAAACTGAGGGTCATCACCCTGCCGTCGTCACTGTACGGAAGCAGCATACGCAAGGGCGTGGAGCGATTCGCACACGAGCGCGGCATGCCCGTTGAGTTCCTCACGAGCGCTCCCGAAGACATTTTCCCCGGCGACACCTTCCTGGTGCTGAACTCCCAGCTCGACGCCGGCCTGGTGGCGCTGTCGCGCAACATCCAGGCTTGCGGGCTCAATATAGGGACAGACGTGCGCATCATTTCCTACAACGAATCCGACATGAACGAACTCGTGCTAGGCGGCCTCACCACCGTGTCCACCGACTTCAAGGAAATGGGACGCCTCGCCGCCCGCATGATCCACTCCCACAAGCTGGAGAAGATTCACTGCCCCTTCTACATGATACGCAGAAAGACTTTCTGACGATGAAAGAGTTTTACAAATGTCCGGAAACGTACTGGTGTGCGTTTACAGGCGACTTCTTTATTGCAACAAGCCCGACCGGCGAAGATTTCACCGATCCGGAAGAGTATGGAGGGATTTAAGATGAAAGCGATGACAGTTCCTTTTGCAATACTGCTTCTGGCATGTACGCCGGAGGCGCTCAGTCCCGTAGAAGCGCCCTCAGACCTTTTGCCGATGACCTTCACCGCCGCCGGCGAAGCCTCAACCAAAACGGCTCTCAGTGACGCCTGGGGCATTCTCTGGAGCAGTTCAGACGCAATCACCCTCTTTGCGCAGACAGGCAAGGCCGGCCAGGAATTCAAGGTCTCGTCCGTCTCCGACGGCGGCAGGGTCGCAAGCTTTTCCGGCCTCTCGCCGCAAAGCTCCAACGGCTACTATTACGCCCTCAATCCCGCTTCTTCCTCCGCAAGGCTGGTTTCCACCGCCGGCACTGTTACCGCCGGCCTCCCCGCAAAGCAGAGCGGGGTGGAGAACAGCTTCGACCCGGCGGCGCATCTTGCCATCGCCCGCGTGAATGCCGATGCCTCCGGTGCCGATGACGTGCTGCATTTCAAGAACGCCTGCGCCCTGCTGTCCTTTACCGTACCGGGCAATTACCTCAACCGTGTGGTGATAGAGAGCCGCGACGGCAGCGTGCCCATGACGGGCCCCGCCACAATCAGTTACAACGACGGCGCCCCGGAAGTCACGCCCACATCGGCAAGCAAGAACTACGTGGAAGTTGAGTTCGGGCAGGGAACCATAGCAAAACGGTACTACGCGGCGGTGTATCCCGGAAACTACAGCAGCGGCATCGTGATGACCTTCTACAACACGGACAACAAGTACAACCGCTACGTTTCCGACAAGCCGCTGGTCCTCAGGCGCAACGCCATAGTCAACCTGTTCGACAAGGACTGGAGGGTCACGAACGACCGCGGCCAGGCCGGCACCGAGCTCATCGCACCGGAAATCATCTCCGGAGGCCAGGTCTCACCCACTTCCATAAAGATAAAGTTCAGCTGCGGGTCGGGAGCAAGGGACACATATAAACTGTACGTCCGTCCCGCCGCGTCGCTGGGTGCAGGAACCCTGGTGAGCTCCATGTCCACCGGTGCCAACCAGTACGGCGCATTCGAATATACTTTCGATGGCCTCGCCACCGGAGCCAGCTATGACGTGGGCGTAAGCGCCGCCGCCACCGGACAGAGCGGTTACGACGACTCCCCCACCGTCTGGCTGGAAGACATCACCCTCAACGCATCCGGCAGCAGCATGACCGTAAGCATCGACGATGCCGCAGTCAATTATTACAATTTCATCGTCGATTACAGCATCTCCGGGCTGCCCGACGCCGGTGCTGAGCACGGCCTCGTATTCAGCTATGACGTCAGCCAGCCCACCTGCGGCTCCGTCGGGGCCGAGGGCAAGCTGCCCGGGCCGGTGCTTTCTTCATCCGGCGACGTGACTATCACCCAGTGCGTGCCCAACGCCTGCCTCAGGCCCGGAGGCACCTGCTACCTCCGCGCCTACTGCTTCGACAACGGCAACTACGTTTACAGCCAGGTGCGCGAGCTCACCCTTCCCGCCCAGCCGGAGGGCTTCAGCATCAGCAAGACCGCAATCGCATCGCCGGACAGCGACATATCGTTATACAGCTTCACGGCAAACGGACAGTACAAAGGATTCGCCGCATGCGCCTCCCTTTCAGGCGGCATCAGCGTGGGAGTGAACAACGCCCCCATGGGTGCGTGCAGCGCCATTTCCCTCGCCTCCCAGATGGAAAGCTGCGGCGCGCTGGTGCTGGTGAACGGCCAGATCTTCGGCGGCCAGGGCAACATAGGCGTGGCCTACACCGGAGGGCAGCTGAGGTACAACAATTCTTCCGCCGAGGGCGTATCCAACTGCCGCGGATACAGCAACACCTACACCACCACGTGGCAGCCTGTCACCAGGGCGATACTGGGGGTCGATGCATCCGGCAAGCCTGGAGCATACTGGTGCTCCGTAATAGACGGCAAAGTCTATTTCTTCGACCGTCCCATCCCCGCCGGAACCGCAGGCAAACTGGTTTACCCCCAGGTCACGGCGAATTCCGGCCCCGGTCCCGCCAGGTCCTGGAGCCCCGCAGAGGCCCTTTCCACAGGCCCCATGCTGCTGTACGACGGCAAGGTCTGCGTGAGCGAAGACAAGATTGCAACCGGCGTGTATTACACCAATTACGAGCTGTGGGAGACGACTTCCGGCAACATATACGGTTCCTCGCGCCAGAGGACTGCCATAGGCTTCAATTCAGCCTCCGGCGTGTTCTGGCTGGTGACGGTGCCCGACAACATCACCATCACCTCCATGGCCCGAATAATGAAAGGGCTCGGCTGCGACTACGCCATGAACCTGGACGGAGGCCTGTCAACCCAGATGCAGGTATCAGGCACGGGCAAGCTGATTTCTTCCGACACCCGCAACGTAAAATCCTCCGTCGGATTCTTCAGAAGATAGGATAAATAAGGTCTCCGGCCTGGGTGCGGCGCATGCCGGCGCGGGCGAAATCGGACTCCGTGTCCATGTCGAAGCTGTTGTAGCCCAACGACTTGAACAGATTCAGGAGGGTTCTGGCACGGTGCCGGAACTCTTCTGCGTCTTTATGGTGCGAGGCCGGAGTCCAGCCGATCTCCGCTATCGCGAACAGGCGCGGGTACAGCATGTATTCGGCATGGCTGACCGTGGGGATCTTTTCGCACCAGAGATTGGCCTGGAGCCCGAGGATGTGCGGGTCGTCGCCGGGGTCGTAGGTATAGACCCAGTGGAGCGACGTGAGTTCCCCTACGGCCAGCGGCTCCTTGCGGATGAGGTCCTGGTAGTAGTCGAAATAAACGTGGGTGTTGGGCGACATTATCACGTTGTGTCCTGCCGCCGCGGCTTTCTGTCCGCCGGCGGTACCGCGCCAGCTCATCACGACGGCGTCTTCCGTAATGCCGGTCTCAAGGATTTCATCCCAGCCTACGGCCGTGCGGCCGTGGTCCCGCAGCCACTCGGCGATGTGGCTCACGAGGTAGCCCTGGAGCTGGTGCACGTCCGTAAAACCCTCCTCCTGCATGCGCCTGCGGCAGTTTACGCAGGACGGCCAGTCTTTCATAACGGCCTCGTCGCCCCCGATGTGCACGTATCTGCAGGGGAAAATGTCTATGACCTCGGTGAGTATGTCTTCCAGCAGGCGGATGGTTCCGTCGTTGCCGGGGCAGAGGTCCCAGCTGAAGCTGCGCCGGCGGCCGTTTTCGTCGAGGCAGGCGAGGTCAGGATAAGTGCGGTTGACCTCCATGCTGTGGCCCGGCATCTCTATTTCAGGGATTATCTGTATGTAGCGTTCCGATGCGTAAGCGACTATCTCGCGGAGGTCCTCCTGGGTGTAGAAGCCGCCGTAGGCCTCCGGATCGTCCCGGGTGGAGAAGGGATAGCCCCTGGCTTCCCATTCGGCATAAGTGTAGCCTATGCGCCAGGCCGCCCGTTCCGTGAGCTCCGGGTGCGATTTTATCTCTATCCGCCAGCCGGCGGCGTCGGTGAGATGCAGGTGCAGGCTGTTGAGCCCGAGCAGGGCCATGGCGTCTATCTGTTTCTTGATGAAGTCCTTGCCCTTGAAACTGCGCGACTCGTCTATCATCAGGCCGCGATGCCTGTAGCGGGGATAGTCGAAGATGGTGCAGCTGTGGCGGGCGCTGTCTGTGGCGGCAAGCTTGAGAAGGGTCTGGCGGGCACGGAAAACGCCTTCCGGCGTGAGCGCCTGTATCTTGACGCCGCATGATCCTATGCTTAATTCGTACGCCTCGGCGGCGGCGAAATCCGGCAGCTGCGCCAGTTTCCTGCGGAAAGCGGCGCTGCAGCGTGGGCCTGTGTATTCCTTCACCTTCCCGAGCACGGAGACATCATATATGGCACGCGGATTCTCTTTGTATTCTGCGGGAGCGGGAATCAGAGAGACCGACAAAAGAAAAAACAAGAATAGTTTCACGTTTCGATGTGTTTTGCTTGCTAAGTTAAGAAATTCTTTGTACATTTGCATTTGAATACCACAGTGCACCACAGTTGGAAATCAATATTAATACCATAATGCCTATGATTCATTTAACCCAAAAGAAGGAGGAATACAGGATTCCTCTTGTTGAATTCAGCGATGTCCTGCCCGACATCCTGTGCGGTAGCCCCGACGACTGGGGAAACGAAAGCCTTGAAGAAGGCGACACCTGGGTACTTTAACAATTAAATCACAGAACATGAAAGCATTAAAAACAATAAGCGCCATTGCCCTCGCCGCCCTCGTACTCGCCGGCTGCGAAAAAGAAACCAACACTGAGTTCGCCCCCGCTCCCGGCATCAAGGCTGGAGAATTGATCACCATCACCGCAACCAACGACGGCACCAAGACCGTCATTGCCTCGGATGCGGTCAGCATACTCTGGAACAAGAACGACAGCATCAGCGTCTTCTACGGAGACGGCGGTGCCGCCGGCAGCAAGTTCGTTTCCAAGAACACCGAGCCTGCAGCTACTGCAGAGTTCACCGGAGTCCTCAACATGATCACGGGCGTGGCTGAAGGCAACGAAGCAGCCGCAGCCAAGAAGTTCTGGGGCGTTTACCCTCATTCTGCCACGACTACCCTTAAAGACGGTACCATCAAACTGGAGCTTCCCAATTTGCAGAATGCAGTTGCCGGTTCTTTCGATCCTGCCGCATTCCCCGCAGTTGCCTGCTCAGACAATCTCCAGCTTGCATTCCGCAATGCCTGCGGCCTTCTCAAGGTTAATCTCCAGTCAGAGGGTGTCTATGCAGTCACCATCCACGGCAACAACAATGAGAATGTATGGGGCGCCGCCAGCATTACACTCGACTCCAACGGCATTCCCCAGCTTGTCATGACCGACGATCCCGGAACCGGTTATGAGACCGGCATCCTGAGCAGCACTGCCCTTTCCACCAGCAAATCCTACTACATCGTCCTCCCTCCTACGACATTCACAAAGGGCGTTGAATTCGAATTTTACGACGAGACCCTGTCTTGCATCGGCACCCTCGCTACCGACAAATCCCTCTCCATCGAGCGCAACAAGGTTGCATCGGTAACGCTTACGCTGCCGGAGCCTCCCGCTCCTGAGCTAACCGTCGAGCGCATCATGTGCAAAGTCCCTCGCGGCCTTGGTCAGGCATGGACTACCGAGTATTCTTCCACTACAGGCAGCTTCATTATCGGCAATGACCGTTCTGCTGCAACCGATGGTGAGTACGCATTTGTTGTCGGCGCAAGTACCAGTACTCCCGGTATCCTTGCCATCAACCTGAATGATCCCACCGATGTCAAAGAGCTTAACATTTCCAATTTTGACGGTGGTTACCTCAAAGTTGCATCCCTGAACACTATCTACAACCCCACAACCCAGAAGTATATTCTGCTTGCCTGCAGCTTAAGCGAGTGGAATGAGGCAGGAGACGGTTATCAGCTCAATATCTACGCATTCCTTGATGGAATTGATCAGCCTGCCACCAGAGTTCTCAATTTCAAAGACTCGCAGGGAAGACACCTTGGAGAAATCTTCTCAGTAGTGGGAGATTGGAGCAATGGCGAAATCTGGGTACGCAACCGCATGTCGCCCAGCACTCTTTGCTGGCCAGTTAAGAATGGCGTTCTCGGCTCTCCTCTCGGAGGATCCATCGGCTATGATGGTTCCAAGGGCCTTGGTGTCATATATAAGTACGGCGTTGATACCAACCAGGTACTTCTGGAGAATGAAAATCTCGGCATCCGCTATAATCTGACTCTTGATGGTTATATCGCCGGATTCTCCGGTGTCTCCTGGGCTGGAAAGGACCAGTCTGTAATGGGACGCAAGTATGGTGTAACACCTTTCGAGTTCAATGGTAATAAGTACATTGCTTACACACAGGTTGGCAAATACACAAACATTAAGAATGGCGCCCGCGCACGTCTTAAGATCATCGCGGACCAGGGTTCCGCAGAGTTATTCGGTCCTTCGATAGAAGCAGACAACATTCTCTTCGAGTATCCTATTCAGAACTCCAACGATAATGCTGTTACAGAAGCAGAATTCGATGAAGTACTGTTCGCAGACGATCCTTCATATATTATCGATGATCGCGTACTTGCAAGTTGCTCCGTTGTCAAAACGGATGATGCAATCTACATCCTCAGCCATTGCTACAATGTTGGTTTGAGTGTATTCAAAATGTACATGAAATAATCACGTTCCTCCATTTAGCGGCGCCCGCCCAACACGGGCGCCGCTTTTTGATATAAATCAAGCACTTATGATTATTTACCCCAGACAGGAATACATCGTTCCTGAAACAGTGTCCGATTCGTTCGTTCCGGGTATCCTCTGCGACAGCATCGTCGGGGGCGACCTGGAAGACCTGACCGAAGAAGACTGGACAATTTAACACCTGCAATTATGAGAAAGACTTACAGCGCATTCGCACTTGCAGCCCTCGTAATTGCCGGTTGCACCACAGAAAAGGAGTTCGCACCCGCATCGGGCGCCGAACTCGTCATCACAGCTACCAGAGACGCCTCCACCCGTACCGCAGTGCAGTCTGACGGCAAACAGATATGGTGGAGCGCCGCAGAAAAGATAGACGTCTTCTACGCAGGCCAGTCGGCGGTCTTCACCGGCCAGAACGCAGCCCCTGCGGCCACGGCCGAATTCAGGGGATCGCTCGACATATTGCCTGACGGCGAGACCGACATCTACGCCGTCTATCCTTCCTCATCAGTCAATGCCGTTGATGGCGGTGTCATAACGCTCGAGGTTCCCATCACACAGAATGCTGTTGCGGGCACCTTCGCAGACAACGTCTTCCCCGCCGTCGCGGTATCCAAGACCAGCACGATGAGCTTCAAGAACGTAGCCGGCGGCATCAAGTTCAGCGTTTCCGAGCCCGACGTCACGGAAGTGGTCATCGAGGCCAACGGCGACGAGCCCATCGCCGGAGTGGTGACGGTCGTATTTGAAGACGGCGTGCCCCTGGTATCAGGCTCCTACACCCCTTCGTCAAGCGTTACGGTAGTCGCTCCCCAGGGAGGTTTCGACCCCGCCGCCACTTATTATGCCGCCCTGCTGCCCGCAGAGCTGGGAGGAGGAATCACCTTCACCCTCAAGCGCGGAGACAAGGAACCCGTAGTCATCGCATCAGACAAGAAGCAGAGCATCAAGCGTGGCGTCATAGGCAAAGTGGGCGAGCTTGCGGCTCAGGCAAAGATTACGGTAACCCGCGTGTGGGGCAAGTATTCCACAGAGGGCGCTGCCTGGAACGAGTACTTCGGCGGCGTGGCCGATTCGGACCGCAACTTCACGATGGACGATGACTTCATCTACGTGCCCGAAACCAGCACGGAATACGCCAAAATATGGAAGATCAGCAAGGCCGACCCGAGCGTCGTATCCCAGGTGACCGCTCCCGCCAATCCCACCGGCTACTTCAAGACGAGCGCAGCCCGCGTTATGGATCCCGGCTCCACAAAGCTGAACGGCGGCAAGCCAATGCTCATCGTTTCCAACATGGTCATGGTAAACCAGGGGCCCTTCCTCAAGCTGTACATCTATAACAACGGAACGGACAACGCGCCCTCCGAATGGGAGATGCAGGAAACGAACCTCGGCAGGCGCCTGGGCGACATCTTCACGATTCACGGAACGTTTGCTGACGGAGGATTCATGTTCAAGGACTGGGACAAGGTCTATGGCAACGGTACCATACTTGTCTGGCGCACGGCCTTCACTTACATCCCCGATTACTACCAGACGCCCAGGAATCCCACATGGAATACCATCAAGGATGAAGGCGGGCGTGCCGCATTCTACCCTTATCCGGGCCAGAAGACCCCTCAATACGGTATTTACACCGGCACGGAAAGCGCTTATTTCGTAAGCGAGAAAGGCAGCAACGTCTATACATGGAATGCTGCCGAGTTCACGGCGGAGAATGCCGGAGGCTACTATGTGAACGCATCCGATTTCAATTTCTTCGAGTTCAACGGCAAGCGCTATATAGCATACGCCAAGAATGCAGAGACCAACGACGGCCGCTTCTACATCCTCGAGGGTGAGGCATCTGTCAGCTGGCAGGATTTGCTGAGCAGTAAGAGAAAGGTCATTTACCAGGCCAGCATCCAGCAGGATCTCGCTTTCAACGACGGCGAATACCATGTGGAGCTGGAGGCCGCTTCTCCCAGGCAGTCCGGCAATTCAGGCCTCGGCTGCACCGCGCGCGTGATCGGCGACGAAGTTTACATCTGCGTCGGCAAGCAGAACGTCGGTTTGAGCCTCTTCAAGATGACAGTCGAATAAACGTTTGGCGCAGGTCCGGAAAAATCCCCCTGACCGGCGCCGCAAATCGACTGCAGAAACAATCTGATGGCGCAGGTCCCACCATTTTTTCCGGACCTGCGCCATTTATTTATACCAGACGCACCTGCGACAACTCATCAGCAAACCGACGAACGCTTTTCTGAATCTTGTCCACTGTCTTTTTGGAGGGCCTGCGGCGCCCGTGAAGATAATGCCCTAACTGGGTCTGGTTTACACCGGTAATCCTTTGGAGACCGGCCAGACTGAAAACGCGGCCGTATTCTTTCAAAAAGGCGGCCGGCTCGATATAGAATTCGTACTGGATTTCTTCAAACTCCAATCCTTCTTCTTCGAATGATTCCTTCATTCCGGCATACGACATATTAAAGTCGTTGACGGTCTGGTTGATTGTTTTTCCTTCTCCCAGACACGAATAGTTCAATGGCGTATCATCCATATATGCGGAGAAACCATAATCTGACGGTTCGATAAAAACTTTTACGTACTTCATAGTCCAGATACTTTTATTATTTTGATCAAGGTCTTAATAGCTACTTCATGACTCTTGTGATGCCCCATCTGAAACCTTTGGCCGGTTTTAGGGCTGTACCACTCTGGATGGCCATTTACAGTTTTGCCCGTATAGTAACAGCCAATCCCTTTGAGCCTTTTCTCCAATTCACTGTATTTCATAATTTAAGTTAATAGTGTCCGCTCCAAAGGTAGGAATTTTCCTACCATTTGCAAAGGGTTTTTGTAAAAAACAATAATTTGCTGCGCCATTTTTCGTATATTTACGGTATGAAAAGATCTCTCCCTCTGATATTGCTGATGTGCGCTGCGGTTTCCTGCCAGAGTCCGGCGGAGCGGGCGGCAGCGGGGCTGGCACGCAGGATTGCGCCCCGGTACGCCGGCAGTATAAGCTTCCGGCAGACGGCGGACAGCGCCGAAACGTACAGCATAGCGGCACACGGCGGCAGGCTGCAGATATGCGGCAGCACCGCCAACGCAATGGCCGCCGGACTTGGGCGCTACCTCGCCGACGTATGCCATGCGGACGTCTCCTGGGAGCGGGTGCACCCGGTGGAGCTTACGGCCCGGATGCCACTGCCGGACAGCGTCATCAGCAGCAGCGCAATCGTACCGGAGCGCTTCTTCCTGAATTACTGCACCTTCGGCTACACCATGCCCTGGTGGCAGTGGGAAGACTGGGAGAGATTCATCGACTGGATGGCCCTGCAGGGCATCAACCTGCCTCTTGCCATCACCGGGCAGGACGCAATCTGGCAGGAAGTCTGGCACAGCTTCGGCATGTCCGACGAAGACATCCGCGCATGGTTCACCGGCCCCGCACACCTGCCATGGCACCGCATGTGCAACATAGACGGGGTTGACGGTCCCCTGCCCCAGGGCTGGATAGACGGCCAGAAAGAACTGCAGAAAAAGATACTGAAGCGCGAGCGCGAGCTGGGGATGCACCCTGTGCTGCCGGCCTTCGGCGGCCATATCCCCGCGCAGTTCAAGGAGTTGTATCCCGATGCGCAGATTACGCAGATTCGCGGCTGGTGCGGATTCCCGGAGGAGAACCGCCCCTACTTCCTATCTCCGCAGGACAGCCTGTACGGAGTCATCCAGAAAGCCTTCCTGGAGGCGCAGGCCCGTGAATACGGCACCGACCACATCTACGGATTCGACCTTTTCAACGAAATCGAGCCCCCGAGCTGGGATCCGCAGACCCTTGCGGCAATAGGCAGAGGCGCGTACAGGAGCATTGCCGACGCCGATCCGGAAGGCCGCTGGATCCAGATGGGATGGATGTTCTACAACGACAGCCGGCACTGGACTCCGGAGCTCATACGCGCCTATCTGGAGGCCGTTCCGGAAGGGAAGGTTACAATACTCGACTACTACACCGAGAATGTGCCCGTCTGGAAGCTTACAGACGGCTTCTACGGCCAGCCGTGGATATTCTGCTACCTCGGCAACTTTGGCGGCAACACCCGCCTCGCAGGGCCGTTCCGCACTGAAAGCCAGAGGATTACGGAGGCCCTCGGGATGCCCGGTCAGGCCGGGCATGACGGAGTGGTCGGCATCGGCTGCACGCTGGAAGGATTCGGCGTCAACCGGTGGTTCTTCGAATACGTCCTCTCGCGGGCATGGGACGGCGGCACTTCCGACGACGAATGGCTCTCCGGCCTGGACAGGCGCAGAGGCAGCCCGGAAGGCTTCTGGAAGGCCATGGCCGACAGCATATACCTCCGCGGATCTTTCTCGGAAGGCACCCTCCTCTGCGGACGCCCAGTCATGGCGGGAAGGCATGACTGGAGGGTCATATACGAGACCCGGTACGATCCCGACGCCCTAGTCCGCCGGTGGAAGACACTGCTGGACTCCCCCGCCGGCCAGGACGCCTGGAAGTACGACGCCGTCAACCTCGGATGCCAGGCCCTGGGAGACCGCTTTGCCCGACTCCGGGACGAATTCGCAGGCGCCTTCCGTTACAATCAACCCGCTGCAGCAGAAGAGATTGCGGGGCAGATGAGGGATCTCCTCCACGACATCGCAACCCTTGCCGCATGCGAGCCGTCATTCCGCTTTGAGAACTGGCTGAAAGACGCCGTTCGATGGGCCGGACCGGGGGAAGAAGCGTACTACCGCCACAACGCCTGGCAGATAGTTACCGTGTGGGGCGACACCCCGTACCTGGGAGACTACGCATCCAGGATGTGGAGCGGGCTGATATCCACCTATTACGCCCCCCGCTGGGAAATCTTCCTGGAAGAAGCGCTCGACTGCCTTCGCGAAGGGCGCCCATACGAACAGGAAAAGGTGGAAGAGCTCGTCGGGGCCTTTGAAAAGGCCATTGTGGAGGCGGCCCCCGCTGTAGCGGAACCGGCACCGGCAGACGACATCCAAGAACTCTGCAACCAATTGTATATCAAATGGTTCGGCAGGAAGCTCACGCTCATGAGCTGGAATGTGGGAGTCTTCTCGAAATACAGCCTGGACAGCATGGCAGAAGTTGCCCGGGCCATCCTTGCCTACGGAGCCGACGCCGTCTGCCTCAACGAACTCGACAGCTGCAACCGACGGCATGACGGCTATCAGCTCCGGGAGCTCGCGGAATGCCTCGGCGGCTGGCAGTACGGCTTCGCCTCCGCACTCAGCTTCGCCGGCGGCTCATACGGAAACGGAATCGCAAGCAAAGAACCTGTGGTCAGAAGCGAGAGGCTGTTGCTGCCAGTGGCCGACGGCGCGGAGCAGCGCAGCGTCGCAGTAGCGGAAACCGAACGGTACGTACTTGCCGCCACCCACCTGGACCATGTCGGGACCGAAGCGCGCCCCGCACAGGCACGGGCCATAAACGACTGGTTCACAGAACATTACTCCAGAAGCTCCAAGCCGGTCTTCCTCTGCGGAGACTTCAACTCCCTCCCCGACAGCGAAACCCTGGCCATACTCTCCGAGAACTGGCTGCTACTGAGCGGCACCGCCCCCACCTACCCCTCCGGCTCTCCCGACCGCTGCATCGACTACATCTTCACCCTTCGCTCCGCCGCCCCCGTAGTTCAACTCTCCTCCTCAACAGACTCCTCCCACCCCGAAGCCTCCGACCACCTGCCGGTTATCGTAGTAACCAGATACTGACATTTCCTCCCGCAGGGTACTGTATCCGGAAACCCTCCGCTTCGCTCCGCCCCTCCCACTGAATGTCGTGCCGTCTGACAAGCAAGCTTGCCATCCGTCCCGGCATCCAGCGGGCCCCTCCCGTTTATAGTCACGGGTGACCAAAGGTTTCCGGATACAGTACCCTGCTCCAGGAAACGTCAGTCTGAAATAGCTAGAAACAGTTAATCCGTCATCGCCGGTGGCGAAATGGAGGCGGGTAGACATCTGCGGAACCGTGGCCGCCCGTGGCCGCGTGAACGGGAGGGGCCCACAAGCGCAGCGCAGTGGGAGGGATGGAGCGAAGCGGAAGTTCCGCAGATGTCTACCCGCGAAATGAAGCCGCCGGCTGAAACTATTTCTTCCAGTAGTTCTCGATCTCTTCCAGGCTCTTTCCGGTAGTCTCCGGCACCCACTTGTACATGATGAAGAGGTACGGCAGACACATGAAAGCGAAGAGGAAGAAAGTGCCGGCGGGAGTGAGGGTCTCCAGCATCCAGGGCGTAAGCTGCCCGATCAGATACGTCCCCACCCACAGCGCCAATCCGGCAACCGACATCGCAAGCCCGCGCACGCGGTTGGGATACATCTCGCTCAGCAGCACGAACACCACGGCGCTGATGGAGATGGCAGTGCAGAACACATAAAGCAGGAAGAACACCAGCAGGAACCAGGTAGGCAGCGTGCCGAGGGCGAAATAAAGCCCTATCATCAGCAGGCACGCGATCATGCCGCCGACGCCCCACCAGACCAGTTTCTTGCGCCCGACCTTATCGATTATCAGCAAAGCAACCACGGTGGTGAGCATATTCACCACGCCCACCAGCACGGTGCTCAGAAGCGAGCCCTCGCCGCTGAGGCCGGCGTCCTGGAAAATCTTGGGGCCGTAGTACAGGACCGCATTGACCCCCATGAACTGGCCCAGGATGGCGATTGCCGATCCGATTAGCACGGCCTTGAAGATACCGGGCTCCAGAAGGGTCTTCCACTCGCTCTTGACCTCGCCGGCGATGGACAGGCGTGTGGCCTCGAGCTGCACGGAAGCCTCCGCCTGCGTACCGTAGATGCGCTGAAGGATACGCAAGGCCGCCGGCTCGCGCCTTTTGACAATGAGCCAGCGTGGGCTCTCCGGGATGAAGAAAATGACGACGAAGAACAGCAGGTCGGGGAAAGTCTCGCTGCCGAGCATGCCGCGCCAGTACTCGTTGTTCATCATCCTGGAACCCAGCCCGGGAGCGGATGCGTCGAGATCTGCGCCCTTGAGTATCAGGTAGTTGACAAGATATGCAAGCAGGAATCCGATGGTGATTGCAAGCTGGTAGAGGGACACGAGCGTGCCTCGTTTCTCCGGCACCGCGACCTCCGAGATATAAATGGGCGAAACGATGGAAACCACGCCGATGCCGAAGCCACCTATGATGCGGTAAACCACCAGCTGGGTAAAGTCCCGGCAGACCGCGCAGCCGATGGCGGATATGCTGAACATGGCCGCGGCGATGAGCATGGTCCTCTTGCGGCCGAGATTGTCCGACAGCAGGCCGGCCACGGCCACGCCGATAATCGAGCCTATAAGCGCACATCCCACATACCAGCCTTCCAGGCCCGTGGAAAGGCCGAACTGGGCCTTTACGATGCCCGTGGTGCCAGATATGACGGCGGTGTCATAACCGAAAAGAATGCCGCCCAGCGCGGCTACGATGCACAGGAATACCACGTATCCCATGTTGACGGATTTGCTCATTGCTTTCTTTGCTTTGTTCTCTACAAATGTACCAAAAAATTGTTATTTTTGCGATAATATGACAAAGAAGCAATTCTCGGAAATGGCGGAACGCTACCGCCACGAACTCTACACCAACGTCCTCCCCTTCTGGCTGGACAATTCACAGGACACGGAATACGGCGGATACTTCACCTGCCTGGACAGGGACGGTTCCGTATTCGACACAGACAAGTTCGTATGGCTCCAGGGCCGCGAGGTGTGGATGTTCGCCATGCTTTACAACAAGGTGGAAAAGAACCCCCGCTGGCTCGAATGCGCACTGCAGGGCGGCGAATTCCTCCTGAAGAACGGCCACGACGGCAATTACGACTTCTACTTCTCCCTCACCCGCGAGGGAAAAGCGCTCATACAGCCGTACAACATTTTCTCCAACACCTTCGCATGCATGGCTTTCGCCCAGCTTGCGGTGGCGACCGGAGATGAAAAATGGGCGGATGCGGCCCGCAAGACCTTCACGCGCATACTCGAGCGCCGCGGCAACCCCAAGGGCATCTGGTCCAAGGGCGTTCCCGGCACCCGCCCCATGAAGGACTTCGCCCTTCCCATGATAATCTGCAACATGGCCCTGGAGATAGAGCCCATCATAGACGACAAGTCGTTGCTGGACAAGACGATAGAAGAAGCGCTTCACGAGGTGTTCGACGTCTTCTACCAGCCGTCCATAGGCGTGATGGTGGAGAACCTGGCACCAGACGGAACACTTCTCGACTGCTTCGAAGGCCGCAAGGTCAACCCCGGGCACGACCTCGAGGCCCTCTGGTTCATGATGAACCTCGGCCAGAGGCTCGGCCGTCCGGAGATCGTCAAAAAGAGCATGGACATAGCGCTGGGCGTGATAGAGTACGGCTGGGACAAGGAATACGGCGGCATCTACTACTTCATGGACCGCCTCGGCCATCCCACACAGGAGCTCGAATGGGACCAGAAACTCTGGTGGGTCCATCTCGAGGCCGCCATCTGCATGATAAAGGGCTACCGCCTCACCGGCAACCAGAAGGCGCTCGAATGGTTCCTGCGCCTGGACGACTATCTCTGGTCCAGGTTCAAAGACCCCGAATACCCGGAATGGTTCGGTTACCTCAACCGCAGGGGCGAGGTGCTCCTGCCCCTCAAGGGAGGCAAATGGAAGGGCTGCTTCCACGTGCCCAGGGCCCTCTACCAGATTGGCAACATACTTCAGGAAATCGCTGACGCACAATAGCATATGAAACTTAAAGCCCTCCTGCCGGCAATACTCGCAGCAGCCGCCTGCACCTCCCAGCCCGGGAACGACATCCCGGTCTATCAGGACCCTTCCCGTTCCGTCGAAGAACGCGTCGCAGACGTGCTTCCACGCCTGACGGTAGAAGAAAAAGTCGCCCTCACGCATGCCCAGTCGAAGTTCAGCTCCCGCGGCGTTCCCCGTCTCGGTATCCCCGAGGTATGGTGCACCGACGGCCCTCACGGAATACGTCCGGAAGTGCTCTGGGACGAATGGGACCAGGCCGGCTGGACCAACGACTCATGCACCGCATTCCCGGCCCTCAGCTGCCTTGCAGCCACCTGGGACAGGGAAATGAGCCTCCTTTTCGGCCACAGCATAGGAGAGGAAGCCCGCTACCGCAAGAAAGACATACTGCTCGGCCCCGGCGTGAACATCTGCCGCACGCCCCTCAACGGTCGCAACTTCGAGTACATGGGAGAAGACCCGTACCTGGCAGGCCAGATGGTGGTGCCGTACGTGAAAGGAGTGCAGGAGAACGGAGTGGCCGCATGCGTCAAACATTATGCGGTAAACAACCAGGAGGTGCGCCGGACCGCCACCAGCAGCAACCTTGACGACCGCACCCTCTACGAGATATACCTTCCCGCATTCGAAGCCGCCGTACGCCAGGGCGGCGCATGGGCGATAATGGGCTCGTACAACCTCTACAACGGCCAGTTCAACTGCCACAACAAACGCCTTCTGCTGGATATACTCAAGGGCGAATGGGGCTTTGACGGAGTTGTAGTAAGCGACTGGGGCGGCTGCCGGGACACCGACGAGGCCATCGCCAACGGGCTTGACATGGAATACGGCACCTGGACCAACGGCCTTACCGGAGCCGCATCGGACAGCTACCGCAACTATCATCTCGCAGACCCGTACCTCCAGAGGCTCGCAGACGGGCGCGCCGGCACAAAGGAGCTTGACGACAAGGCATCCCGCGTACTCCGCACCATCTTCCGCACCTCGATGAGCGGAGACATGCACTTCGGCAGCTTCAACTCTCCCGAGCATTACGCAGCGGCACGCAGGATAGCTGCCGCCGGCACCGTGCTCCTGCAGAACAACGGAGCCCTGCCCCTCAGCATCCCCGACGGCGGCAGGCTGGTGGTCATCGGAGAGAACGCAGTAAAGAAAATGGTGGTGGGCGGAGGTTCCTCCAGTCTCAAGACCAATTACGAGATAACGCCCCTGGAAGCCCTCCGGGAGGCATTCCCCAATGCCAGCGTCGTGTGGGAAAGGGGCTACGTAGGAGACACCTCAACCTCATACAACCGAGTGGACACCGGCCAGGACCTCAGCGAGTCCCGCAGCGCGTCCAAGCTTCTTTCAGACGCACTCGCGGCGGCTGAAGGGGCCGACGCCGTCATCTTCATAGGCGGTCTCAACAAGAGCGATGGCCAGGACAACGAAGGCACGGACCGTTCAGACATAGTCCTCCCCTACGGCCAGGACGGAGTCATCGAGGCGCTCGCGGAAGCGGTTCCCTCGCTCGTCGTCGTCAACATCTCCGGCTCGCCCGTGGCAATGCCCTGGGCGGACAGGGTGAACTCCATAGTACAGGGCTGGTACGGAGGTTCCGAGACGGGCCATGCCCTTGCAGACGTGCTCACCGGTGCAGTCAATCCTTCCGGCAAGCTGCCGTTCACATTCCCCAAAGCCCTTGCCGACGGCCCGCTCAAGACAGAGCGCCAGTATCCCGGCATACAGGAGGAAGGCAAGGAATGGTGGCAGGAATACTACGACGAGGGCGTCTTCGTGGGCTACCGCTGGTATTGCAGCAAAGGCATCCCCGTACAGTTCCCCTTCGGCCACGGCCTTAGCTACACCGCATTCGAATATGGCAGCGCAAAGCCCTCCAAGGCCGTTGTCAAGTGCGCCGGCAACTTCCCCGTGGGCAAGGGAGAAGAAGAAGTCGTAAGGGTATCGGTCGGCATCACCAACACCGGCGGGCTCGACGGCGCAGAGGTCGCACAGCTCTACCTTTGCCCTCCCGAGGGCGATGTGGAGCGCCCCGCCAGGGAGCTCCGCGGCTTCGAAAAGCTCGTCCTCAAGGCCGGAGGCAGCGGGAACGCCGTGTTCTCACTCCCCCGCCGCGCCTTCTCGCGCTTTGACGCAGACGCCCACGAGTGGGTGGTGGATCCCGGCCAGTGGCGCATACTCATAGGCTCCTCTTCGGCCGACATCCGCTCGGAGGCAACAATAGAAATACGTTAAAAATCAGATAATTATGAAACGGACAATCCTTCTTTCAGTACTGTTCGCAGCGGCGCTTTTCTGCTCATGCGAGAAGAACACAGACCCGGACAAGCCCTCGATCACCTGGGCAGCCAATCCCAAGTTCGGCCAGATGGAGCTCTCTCCCTCCGCCGACGGCAACATCTCCATCTCAGTCCCGGCAGGACTCGAATCCCTCACGCTCACCCTCGGTCTGGGCAGCTATAACATCCTTGCCAACGACTACATCGACAACAGCACCAACAAGGGAAGCGGCACCAAGAATCCCGTCCTCGACATTATCGACGACGCCAAATCCGCCGCGTTCATCAACTCCCTCAGCATGTTTTCCGGTCCCTCGCTCAGAGGCAAGACGCTCACCACACTCGACCTCGTGGCTATCATCAAGAAACTCCTCGCGGGCCAGGAGGACGTGATTCCCAACAACACCTCCTTCAGCATCGACGTGAACATCATAGACAAGAGCGCCAACGAGCTCACAAAGAAGACCACGTTCCACTTTACCGCAGCCCCTTCCTTCTCATGGGACGGCAACAAGAGCTTCGACATAGTGGACCTGACGGACGACAGCTACAACGCCTATAAGGTAAAGGTAAACGCTCCCGGCAAGGTTGAGAGGCTGAGCATCATGCTCGACAGCTCCGCAGACGCACAGCTCATCCAGAAGATTCAGAACCGCACCACCGCAGGCATCCTCACCATAGACCTCGTCAACGACGAGAAGGTCGCCAGCGAGTTCAAGAACTGGTTCCCCACCGGCAGCGGCGTCACCGGCAAGACGGACGTCTCCCTCGACTTTTCCTTCATGCGTGACTGGCGCTCAGACTTCGGTTCCGGAGTGAACATCTTTACGATATTCGTCCAGGACGCCAACGGAAAGAACGCCAGCATCCAGGTCAAGTTCAAGAAATAGAGATAAATCGAGAAAAAAAATGAGGGTGACTAATAAGAGATTATTGGTCACCTTTTTTTGTGCGCGGACGCCAGCGGCGGCAGTTGACCCCGGAAGTTTCCGTTCGCTTCGCTCACTCCATCCCTCCCAACGTCTGCGGCGTCATCGCTGCGCGATAACTTGCAT
>JAFZLQ010000041.1 GCA_017551425.1 Bacteroidales bacterium | reverse complement strand
GGGAGGGAGAGAAAAAGGCTGAATTGCAGGGCGCGGAAGTGACGATCAAGACGAACAACGGAAACTACGACACGAAGTTCCATTCCGTCCAGTACTATATGTGGGCGCATAAGGACAGCAACTGGTATCCGTACAACGAGAGTGTCGCCGAATTGCCGCTCACGATGCTGAAGCTGCGGGAAACGCGCGCCGCGGATGTCAAGCTCGCGAAGGAGCGGACGGCGACGAAGGCTTCCATCCACCACAGCCAGCCGAAGGCCGGACATGGTTCCCGCAACAACGTGGCGAAGAAAGCCGTCCGGCTGAAATAGAAATAAAATTCGTATATTAGCAGTCTGAATTTTTCAGACTGCTTTTTTTATGCGAAACCTCTATCTGACCAATACCCTTACACGCCGCAAGGAGCTCTTCGTCCCCATTCATCCGGGCCATGTGGGCATGTATGTGTGCGGTCCCACCGTTTACGGCGACGCCCATCTGGGGCACGCCCGTCCGGGAGTGACCTACGACGTCCTCTTCCGCCTCCTCAAACATCTGGGATACAAGGTCCGCTATGTGCGGAACATCACCGACGTGGGCCATCTGGAGCATGATGCCGACGAAGGCGAGGACAAGATCGCGAAGAAGGCCAAGCTCGAGGACCTGGAGCCGATGGAGGTGGTCCAGACTTATACGGAGCGCTACCACGAGGCCATGCGGCTGCTGAACGTGCAGTCCCCGTCGATTGAACCGCGTGCCTCCGGCCATATCATCGAGCAGATCGAGACCGTGAAGAAGATTCTCGAGGCGGGGTATGCCTATGAGTCCAACGGTTCCGTGTATTTCGATGTGGAGAAGTACAACCGGGATTTTGGCTACGGCGTGCTGTCCGGCCGCACCCTGGAGGCGACTTTGGAGGGAACACGCACCCTGGACGGTCAGTCCGACAAGCGCGCCCCGTACGATTTCGCCATCTGGAAGAAGGCGGAGCCGGAGCACATCATGCGCTGGCCTTCGCCGTGGGGCGAGGGTTTCCCGGGCTGGCACCTGGAATGCTCCGTGATGGGGGAGAAGTACCTTGGCAAGGAGTTCGACATCCACGGCGGCGGCATGGACCTGATGTTCCCGCACCACGAGTGCGAAATCGCTCAGAACGTGGCCTGCCGCGGCACGCAGGGCGTCCACTACTGGGTGCACAACAACCTCATCACCATAGGCGGGCAGAAGATGGGCAAGAGCCTCGGCAACTTCATCACCCTGCCGGAGCTCTTCAGCGGCAACCACCCCAAGCTGGAACGCGCATACAGCCCCATGACGGTGCGCTTCTTCATCCTCCAGGCCCATTACCGCGGCACCCTGGACTTTTCCAACGAAGCCCTTCAGGCGGCTGAAAAAGGCCTAGCCCGCGTGATGCAGGCCGCACGTGACCTGTACGCGATGGCGGGACGCCAGGCCCCCGTGTACGCCTACGGAGAGGAGAACTTCGGCGTGGCCCCGGATTCTTGCAATGCCGAATCGGAGGCCGTACGCGCCATATTCGACAATATCTACGACGCCCTCACGGACGACATGAACACCCCCGTCGCCCTGGCCCAGATATCGGAAGCAGTGCGCATCATCAATTCCGCCAAGGCCGGGCAGCTCAAGCTCGGCACCGGCGATCTGCAGACCCTCTGCCAGATCTTCGACGATATCGTATTCGGCGTACTCGGCCTCAAGGACGAGGGCTCCGGCAGCCCGGACGGCGCAGGCAAGGTGATCGAAGGGCTGATGAACATGGTGCTCGAGCAGCGCGCCGCAGCCAAGGCCGCAAAGGACTGGGCCACGTCGGACCGCATACGGGACAACCTCAAAGCCATCGGCATCCAGGTCAAAGACACCAAGGACGGGGCCGAGTGGACACTTGCCGAATGATTATTGCAGGCGCTGCAGGTTGCACATGATAAGGCGCCCCTGATCGTCACGCAGGTGCATCCCGTTGCCCTCGCACCACTTCCAGAACTTACATTCCGCGCAGGCCTCTGTGCGGAATTTTTCATGGTTGCGGAAGTCTTCGAACCGGTTCTCCCAGACGTCGATGAAATCATCACGGTAGATGTTGCCCTGGTCGTAGTGGGAACGGATGCTGGTGCAGCCGGAGATTGCGCCGTCTATGCGTACCGAGCCTATGGTCAGGCCCGCCTGGCAGCTGAATAGATGGTCGCGGACCTTACCCTCATAGCTTCCGAGGAATCCCTCGCAGCCGTAGCTGACGTGAATGCGTTTTTCCTTGCGGGTGCTGACGATGAAATCCATCATCCGCCTGTATTCATCAGCCGTGAGCTGCAGCTCCGGGTCCGTGGCGGCACGGCCGACGGGGAAGACTGTAAAGAGCCTCCACCGTTTCAGGCCCAGGGATATGAGGTATTCCTTCAACTCATTGAGTTTTGGGAAATTGCGTCTGTTTACGCATGTCACCACATCGAAGGGGATACCGGCTCCGGAAAGCCGGCGTATGGCGGCGGAAGCATAGCTGAATGAGTCCGGCATGCCACGCATCCAGTTGTGGTCTTCTTCGAGCCCGTCGAGGCTGATGGTGGCGCTGCGCATGCCTGCCCGCAGGAGCTCGTCTATCTTCGCGTCGCTCATCAGGCGCCCGTTGGAAACAAGGCCCCAGGGGAAGCCAAGCTTGCGTATCCGGCGACCGCAGGCGGCAAGATCGTCCCTCATGAGAGGCTCGCCCCCGGAAAGGATGATGAGTATCTTGCGGGGATTGTACTTTTCCTTTATTTGGAGGAGGACCTTCTCGAAGTCTTCGAACGGCATGTCGGGGTGCAGCGAGGAGACTTTGCAGTCGCTCCCGCAGTGCCGGCAGCGCATGTTGCAGCGGAGGGTGCATTCCCAAAACAACTGCGTCAGGGGGTGGCTCGCGGCCAGTTCCCTGACGTAGTTGTGATTGACTTGCAGCGCGATGCGCTGCAGGATGCCGGGGGATGCTGTCATTCGGGCAGCTGATCTTTGTCCTCCGCCTCGGTTCCCTCCCCGTCTTCTTCCGATTCGTCCGTCTGCTCAACCGGGTCCTGATACTCCCAGTTTCCGGGAGCCGGGCCGTAGCAGGCGGTGAAGACGTTAAGGCCGAGAACCAGTCCCATCAGTCTGAAAAACGCTTTTTTCATACGATTGATGTAATTTGTGCAAATATAATTATTTTTGCATCCTAAATGAACAGGAACGTCCCCAAATACGCATTTTCTTTCATCCTGGCCGGAGTGCTGGTGTACTTTGCCTTCAAGGGCGTCAACTGGGCGGCCTTCTGGGAGGGCCTGCAGGAAACGCGCTGGGGCTGGATCGGCATGTTCATCCTGTTTTCCATCCTCGCACTCGTGTTCCGCGAGGAACGCTGGCGCGCCATCATCAGGCCGCACGACCCCGGAGTGTCCAGGCTGGACGTCTGGGACGCCACCAACGTGGGGAACGTGGTGAATGTGGTGCTCCCCGGCGCCGGCGAGTTCGTGCGCTGCGGCTACGTCACCCGCAGGGGGCTCAGCTACGACAAGGCTTTCGGCACCATCATCTGCGAGCGCGCATGCGACATAGTGGCCATAGCGGTGCTGTTCGCCGTCGCCCTGCTCACCGGCTGGAGCAAGTTCGGAGGCTTCTTCGTGGAGAATATCTGGCAGCCGATGGCGGGACGCATGGGCGTAACTCTCTGGCTCACAGGGGCTGCGGTCGTGCTGCTGCTGGCGTTCGGCTTCTGGGCGGTCTTTCACTGGAGCGGCAGCAACAAGGCCTGCGGCAGGATTGCCGGCTGGCTGCGGGGGCTCGGCGCGGGATTCGCGAGCCTCGGCAAGATGGAGCACAAGGGTCTGTTCGTGCTGTACACCGTAGGCATATGGAGCTCGTACGTGGCGATGAGCTGGGCCGGGCTGATGGCGCTCCCCGCGCTGGACGGGCTTACGTTTGCAGACGCGCTGTTCATATCGGCGGTGGGCAACATCGCCTCGGTCATCCCGGTTCCCGGAGGCATCGGCGCATACCATTATCTTGTAGCGCTCACGCTGCAGAGCCTCTACGGCGCCTCCTGGGACACAGGAATCCTGTACGCCACGCTCTGCCACGAGTCGCACGCAATACTGATTATCCTTCTGGGGGTGATTTCCTACCTGAGCATTACGCTGCGCAGGCGCGGGTCAGGCGAAAAGCCTGATCGCACCGAAGATCCCAAGCGAGCCCAGTAACATGATGACGCCGGCAAGGATGACGCCGAGCATCACGAACACCACGCTTTTCTTGAAATCCATGTTGAGGATGCTGGCAGCGAGCGTGCCGGTCCAGGCTCCCGTGCCGGGCAGGGGGATGCCCACGAACAGCAGCAGGGCCCAGTAGAGCCCGCGTCCGGCCTTGGCCTCAAGCTTCCTGCCCCCCTTCTCTCCCTTTTCCAGGCACCAGGTGAAGAACTTGCCTATGACCTTCTTGTCCTTGCCCCACTCCAGAATCCGGCGTGCAAAGAAAAAGATGAACGGCACCGGCAGCATGTTGCCGATGATGGCCACTATGTAGGACTGCACCAGCGGCAGCTCGAAGCCGACGGCATAAGGAATCGCCCCGCGGATCTCGATGAGCGGAACCATCGAAATCAGGAACACTATGAGGTACTTCTTCAACACGGCGCAAAGATACGGAAAAATTACTATATTTGCAGTCCGTTGGTCCCGTAGCTCAGTTGGATAGAGCAACAGCCTTCTAAGCTGTGGGTCCCGCGTTCGAGTCGCGGCGGGATCACATACCGCGCCTATTCGGCCTTGAGGCGGAGGAAACTGTAGCCGAAGCGTGCACAAGCCGCTTTTTCCAGTTCTTCCCGGTCGTCCGGATGGGC
>JAFZLQ010000040.1 GCA_017551425.1 Bacteroidales bacterium | reverse complement strand
GGATGAAGATGGCGTGTGCCGGGGGCTCCTCGAGGGTCTTGAGGAACGCGTTGAAGGCCGATTGCGTGAGCATGTGCACCTCGTCTATGATATAGACGCTGTACTTGCCCACCTGGGGAGGGATCTGCACCTGCTCCATCAGGGCCTTGATGTCCTCCACGCCGTTGTTGGATGCGGCATCCAGTTCGTGGATGCAGTAGGAACGGCCCTCGCGGAAGGAGACGCAGGACTCGCACTCGCCGCAGGGCTCCATGTCGGGCCCGGGATTGGCACAGTTGATGGTCTTGGCGAAGATTCTGGCCGCGCTGGTCTTTCCCACGCCGCGGGGACCGCAGAACAGGTAGGCATGCGCAAGCTGGCCCCTCAGGATGGAATTCTTGAGTGTGCGTGCTATGTTGTCCTGGCCTATCAGGCTCTCGAAGGAGTCCGGGCGGTATTTGCGGGCGGAAACAATATACTGTGCCATATAATTTTTACAAATGTAGTGAAAATTCTTAACTTTGCCGACATGAAAAACGCAATTGTAAAAATACTTCTGCTCCTGGTCTTCGCAGGCGTTGCCGCACCGGCCGGAGCGCAGAAGAAAATATACACCAGAAGCTATCGCGTACAGGATTTCAAGAGCCGCACCACCAAGGTCGTCCTCGGCAGCGCCCCCGGCCTGGACGCAGTCCTGAGAGAAGACATAACCGCATTCTGGACCGCTTCCGCATACGAATTCTGCACCCCTGCCGAGTATGAAAAGCAGAAGACCGATCCCGGCAGCTACTTCCTCCGCCCCGTAACAGAGAAAGGCATCGTTTACCTGGTCCTCACCAAGGGGGGAAGGGAGAAAGACGCAGACGCCCTCAAGCATCCCATGAATCTCGTTTCAGTGCCGGTGGCCGGCGAGAACTGGAACGGGTCGCTCCTGTACATGCCCGCCTTCATCACCATGATCCAGGATTATGCAGAGGCCGCCATGACCTCCGAGCGCGTAGCCTATTCCGGGCTTAAGGGCATCTGCAGATGGCGCCGCCCCGGCACCCGTGTGGTCAAGGACCCCGAAGAAGCCGCAAGCGCCTTCAGGGACGCAAGGGAGGGGGTCGCCGTACAGGTAACCATCACCCCGGACGGATCTTCCGCCTCCAAACCGCGCCACAGGCTGGTTTTCAGCGCAGACGGCTATCAGCTCCATTCATACAGATGATTACCTGCACCACCAACCCCGCATCCGCGCCCGGAGGGACGGTCCTGCGCGAATATATCGTGCACAAGATCGGCAGCCCGGTGGAGGATATAGTCGCAGACAGCCCCGAGCGCTTCCGCATCATTGAGGCCGAGGCCCTCAGGGACCTCATCGTCATGAGCGAAGTGTCGGGCGCCGACGCATCCGTCATTATCAGCCCGGAGACCCTGGAAAACCCCGACTGCGGGCGCCTCATATCGGGGCACTGCGTCTTGATTCCATAATTTTTTATATCTTAGCATCGTGAACTACGACGTATTCATCAGCTATTCCAGAAAAGACAGCAAGACCGCCGAAGAAATCTATTCCACGCTTTCCTCGGCAGGCCTCAACTGCTTCATAGACAAGGAGGGCATAGCCGCCGGAGCGGATTTCCCGGAGATCCTGGCCAACCGCATAGACGAATCCGGCGTGTTCCTGCTCCTCGCAAGCAAGAACGCCTACCAGTCAAAATTCACCAAAAACGAGATCCTGCACGCCTTCAAGCACAAGCGCAGCGGCTGCATCATCCCCTACCTCATAGACGACACGCCCATGCCTTCGGACCTTGAATTCCTGCTGGGCAACGTCAACTGGGTGGACAGCAAGGTAAAGCGCATAAGCGAGCTCCCGGCCATCGTCCGCGACGCCCTCGCCAATCCGGAGCGCGGCACCGTAGGCGGGCGCAAGGTCAAGAAGAGCAGGATAGGATGGATCATCCTTCCCCTTCTGCTTGCCGCCATCGCAGGTGTCGTGATGCTGCTGCGCAAGGATTACCAGGAGCAGAGCTCCAACGACGCCGCGTTGCAGGACAGGGCCGCCCTCAGCGCATCCATCGCCCGTGTGGATTCCCTGCTCAGGGCAGGCGACGCGCTGGCGCATGAAGACGCCATCGCCAACACGGCAGCCCAGATTGCCGTCCTGCAGGAAGCATCCGCGGAACTGGTCAGGACAGACAGCATCAAGGCTCTCCATTCTGCGGACGAATACGCCGGCATGTTCGTTGCCGACCTCGTCCCCTACCGTCGCACCATAGGCGAAAAACTGGACTCCATCCATAAGGCATGGAAGGAGTTCGCCATGGACTCGTACGACCTGTGGCGCGTCACGCACAGCAAGTCAGAGGCGGAAAACGTCCTCCAATGCATAGATTACGCACTTTCAGTAAAGTCAGACCCGACGCTTGAGTCAATCAGGCAAAAGCTTACCAAGTGATGAAAAAAACTGCCCTCCTGCTGCTCGTCATCCTTCTTACGGCAGCACCCGCATTCGCACAGAAGTCTTTCGACATGCGCTACAGCGAGGCCGTGGAATACTACACGACCAAGCAATACGACAAGGCCATAAAGGTCCTCGAGGCATCCAAGAAGAGCCCCGGCGTGACCAAGGACCAGATCAACAAGGCCAACAGGCTGCTCAACCAGTGCAAGGCCGCCAAGCAGAAGCTATCAGACCTCAACCTGTCCAAGGAGACGCTGTATTTCCCCGGCAGCGGACAGACGGACAGCATCTACGTAACCGCCGGCAAGGCATGGGAGGTGACTTCCAGCCCGGACTGGGTCACCGCACGCAAGGAGCTGGACCTCCTGTACATAGAGGCCGCCCCCAACCCCCTCGATGAGTCCAGGAAGGGCATAGTGGAGGTGTCGATGGGCAAGGAGCGCACCGCATACGTGGTGGTCAACCAGGATCAGAGGCAGAGCGTCTCGCGCACCATTCGCATCCATACCGATCCCGACCGCGCCTTCATTTACATCGACCGCGAGCCCGGAGTGCTGTCCGACAATTTCTTCCTGCTCGAGGGCAGGCACGACATACGCATAGAGAAGAACGGCTACGAGCGCAAAGACACCACCATCGTCGTAAGGGCTGATGTGGATGACGCAGAGAACGAATACTCTTTCAGGCTCTCGCCCCAGTTCGCCACCGTCTCCGTGAACATCGTCCCGGAAGAGGGCTACAGCTTCGACACGCCCCCCGTGCTGGACATCAGCGGCAACGTCATCAACCTTCATCCTTCCGTCATAAACAACTTCGGCCTGGACAAGGACCTCAGCTACTATGAACTTTACGAGGGAGGGCTGATCCCCCTGCACCCCGGCCAATATACGGTAAAGGTAGGAGCCGAAGGTTTCACGCCGCAGTCGGCAAACATATCAGTGGGCAAGGGAGAGAACGCCAGCTACGACTTCACCCTCGTCCCCATTTGCGGATTCCTCACCGTTGCGGACCAGGAATATGCGGCCGGAGCCAAAGTGTTCATGGACGGCGCCGAGATAGGCACTGTTCCAGTGAGCAACCTGCGCGTCAAGAGCGGCAGGCACGTGCTCAGCTTCCGGAAGGAAGGATTCCTCACCATGGAAGACGAATACCCCGTGGACGTCCAGGAAGGCAAGGAGCTTACGTTCAAGGCTTTCATGCACAGGTTCGTAACCTGCAACGTGAGTTCGGAGCCCGACTACTGCAAGGTCTATCTGGACGGCAAGTACCTCGGTTCCACTCCCCTGGACATCTTCCTTACCGAGGGCGAGCATAAGATCAGATACGAGAAAGCCGGATACTTCCCTCTCGAGGAAACCGTGAGGACCGATTTCAGCAATCCAAGCATCAGCAGGCAGATTTCCCTCAGCCAGTCCTTCCCCCTGCTTGTCACCGCAGACAAAGACAGCCTCGGCGTAACCATCTGGAAGGGCAGCGGAGACAACCGCGTGGTCTATGCGGAAAACGCCAAGACTCCCGCCAGGGTCAGCATCCCGCTGAGCGACACCCCTTACCGTATCGAGCTTACCAGAAACAACCTCAAGACGGCGTACAAGGGCAGTTTCAAGTTCAAGGACGAGGCAGACAACCATGTGAACATCCTTTCGTGGGGTGACGAGCCGCCCATGTTCGGGCTTACGATCGCTCCCGATTTCAACAAAGACATCGTTCTCGGCAAGGGATACAGCCGTCTGGGAGACGCCAGGCTGGTTATCTTCAAGATATTCCCCGGCCTTTCCTCGGCTGTGGCCAAGACCTCGCTGTTCTGGGAGAACGATCACTCAATGCAGGTATCCTTCCCTGAGAAGACCGTCACCGACATCGATGGCCAGGAACACACCCTCCAGGCCCTCAAGACCGACGGTCCTGCCATCCTGCCTGCATTCTCGCTCCTTTTCATCAACGAGGAATTCCGCATAGGCGGCGGCATTACACAGCACGTCGATGCCAACGCCCTGCTCACCTACACCTGGTATCCCAACCTCAGCAAGATATTCTCATTCTCCCACATGTCGGGCCACGAGGTTTTCCTCGGAGCCGAAATCAATTCCCGCCTGCCCATATTCAACGGGCACCTGAAGATCGGCATGGAAGGCTTGTTCGGCCAGGCCAACATCTATTACACCGGACAGATTCCGGAGACTGAGACAACCTTCAAGAAGGAGCAGTTCTATTACACCGAGGCCCTTGAACAACCAATCCGCTTTGTGGTGGGCCTGGGCTTCACCATCGGCGGCAAGGAAGCCAAGGGGCAGAACATGCTGAGGGTCTTCTAGAATACTCCCGGGCACAAAAAAACAATGCGGCTGTCTGCTGACGGCCGCATTGTTTTTTTGTTATGCCTTTGAATTACTTCTCAGGCTCGGGGCTCGAAACGGTCTTGCCTACGTGCACAAGCTCGATGTCGAAGATGAGGGTGGAGTTGGGCTCGATGCTGGGACGTCCGCTCTCGCCGTATGCGAGTTCTGCAGGAACGTAAAGCTCGATGTGGCCGCCCTCGCCGATGAGCTGCATGCCCTCGGTCCAGCCCTTGATGACGGAGTTGAGGGTGAAGCGTGCAGGGTTGGCGCCTTCTGCGGTCTCGTCAAAGACGGTGCCGTCGATGAGGGTGCCCTTGTACCTTACCTCAACGGTGTCGATGGGTGAAGGGACGAGATCGGGATCACCGGCCTCGATGATCTTGTACTGGAGGCCGCTTTCGGTAACCTCCACGCCGTCCTTCTTGAGGTTGGCGGCAAGGAACTTCTCACCCTTCTCCTTGTTGGCGAGGAGCTTGTAGTTGTGCCTCTTCTCAAGATAGGCGTTGAACATGTCGTTGATGCGGTCGGGGCTGATCTTGAACTGCTGGCCGAAGTCGGGGTCGCGGAAATCGCCCTTTGCCTTGACGAAGTCCTTCATACCGGCAATGATCTTGCTGTAGTTGACATCGCCGAAGTCATATCCTTTGATGAAGCTTCCGAAGTTTACACCGATAAGATAGCTGACGCTGTCGATTTCTGCCTTGGAAGGGGTGAAGTCTTTGAGAGTCTTGGCTTTTACGTCGACCTCCGAAGTCTCATCGGATCCTTCGACTGCGGGCTCGCCTGCTTTGGGGGTGCATGCAATCATAGCTGCGCCCAGTGCGAGTACGAAAAAGAATTTGTTGGTTTTCATTAATTTATAAAAGTTAAACAATTAGAGATTCCATGCAAGTGCGGAAGCGCCGAGGATGGCGGCGTCTGACTCCGACAGGCTTGAATAAAGGAGTTTGACCTTGTCTCTCCACAGAGGGAGGACATTCTCGTTCATAGCCTCGAGAATAGGCTCCGTAAGGAATTCCTTCGCCCTGGCAAGGCCGCCGAAGAGCACTATGGCCTCCGGTGCCGAGAAGGCGATGAAATCTGCGAAGCTGCGGCCCAGGATGCTGCCGGTGTACTCGAAGATCTCGAGAGCCATCTTGTCCCCTGCCTTTGCGGCTTCATACACATCCTTGGAAGTGACGTTCTCGCGCAGGCGGAGGAGAGAGGACTCCTCGGGATGCTGGTCAAGCCACTCGACTGCGGTACGGGCGACTCCGATGGCGGAGCAATATGCCTCGAGGCAACCGAGCTTGCCGCAACCGCAACGGCGTCCGCCGCGTACTGCGCAGGTATGGCCGAGCTCGCCGGCAAAGCCGTCGTGTCCGTAAAGCACCTTGCCGTCGATCACGATGCCGCTGCCGACACCGGTGCCGAGGGTGATCATGATGAAGTTCTTGAGGCCCTTGGCGGCGCCGTAGGTCATTTCTCCCACTGCGGCGGCGTTGGCGTCGTTGGTGAGGGCTACGGGCATGTCGTCCATGGCCTTGGAAAGCATCGCAGCGAAAGGAACGTTGCCTTCATGGGCCCAGGAGAGGTTGGGTGCCTGCTTGATTTCTCCGGTGTAGTAGTTGCCGTTGGGGGCGCCTACGCCGATGCCGCGGATCTGGCCGTCAAGGTCTGCGTCCGCGATAAGTTTCTTGAGGGTCTGGGCGAGCGCCTCGACGAAAGAGGGGGCGTCGTCGTGCTTGTTGGAGACAAGTATGGTCTGGGCGAGAACCTCGCCACGGGCGTTCACAATGCCGCACTTGGCGGTCTGGCCGCCGACGTCTATACCGAGTACGTAAGGTTTTTCCATGGCTCAATTACTCTGTAGGGATGTCCTTGTTGACGTTCTTGCTGCCCCAAAGTGCGTAGAAGATGAGGTATGCGAGGCAGAGGATGATCAGCCAGTAGCTCTGCATGGAACCGATCTTGTCTGCCAGGAGGTTCTGGAAGAACGGGATGATACCGCCGCCGCAGACGAGGGTCATGAAGATACCGGAAGCTGCTGCGGTGTATTTGCCGAGGCCTTCTGCCGAAAGGTTGAAGATGGAGCCCCACATGACGGAGGTGCAGAGACCGCAGAGGACGATGAAGCCGAGCTCGAGAGGGATGACGTTCTCGCCGATCTTTACGGTTGCGCTCTCAGGGATGAAGATGGCCAGGAGCAGGAAGACTATCGCAAGCGCGGAGGTGAAGAAAAGCATGACCTTGCTGCTCACCTTTCCTGCGAGGGGTGCGCCGATGAGACGTCCGATAAGCATGCAGAACCAGTATGCGCCGATCATTGTGCCGGTGAGGGCGGGACCGACGTTGGCGAGGCCGGAGAAGTGGACGTTTGCGGTGTTGGGAACGCCTACCTCGATACCCACATAGAAGAAGATGGCGATTGCGCCGAGTACGAAGTGACGGAAGGACAGGGGGCTGTACGGATCCTTGGCGGCCTTGCCGGCGAGGCGTGCGGCCTTCTCCTCCGCGGTCTCCATATGAGGCTCGGGGATGTTGGTGAGGAGGATGACCACGAAGGCGATGGCGAAGATGGCCATTGCGATGATCATGACGGGTGCCGCCTTGGCAACGGTGGCGTCTGCGATGCTGCCGCCGACGAGCCAGCCAACGAACACGGGAGCGATGGTACCGCCGATGGAGTTGCAGGAGCCGCCCCACTGGATGAGCTGGTTACCCTTGTTGCCGCCGCCGCCCAGGGTGTTGAGCATGGGGTTGACAACGATGTTGAGCATACACATCGAGAAACCTGCTACGAATGCGCCTGCCACATACACTCCGAAGGACTCGACATAACCGGAAAGGAACTGGATGCCGATGCCCACCAGGCCGACGATGACGGCGAGGAGAGAAGTGAACTTGTAGCCCTTCCTCTTGAGGATGAGGCCTGCAGGGATACCCATGCAAGCGTAGGCGATGAAGTTGGCAAGCGTTCCGAGCTGGCTGAGAGCCTTGCTGGCGCCGAACTGATTGGTTACCACAACGCCCATGGAACCTGCGAGGTTCGTCACGAAGGCGATCATGAAAAAGAGTGCAAAGCACACCGCAATTGCGGGTGCGTAACTCTTGCTGGATGCGGTCTTGGTCATAATGTGCTGTTATTTAAGTGATTGTAAATTTTTCTCGTTGTAGAGGAGCTTGCCCTCGGCGGTCATGGCGTAAGCTATGCGGTCTGCATAGAACTTCTCCACCTTGCCGCGGACCATCTTGGAGGTGGTGTTGAGCATGCCGTTCTGCTCTGTGAACGGGGTGTCTCCCACGATTACGGCGGCGGGAAGCCACTTCTCGGGGAACAGGCCTGCGTGACGTCCGCCCTTGCGGTAGGAATCGACTTCCGACTGGATGATGTCCAGCTGTGCCTTGAGGCCCTCTTCGGATGCAGGATCCAGCCCTTTGGCCTGCACGGCCTCCGCCAGCGCCGCCTTTGCGGGTATTACAAGGACTACGGTGTAAGGGCTCTGGTTATTGTAAAGGACGGATGCGTCTATGAACCTGGAGCCGTCGGCAAGGCTGTCTTCGAAGCCCTCGGGAGAATACTTCTCTCCGTCTGACGATATGAGCAGGCTCTTGAAACGGCCGGTCACGTACAGGTACCTGGGATCTTCCTTGCAGAGATAGCCGCGGTCTCCGGTATGGAGCCAGCCGTCAACTATCGTGTTGGCTGTGGCCTCGGGGTTCTTCCAGTAGCCCGCCATTACGTTCTCTCCGCGGATGACTATCTCTCCGGTGGTGCCCAGAGGCAGTTCGGCGCCGTTTTCGTCGCATATCTTGATGTCCATGGGCTGCACGGTACGGCCGGAGGAGCCGAAGCGGGCGTGCCCCATGGCGTTGGAGCAGATGACGGGAGTGGCCTCGGACAGGCCGTATCCCTGGAAGATGGGCATGCCGACGGCGCAGAAGTAGCGCTGCAGTTCTATGTCTAGCAGGGCGCCGCCGCCAACGAAGAACCCGAGCCTGCCGCCGAAGCTTTCGCGTATGCCCTTGAACACCAGTTTGTCCATCAGGGCCTTGACTGGCTTGCGCCACCAGAGCTTCCAGCAGGGCTTGCCCATGTTGTAGTACTCGCGGTTGTATTTGATGGCGTTGTTCAGCGCAAACTCGTACAGTTTCTTTACCGCAGGGCCTTTCTTGGCGACTCCCGACTCTATGCTCTTGCGGAAGTTGCGGGAAATCGCAGGCACGCTGAGCATCAGGTGCGGACGGGTCTCGCGTATTGCCACCGGTATGTTCTTGAGCATGGTGACGGCGTTCTTGCCGCCGGGGACGGTGGCCACGCTGCCGCCGTTGAACATCATGACGTACATTCCGCAGACGTGTGCGAAGCAATGGTCCAGCGGTGTGATGATGAGCATCACGTCGCCCTCGTGAACCTTGACAACCGAATCTGCCTGCTCCACGTTGGCGGTATAGTTGCGATGGGTAAGCAGGATTCCCTTGGGGTCTGCGGTGGTGCCGGAGGTGTATGAAATGTTGGCGTAGTCGTCGGGGCCGACGGACGCCATGCGCTCCTCAAGCGCCCCCGGGTGGGATTCCATATAGGCCTCGCCCATCTTCAGCAGCTCGCTGAAGTGCATTTCGCCATCCTGCAGGGGGATGTCGTCGAAGACTATGACCTTTTCTACCGCGGGCAGCTGGCTGCGGACGCGGCGTATCTTGGCGATCTGGCCCTCGGAGGCCACCACGAAGCGGGAATCGGAGTGGTTGATGCGGAAGGTGAGGTCGTGGTCGGACTCGAGCTTGAAAGAAAGGGGCACATCCACGCCGCCGGCGAAGAGTATGCCGAACTCGCAGAAAATCCAGTCGTTGCGGCCCTCTGAAAGGAGGGACACCTTGTCTCCCTTTGCAAGGCCCAGCGCCATGAAGCCGGCAGCGCAGACGCGGCTCCTGCGACGGGTTTCCGTAAACGAGGTCTCTGTCCATACACCGTCAACCTTCTCTCGAAGGTATGTGGCACTGCCGTACCTGGCGGTGTACTTGTCCACAAATTCGATTATGGTAGGTCTTTCTGCTGACATTATTTGTTTTCTTCGCTGAACAGGCCGAAAAGCTTGGCGTCTATCATGTTGGTGATGAGCTCGAAGTCCTCGGGCTTGTTGCCGAATTTGATATTGTCGGCATCTACGATGAGGAGGTTGCCCGTGTAGCCGGCAATCCAGTCTTCATATTTCTCGTTGAGGCCGGTGAGATAATCTATGCGGATGCTCTTCTCGTACTCGCGGCCGCGTTTCTGGATCTGGGCGATGAGGTTGGGGATGGAAGAGCGAAGGTAGATGAGCAGGTCGGGATAGCCAACCAGGGACATCATGAGGTCGAAGAGGTCTGTGTAGTTCTCGAAATCGCGCGTGCTCATAAGGCCCATGTCGTGGAGGTTGCGGGCAAATATGCGGGCGTCCTCGTAGATGGTACGGTCCTGAATGATGACTTTGTCCGACTTGTTGATCTCCAGGATGTCTTTGAAGCGTTTGTTGAGGAAATAGATCTGCAGATTGAACGACCAGCGCTCCATATCTTCGTAGTAGTCTGCCAGATAGGGGTTGAAGTCGACGGGCTCGAACTTGGGCGTCCAACCGTAGTGTGCGGCGAGCATCTTTGTGAGAGTCGTTTTGCCGCTTCCGATGTTTCCTGCTATAGCTACGTGCATAACCTGTATTTTAATTTACAAAGATAACAATTATTTGAACAAGCCATAAAGTTCGGCGTCGATTTTATCCGTGATGAGGGAGAAATCTTCGGGACGGTGCTCAAAGTCGAGAGAGTCGGCGTCGATCACCAGGAGGCGGCCTTCGTAGGAGCCTATCCATTCTTCGTAGTGGCGGTTCAGGCCGGCGAGATAATCGAGGCTTATGGTCTGCTCATAGTCGCGCCCGCGCTTCTGAATCTGGGACACGAGGTGCGGGACGGAGGATTTGAGGTAGATGAGGAGGTCCGGCGGGGCCACCATCTTCATCATCAGGTGGAAGAGCTCCATGTAGGTCTCGTAGTCCCGCTTGGAGAGGTTGCCCTGCTCGTAGTTGTTGGCCACGAAGATGTGCACGCCTTCCAGCAGGGTGCGGTCCTGGATGATCACGTCCTTGGACGAAGCGATCTCGAGGACGTCCTTGAAACGCTGGGCGAGGAAGTAGGTCTCCAGGTTGTAGGACCAGCGGGGAATGTCTTTGTAGTAGTCCTCGAGGTAGGGGTTGTAGGTTACGGCCTCATACTTGGGAGTCCATCCGTAGTGCTCGGAGAGCAAGCGCGTGAGCGTAGTCTTGCCGCATCCGATATTGCCAGCTATTCCTATGTGCATTTGTTTGGGTCTTGTCTTACAAAAATACTAAACTTTTCGTATTTTTGCCATATAATCCCAACAAGAAATGGACATCTTCCGTTTTGTCGTGAACATGCTTGAAGAAAACACCTACGCCGTCGCCGGCGAGGGTGGGCGCTGCGTGCTCGTGGACCCCGGATGCAACGGCTCCGCAGAGACCTCGCAGCTGCTTTCAAGCCTGCAGTCCAAGGGCCTCACGCCCGCGGCCATACTGCTCACCCACGGCCATCCGGACCATACCTACGGCGTGGCCGAAATACAGAAGCGCTTCGGGATACCGGTGTACATGGCGCCGCAGGACAGACAGATCATAGACTTTTTCCAGCGTATATCAAAATACGGCCTGCCGGCGGCCGACCCGTCCTTCACCACCACGGACGTCAAAGACGGAGACAGCGTAAAGGCCGCCGGGCTGGAATTCCGCGTGATTTCCACTCCGGGGCACACGCCCGGCGGCGTCTGCTACCTCTGCGAGGATGCGCTTTTCACCGGCGACACCCTGTTCGCCGGGGCCATCGGCCGTACGGACCTCGAGGGGGGAGACTACGACGCCCTCATCGTTTCCATAATGGAAAAACTGATGCCGCTCGACAGCGGCGTCGCAGTATATCCGGGGCACGGCGCCCCCAGCTCAATAGGCACCGAGAGGGTCACGAACCCCTTCCTGGAGCCTTTCAACGAAAGGGAAGAGATTCCCGAACTCAACGAAGCTTATGACAAAGATTGAAGCCGCCCGGCAGGAGTACAAGGACTGGTGCTCCGCAGTGGGCATCGACACCCTTGAGAAAGTAAACGAAGTAGTGGCGGCCGGCCAGGCCGTAAGCCTCATCAACCTCTGCGAGGCGCGCCAGGAGCGCAAATACGCAGAAGCCGCGGACCAGATTTTCTTCCGCCGCCAGCACTCCAGCGTGGTGATGATTTCCGGTCCCAGCTCCAGCGGCAAGACCAGCAGCTCGCTGCGCATCGCCCAGCAGTGCCGCGTGCTCGGCATCTCGCCCAAGGTCATCGAACTTGACAACTACTTCAGGCGCCGCGAGGAGACTCCGGTGGACGAGAACGGCGAATATGATTTCGAGGCCCTCGGAGCCATGAATCTCGAGCTCCTCAACTCCAACATCAACGACCTTCTGGCCGGCAAGGAGGTAATAATCCCCCGCTTCGACTTCAAGACCGGCCAGACGCTGCTGGAGCCGGAGAGGGCGATGAAGCTGGAAGACCACGACATCCTTTTCATGGAAGGCATCCACGCCCTCAATCCCGCCCTCACCTACGCTGTGGACCAGGGGCGCATCTTCCGCATCTACATTTCCGCCCTCAGCGCCCTGCCCGGCGGCGAGAAGGTACACAACAGCACGACGGACAAGCGCCTGCTGCGCCGCATCGTGAGGGACAACCGCACCCGCGGCATCAGCCCAGAGGAAAACATACTCCGCTGGCCTTCCGTGCGAAGGGGCGAAACCAAGAACATATTCCCATTCGAGGAGAATGCCGACGTTGTGTTCAATTCGTCCACCCTGTACGACGTTCCCCTGCTCAAGTACTATGCGGAGCCGCTGCTGTACGGGATAACCGAGGCTTCCCCCGCATACGAGAAGGCGCGGCAGCTGCTGGCTTTCCTGGAGAAGGTAACGGCCCTCAAGCCGTCGGAAATAGCCGCCGTGCCTCCCACTTCCATCATGAGGGAATTCATTGGAGGGCAGACCCTGTAGCAGCTTCGCGCCGATGGTCCACGCCACCCCGCTCATCATCCTGTCTTCCACCAAGGTCGGAGACAAGTCGCTGGTACTGCACACTTTAAGTCCCGGCTGGGGGCGGCGCAGCTTCATCACAAGCGCCGGCAACGGAGCGGCCATGGCCATGTTCCAGCCCATGTCGCTGCTCGAAGGCGAAGTGGTTGAGAATCCCAAGTCCGACCTGTGGCGTATCCGTTCCGTCACCGCCACCGAGCCGCTCGCCGGCATCCGGGGGGACATGCGCAAGAACACCATGTCGCTGTTCATGAGCGAGGTGCTGTACCGCACAATAAAAGAAGGTGCCAACGAGGACGGGCTCTACGAATGGTGCCGCCGGAGCATACTCACCCTGGATGCGCTGCAGCAGGATTTCTCAAATTTCCACCTGCGCTTCCTGCTGGAGTTCGCCGGCGCCCTCGGCTTCTCCCCCACCATCGAAGACCTGGCGCCGTTCGCCGGAGAGCACTACTCCGTAGTACGGCAGCTGCTGTCGTCCAGCGCCGCCGGGAGCATGCTTGTACCAATGACGGGCGCCCAGCGCAATGCCGTCGCCGGACTGCTGCTCGACTATATCGGCTTTCACACCGAATCCCAATTGAACATCCGCTCACTGCACGTCCTGCGGGAAATATTCAGCTAGACATGGCCGAAGAAAAGATAGAAATACGCGGCGCCCGTGCGCACAACCTGAAGAACGCAGACCTCGACATTCCCCGGGGCAAGTTCGTGGTAATCACCGGGTTGAGCGGCAGCGGCAAGAGTTCCCTCGCCTTCGACACCATATACGCCGAGGGTCAGCGGCGCTACCTCAACACCCTGTCGCCCTACGCCAAGCATTTCCTCGGGGTGCTGGAAAAACCGGATGTGGAAAGCATCACCGGCCTCAGCCCAATCATCGCCATAGAGCAGAAGACGACCAGCTCCAACCCCCGCTCCACCGTCGGCACCATCACGGAAATCTACGACTTCCTGCGACTGCTGTTCGCCAAGGCTTCCACCGCCTACTCCCCCGTCAGCGGCAAGGAGATGGTGCGATACACCGACGCCCAGATAGTCGATCTCATAATGAAGGAGTACGCCGGCGTGAAGTGTATTCTGCTGGCTCCCCTGGTGCGCGGCCGCAAGGGCCATTACCGCGAGCTCTTCGAGCAGATGCGCAAGAAGGGATACGCGGAGATACGCATAGACGGCGAGATACTGCCTCTTGGCGAAGTCGAGTCCGTGGACCGCTACAAGCCGCATTTCATCGAGCTGGTGGTGGACAAGCTCAAGCCCGGCGAGGGGGATGAAGGCCGCATACGCAATTCGGTGGCCGGCGCCCTCTCCATAGGAAAAGGTTCCGTAGCCGTGCTGGATGCCGCAAACGGCAGCGTGCGCCATTTCTCAAAGCATCTGGTCGATCCCGAATCCGGGGTCTCCCTGCAGGAGCCCCAGCCCCATACCTTCTCCTTCAACTCCCCCGAGGGTTACTGCCCGCACTGCAAGGGGCTCGGCACCGTCGTGGACATCAGTCCGGAAACCATCATACCCGATCCGCGCAAATCCATCGCCGACGGAGGCATCGTCCCGCTGGGGCGCATGCGGGACAACAGCAAGTTCGAAATCGTCCGCGCAATGGCGCGCAAGCACGGTTTCTCGCTGTACGAACCCATAGAAGACATCGCGCCGGAAACAGTTTCGCTGCTGATTTACGGGTCCGAGGAGCTATACCGCACCGGGGACGGCAGCAGCACCCAGATGGCCGTGTGGGAAGGGCTTGTGGACGATGTAGAAGAACGCATTGTCTGCCCCGTCTGCAACGGCACGCGCCTGCGTCCGGAGACGGCGTGCTTCCGCATCGACGGGAAAACCATTACTGAGGTGTCTGCGATGGAGATTTCGGAGTTGCTTGAGTGGGTCAGGAGCCTGGACGGAAAGCTTTCAGGGCGCGGCAAGGCGGTGGCGCGCGACGTGCTGCGCGAGCTCGGCGACAGGCTGCGCTTCCTCGTTGACGTCGGCCTGGAATACCTTTCGCTCGACAGGGCCACCGGTTCCCTTTCCGGCGGCGAGAGCCAGCGCATCCGGCTTGCGACACAGATCGGCTCCAAACTGGTGGGGGTGATATATATCCTCGACGAGCCCTCCATCGGCCTGCACCAGAGGGACAACCGCAAACTCATCGCATCGCTCAAGAAGCTGCGCGACGAGGGGAATACGGTGATAGTTGTTGAACACGACGACGAGACCATGAGGAGCGCCGACTGGCTCGTCGATGTCGGCCCCGGCGCGGGTGCCCTCGGAGGCGAAATCTGTTACAGCGGTCCGGCGAAACGGATGCGGGACTTGTCTCCGGGGACTGTGGCCGCCCGTGGCCACATGAACGGGGGGGACCCGCTTGCGGGGGGGATGGAGCGAAGCGTAAGTCCTCCGGAGACAAGCCCCGCGCAGTGCAGGCCGGACCGCCAATCAATTACTGCCGAATATCTGCTGGGGTTCCGCAGGATCGAGGTGCCGAAGGAAAGAAGGACCGGCAGCGGAAAGATGCTGACGCTGCGCGGCGCGGCAGGCAACAACCTCAAGAATATTGACGTCAGCTTCCCCCTGGGCTGCTTCATCGGCGTGGCGGGCGTTTCCGGCAGCGGAAAGAGCTCGCTCATCAACGAGACGCTCATGCCCATTCTCAAGGGCAAGCTGTACCACCTCAAGCAGAAGCCCCTCGCATACGGCAGCATAGAGGGCATGGAATACATCGACAAAGTAATAGAAATCGACCAGAGCCCCATCGGACGCTCGCCCCGGAGCAATCCCGCCACGTTCACAGGCGTGTTCGACGATATCCGCAAGCTCTTCGAAGACACGCCGGACGCAAAGGTGCGCGGCTTCAAGGCCGGACGCTTCTCCTTCAACGTGGCAGGTGGCCGCTGCGAGGAGTGCAAGGGCGCCGGGGTGAAGGTGGTGGAGATGAATTTCCTGCCGTCGGTGAGCGTGGTTTGCGACGCCTGCCGCGGCCATCGTTACAAGGAAGACACACTGGCGGTGCGATACAAGGGCAAGAGCATCGACGACGTGCTTGAAATGCCGGTTTCCGAGGCGTACGAGTTCTTCAAGGCGCATCCCAAGATAGCTCCCAAGCTCAAGGCGATGCTCGACGTGGGACTCGGATACGTGCATCTCGGGCAGTCCAGCGTGACGCTGTCCGGCGGCGAAAGCCAGCGCATGAAACTCGCTGCCGAGCTCAGCCACAAAGCCACCGGCAATACCCTCTACATGCTTGACGAGCCTACCACGGGCCTTCACGCAGAGGACATAAAGACGCTTCTGGGTGTGCTGCAAAGACTTGTGGACCAGGGAAATACGGTCATCATCATCGAGCACAACCCGGATATCCTGAAGAGCGTCGATTATATTATCGACATGGGGCCGGAAGGCGGACGCCGCGGCGGGCTCGTAGTAGCCGAGGGCACGCCGGAACAACTGGCCAAGGACCAGGCGTCAGTCACCGGACCATATTTGAAAGGGCTTGTCTGACGGTCAGCTGCCTATCAGCAGCAGGGCAATGCCCGCCACCATCAGGAGCATATTGAATCCTTTTGCGCGAAGGTTGCCCTCGCGGAACATTATTGCGCCGCAGACGAACGTCACCAGCACAGACCCGCGCCTCACCACGGAAATAACGCTAAGCAGCGCTCCGGGCTGCTTGAGGGCGAAGAAATAGAGCATATCCGCCGCCGTTATCAGCACCGCAACAACTACAAGAGTCCAGTCCCAACGGAAACGGCTTGCTGAATGACTGTCTGAGTCTTCTTCCGCTGCAGCGCGGTTGCCGAGAGGAGCCTCTGCCTCCAGAAACCATGGCCGCCCATGGCCATGTGAATGGGGGGGACCCGCTTGCGGGGGGGATGGAGCGAAGCGGAAGTTTCTGGAAGCAGAGGCTCCGGAAGACAACCGCGCTACAAAGACGCAAACTGCCAGCAAAAGCGTTATGAACAGGTTCGTCCAGCTCTGGACGAAGAGCGGATCCATTCCGGAGATGATGTGTTTGTCGTAAACGGCGCTCGCCACGCCTGTGGCCACGGAAACGGCCATGAATATGAATCCGGTACGGCGCGCCTGCACTGTACCGTCTGAACGGCTCGACCTGCCGAGCAGCCAGAGCGCGAGCAAAGCCAGCGCAATGCCGCTCCACTGCATCCAGTTAAGCTTTTCCCCGTAAATGATGATGGACAGAAGGACGACGAACACAGGCCTGGAGCCCTTGATGGTACTCACCGTAGTGAGCGGCAGCATCTTCAGGCCGACCATCCCGCTGATCCACGAAGCCGTCACCAGAACCGCCTTGAAGGCCAGCTTGAGGAAATCCTCCCCCGGCCCGAGGCGGAAAAAAGGCGACACTAACAGCGTGGAAAGCGCCGTAGCCACCAGAAGAACGGCAAGTACGCCGTTCTTCTGCAAGGCTTTCTTCTTGGCTACGTCATACAGTCCCAGAAGGACCGCAGACATTACCGCCATCAAAGACCACATCGGGCTACTTGACTTCTATCCAGCGTCCGGGAACAACGGCCTGAACCGTGTCGTCGTACATGGCGCCGCAGGTGACGGCGGGCAGGTAGAACTTGCCGGGATATGTGGCAATCAGCTTGATTTCAACGTTCACGCTGCCGCCGGCGGCGAGGTTGAAGAAGCTGTAAACGCGGTCGTCCCTGAAGTCCTGGTAAGTGATGCCTGCAGGATAGCTGACGGATGCGGAATAGAGGCGGTCGTTCTGGATTTCCCAGCCCGAAGGGAACTTCTGGTTGAGAGCCAGGTCGCGGAGGGCGGTCTTGCTGGTATTGGAGATGTTCACATGGGCTACGACCATACGTCCGCGGGACAGGGTATCTACGCTCACGGGGTTGTTGCGCTCATCGGTATAGACAACCATCATCTTGATCTTGCTGCTCATGGCCTTCTCCTCGGAGGCGGCAGGGATGCCGGTGACGGAAGCCACCGCATACAGGTTGCCTGCAGAGCCGTTGGTGATCTTGATGCTGCCGTTCTTGCCGTCCGAGACGGGAATGTTGCGGCTCACCACACAGCGGTCGGAGGAAATCTTCTCCGTCTTGCCGTCAATCACGCAGCTGGCCTGCACTCCGCCGGCATTCGCCCTGGCGTAGTCGCATACGGCATAGAGGCTCCATGCAGTGGACTGCGTGCTCATGTAGTAATCGCGGTTGTTGAGATATCCGGCGATCTCTCCTGCAAGGCGGAAGGCCTCTTCCTTGTTGCCGGTGAGAAGCATGGTCTTGAGGGCGACGGCGCGGTTGCGGTCTGTACTGCCGTAGGCCTGGTATTCGGTCTCCTGATACGTCAGGGACGAAGTAAGCTCACGGCTCACGGTCTTCTTGCCGTCAACGGCGTACGCGGCGGCAAGCAGCCATGCTGCGCTGTTGGGCAGCTTCTTGGCCTTCTCGCGCATGAGGTTCATGGCGCTGCGGTTGGGCTTGCCGGCTGCGGCAAGGGCGTAGAGGCCGTAGGCCCTGGAGGTGGCGTCTTCCTTCTGGTCGGACACCGTCCTGGATATCCAGTTGATGAGTTCCTTCTTGAGGTCTGCGGGAACGGCATAGCCCTGTGCCTCGGCCTCCTGGATGAAGTGGAGGGCATAGGCGCTGCCGAAGAGCGACGAGTTGTTGCTGCCAGGCCAGTAAGAGAGCGAGCCGTTGGGGCGGCGGAAGCTCTGCAGACGGCGCAGGGTGGCCTCGATATTGAGGGTGCTGCGCTTGCGGATGCCGTCGTCGCAGGTCATAACCTTATCCAGATACAGCTGGGGGAATGCGGAGGAAACCGTCTGCTCCACGCATCCGTAAGGATAGTTCAGCAAGTATTTGAGGCGGTTGCCGAGGTCGATGGAAGGCATGGTGGAGAGCTCGAGGGATGCGGTGTTGGATCCGGGCGTGCCGAACAGCTCCACCGCAAGGTCTTTGCTCTCACCGGCGGCGAGCAGGATGCTCTTTGTGCGCGTAACCTCCGGGTTGGGATTGTGGATGTCTATCTCAATGTCTGAATAGGACTTGTCTCCGGAAGCCTCGGAAACTGCCTTCAGGTGGCCGATGCCGACTTTGTCGAGCACCTTGACGTTGAAGTAGTAAACCTCCTGTCCTTCTTCCGTCGAGTTGACTTCTATGGTGTCGGGGCCGTCAACCTGGAGCATGTCGTCCGTGCTCACTTTGATCTTAACCTTGCCCACGTCTTTCTTGAGGGTGATGAGGGTGACGGGCACCTTGACGGTCTCGCCGATATTGAGGGCCCTCGGGAGGGTCGCCTGCACCATCACGGGCTTGCTCACCGTAATGTCTTTCTCCAGGCTGCCCTGGGCGCGTCCGTCAGTGGCGATTACCATGGCACGGAGGGCTCCGATGTACTGGGGCACCTCGACGCTGTGGGAACCGGTCTTGCCCGCCTTGATGGTGAAGGGGCCGAGATATGCCACCACCGGCTTGAAGCGGTTGGCGTTCTGGGGCTTCATGGCGGTTGCGACTTCCTCGTCACCACCGATCGCGAAGAGCTGCTCGATGCGGCCGCCGTATGCGCCTATGACGTCGTCGTAGAGGTCCCAGGTACGTACGCGGAGGGCTTCCTTGGCGTAGAATGCCTTCCATGCGTCGGGAGTCTTGTATGCGGTGAGACCGAGCAGGCCTTCATCGACGATAGCCACGATGTAGCTCATGGCCTTGCCGTTCTTCTCCTTGACCTTGAACTTGACGGTGGTCTCCGGCTTGACCTCCGAAGGGATGTCGAGCACGGGCTCCAGATGCGAGGACGCATCCTCCACATTTATGTTCTGGACGCCGTACATGCGGATGGGGGCGTCGTTGAGCGTATTCCTGTGCGGCTGCACGAGGGTGAGGAACGCATATACGTTTGGAAGCATCTCGGCCGTGACGGGGACAGTAATCTCAGTGCTGCCGTCGGCGCATTCGATCCACTCGGAGCGGATGAGGCGCCCTGCCTTCTCGAGGGAAAGCAGCACCCTGCTGCCGGCGGACGAAGGAATCACGAGGCGGGCTGTCTCGCCGACCTTGAAGTTCTCCTTGTTGAGGCTGATAGCCAGGCGTTTGGCGGCCTCGGAGTTGTCTGAAGCGCGGGTGGCGTAGTTTTCATACACCTCGCAGAGCATGGAAGTGGCATGGCCGCCCTTCTCGTCGCTCACGCGTACGAAGTAGAGGCCGTCGGGGGCGTTGGACCAGTCGTAGGAGAAGCTGCCCTTGCCGCCGATGGCGGAAATATGCCTGTCGAACAGGAGCTCCTTGCTCTTGCCGGACATGTAGCTGGCAATCTGCGAAGAGGAGTTCCACCACCAGCTCCAATCCACATGGAACACCTCCACATGGAGGTCTGACACCGAAACGGGAGCTCCGTCGGGGCCGACGGTGACCACGTCGAACTTATGCGCCTGGCCGGCCTTGATGTATTCCTCGCCCCAGGGGCTCTTGTCCATGTTGGCCTTGATGCCCACGTATGCGTCGAACGGGGAAAGCTTCCAGCTGGACCAGCCGGTGGAGAACTCGCCTGAAGGCTCGAATGCGCGGATGGTGAACGCCGCGTCGAGCATGCCGGGGATACTGGCAAGGTTGAGGTTCATGCCGGTATTGATGCGCCAGAGACCTTCGGAATCGGTGCTGCTGTCTGAATAATAGAGTTCCTGGGAGCTGAAGGAACGGGTGTCGTCCTTGAAGTCGTAGGCTTCGTATCCCTTGAAGGAAGTGCGTGCGGAAGATATCTCCACGTCTCCGTTCACCTTGAGGTTGCTGCCCACGGCGCCGTATAGCCACTTGACGCTCACTACGCCTGCGCAGCTGGTCTTGGGAACGATGATGTCATTGTCGAATGTAAGGCGCACGTCGAGCTTGTTGGGCTTGACGGTCTCTATCTTGACTGCCTTGGAGAACTCGCGGGAGCCGATCTTCACGCCCACTGTCCAGCGGCCCGTAGGGGCGTCGGCGGCAGTGGTGAGAGGGATATGGAAGATGTGGCTGCCGTCGTTCTTGACGGTGAGGGTCTTGGTCACCTGGCCGTCGGGGTTGCGAAGTTCAGCGGTTACGGGATGGCCCACGGGGAGGTCTGCGTCTTCCGCCATGGTTACGACGCTCACGTGCAGGGTGTCTCCGGGACGCCATACGCCGCGCTCGCCGAATATGTATGCCTTGAGGCCGCCGTAAGAGGTGGTCCCGCTGACGTCGAAGTCACTGGTTGACAGCGACTTGGAATTGTCGAGCGAGAGGTAGGCGCTGCCCTTGTCCGAGCTGGCCAGCACGAAGCGGCCGTCGTTTCCGGCGGGGAATGTCACGCGGCCGTCCTTGTCTGAAACGCCCTTGCCGATCTCCTGGAGAACGGAGTCGTACAGTTTGACCCTTACGCCCTTGAGAGGTGCGCCGGAGAGGATGTCGGTCGCAAAGATCTCCCAGCGGTTGTCTCCCTCCTTGGCGATGAGGGAAACGTCGGATGCGAGGAGATAGGTGTTGCGCACGTCATAGGTGTCGTAGTCGCCGAAGTAGGTGTCGCTGTCCCAGTAGTCCTCCTCGAAGAGAGGCTCGGTGCCGCGGATCTCCACATGGTAGATGGCTCCGGGCTCGGGTTTGATGACCTCGTCCAGGCTAAAGGCGTAATTGCGCTGGTGGCGAATGTGGGGAGCGTTGGTTCCGCCGAGCACGACAGTGGTGTCCGCAACGATGCGGGCTACCTTGTAGAGGTTGTAGCGGGCCTCGTAGCTATCGAACTGAAGGAACTGTAAAATGTTGCTGGTGAATATCTTGCGTATTCTGATACGGGCTCCGGCATAACCTACGGAGCTGAACAGCAGGTCCATGTTGCCGGTGGACGGAAGGATGGAACCGGTGCTGAGGAGCTTGATTTCCGGGGTTTCGGGGGTTTCCGAAGAAGAGCTGTCGTTCTCGTCGTAGGCGGGATACGGAGACTCTTCCCGGACGGAAGCGGGGGCTTCCGCAGACGGAGAAAAGACTTCTTCTGTTGCGGGGCCGGGTGCGGGAGTGGAATTGTCGCATGCTGCACAGAGCAGGACGGCCAGGAACGCCGCAGGGAGGAATTTTGCAAGTTTCATAGAAATGCGTACTTTTGTTTCAGATGTCCAAAATTAAGAAAATAATTTTGATTTTGACTCCGCTGGCGGTATTATATCTTTTCTGCCTTCCGGCAAAACTCTTCCGCCAGCCCCTCAGCGCCACACTCAGCACGGCCGACGGCACCCTCATGGGAGCCCGCATCTCAGCCAACGGCCAGTGGTGCTTCGAGCCCGCTTCGTCTGTACCAGACAAGTTCGCCAAATGCATCGTCACATACGAAGACAAACGTTTCTGGTGGCATGCGGGCATCGATTTTCTGTCCATCGGACGCGCCATACGGCAGAATCTCAGCAGGCGCGAGGTGGTTTCCGGCGCCAGCACCATCACCATGCAGGTCATACGCCTCAGCCGTCCCGACGCCCCCAGGAGCATTCCGGAAAAGCTGCTCGAGGCCGTCCTGGCGTCCAGGCTGGAGCTCCGCTGCTCCAAGAACGAGATACTCAGGCTCTACGCCTCCAACGCGCCTTTCGGAGGGAACGTGGTCGGGATAGACGCTGCCGCCTGGCGCTACTTCGGGCGATCCGCCGGCGAGCTGTCCTGGGCCGAGAGCGCCATGCTCGCAGTGCTTCCCAACTCCCCCGCACTGATCCACCCCGGGCGAAACCGCGAGCGCCTGCTGGAGAAGCGCAACTACCTGCTGGACAAGCTGATGGAGAAAGGCATCATAGACGATATCGAATGCGAGCTCGCAAAGGACGAGCCACTTCCGGACAAGCCCCTCCCCATGCCGGACAAGGCCTACCATCTGCTTGAGAGGCTGCGTGCCGGCGGAGGCGACAAAGCCTATACATGCACCCTCGACCCGGTGCTGCAGGACAGGGTGAACGCAATCGCACGCTCGCATTTCGAAGACTACCACAACAACCTGGTGGACAACATGGGAATACTGGTGATGAGTGTGGCCACAGGAGACGTCCTCGCCTACTACGGCAACACCAAGGGACTGGCGCCTGGGCTGCGCGGAGCCGACGTGGATATGATTCCCGCCGCACGTTCCAGCGGAAGCACCCTAAAGCCCCTGCTATACGCCGCCATGCTTGACGCCGGCGAAATCCTCCCGACAACGCTCATAAAGGATACCCCGTACAACTACAACAACTTCCAGCCGCACAATTTCGCCCGCACCTTCGACGGCGCAGTGCCTGCCGACCAGGTCATACAGCGTTCGCTTAACGTGCCTTCAGTCAGGATGTTGGAGCAGTACGGCGTGCCCCGTTTCCTGGAACTCCTGCAGGAAATGGGCTTCGATACCATCACGCGCGATGCCGACCATTACGGGCTCTCGCTCATACTCGGCGGCGCCGAGATATCCCTGGAGAATCTGGTCAGGGCATACTGTTCCATGGCCGCAAAGCTCGCGGGAGACGAAACCGGCTTCATACCCGGCTTGACAGGGCATACGGAGGTGCCGCTCAGCCGCGGCGCAATCTGGCTGACCTTCGATGCGTTGAGCAAGGCCGGCAGGCCGGAGGAAGAGTCCTCCTGGCAGGGCTTCAGCTCCGGCCGAAGGATAGCCTGGAAAACCGGAACCAGTTGGGGCAACAGGGACGCCTGGAGCGTAGGCGTCAACCGCGATTACGTCGTGGGTGTCTGGGTAGGCAACAGCGACGGGGAGGGCCGCGCGCAGATGACAGGCGTTTCGTACGCATCCCCCGTTATGTTCGACGTCTTCGGCGCCCTTCCCTGGTCGGGATGGTTCGACAAGCCGCTGGACAGCCTCGTGCCCCTGGAAGTCTGCAGCAAGAGCGGACTGCCGGCCAGCGGCATCTGCCCGGAAACCGAGACCGTATGGGTACCGGATATCGAGACGCGTCCCGACGAATGCAAATACCATCGTACAGTACATCTCGACGCCGACCGCCGCTGGCTCGTCAACAGCAGCTGCTACCCTGTTGAAAGCATGGTGGAGGCCGTATGGTTCGTGCTGCCGCCGGCCCAGGAGTGGTATTACATGAAGAATCACCTGGACTACAGGCCGCTGCCTCCCAAGCACCCCGACTACGATGCGGCGTCGGACCAGCGGAATCCCATCGACATAATCTATCCGCAGAACGGCGTCACCATAGTGACCACCCGCTCGCTCAGCGGCCGGGAGCAGGGCGTAGTGGTACGCGCTGCGCATACCGACCCCACCGCTGTCCTGTACTGGCATCTCGACGACGAATTCGTGGGGCAGACGCGCGACGGCGAGCATGACCTGCTGCTTTATCCGGAGCCCGGGATGCATCTCCTTACCGCCTTGGACGCCAATGGCTTCTCCAGGGCGGTGACTTTCATAGCAAAGTAATCGCTACAGTTTTTCGATTGTGGGTAAGTTCCTGATTTTCAGGAGCATATTGTAACGGTCGAGAGCCTCGCCGACGCAGTCCTCCCAAGACCTGACTATGGTGCGTGACGCCTGGATGCCGGCGCGCTTCACGCGCTCGGGATCCGCCGCCAGCGCGCGCAGTTTCGCCTCCATGTCGGCAGGGTCGTTCTCTACCAGGAAGCCGTTTTCTCCGTCCGAGAGGATGGTGGACGCAGTGGCGCCTTTGGCCATTACCGACGGGGTATGGAGGGCCGCCGCCTCGCGGACCACGAGGGGGGCGTTGTCGTACAGCGACGGGAAGAGGAAAAGGTCCGCAGCCGCATAGTAACGGGTGATGACATCCCTCTCTCCAATGTTGCCTACAAAGGTCACGCGGTCTGTAAGGCCCCTCTCGCTCACCAGGTCCTTCATCTCCTGCTCGGCATAGCCCCGGCCAACGAAGAACATGCGGAACGGCACGTCCTTCATGCGGGCGAGGGCCTCGATGACGAGGCGGGGATTCTTTTCCCAGATATGCTGGCCGACAAAGAGCATCACGAATTCTTCCGGCTTGATTCCCAATGCGTTACGGCAGTCGGCAAAGAACTGATCGGGATAATTCGCAACAAGGTCCGAGCCATTGTCCATGACCTCCACGTTGCCCTTGTAGCCGTATTCGCGGAGCACTTCGATCACAGATTCCTGGGGCACCCAGACGAGGTCCGCCCTCTCGTAGAAATCTACGATATAACGCACGATTCCGTCAACCACGACCTTGGGAAGCACCCTGGCGAAATCGTCCCTGTACTTGGAGTGGAAGGTTGCAACCAGGGGGATGCCGAGATGACGGGCGATGCGGCGCGCCGCGACTCCGGTGGCAAAGGGGCAATGAGCGTGAAGTATCTTGAACTTCGTCTGAGCAATCTTCACAAGATAGCGGGGATCAACCTCCGCGACACCGGTTACATAAGGTTCCCTCTTGGGCACCGGAACGCTCACATAGTCAAACACTTCATAATCGTACTTGCTATAATCGGCACCGGGCACGTTGGGGGTTATGACCTTGACTCCTCCGACCTTTTTCTGCAGCCAGTACGCATAGTTTTCCACACATACGGCCACTCCGTCCATAACGGGCGGGAAGCAATCGTTGAACAGGCCTACGCTTGCCTGCTGCAACTTGATAGGGTTCTTGAATTCCATCATTCCGCAACTGCTTCCTCCAGGGTGATTTCTGCCTCAGCAGGCTCTGCGGCGGCGGCTTCAGCCTGCTCTTCGACCACCGGCTGCTCCTTATGGAACGGCAGGCCGATGCACTTGAGATTGTCTGTGAAGAACAGCACGCCGAAGGCTATGACAGCCAGCAGCAGCACGATACGGAGTATCCTCCACCACAAAGGAGCCTTGGGCTTGTACGGATCGTCCAGCTTGACCTTTGGATACTTGGCGATGCTGGTAAGCGTACGGCCGAAAGGAATGTTGACGATGACGTTGGAGTTGATGGCCCAGCCGTTGGCATTGAGCACGGGGCCGAGGTTGCGGCGGCGCAGCTTGCCCCAGGCGATGAAGCAGGACGGGCCGGAAATAAGCAGCATGATGCCGACGATGACCAGCAGGATGCCCCACCAGGGCAGTTTGGCTATTCCTGCGACCAATGCGGCGAGGGCGGCGCCGATAAGGGCTACAGCCATGCCGATGGCGGCAAAGATACCGGCGAACTTGGCGATGTCGAAGGGAGCCTTCTTGGCGGCAGCATCCGCAGGAGCGGCCTCTGCGCCCGCCTGGAGGCTTTCCATGGCCTTTGCATCCTTCTCCGCCGCGGATTTGTTCACCAGGCCGGTGACCCAGTTCCAGAACTTGACGTAAGGGGCCCAGAACGCCTGCTTGACGCTGAGGGGATTCTCCACCACGCGCACTATTGTTGCGTCATAGTCGAGGCCGTCGCGGTCATAGAACACGGCATTGGTGCCGGGACGCAGGTTCCTCGTACTTCCGTCTGTCATGACGGCCACTATGTTCATGCTCTTGCCCGTGGTCTTGGACGTGCATGCGCAGTAGAGGAGGAACATGCCGCTGAGGCCTGCCATATCGGCATGCTTGCCCATGTCTTCCACCTTCACGCAGAGGCGGCAGCAGCGCTGGTCGATGTAGAGCTTACCTGCCTCGAAGACGGCCATCCTGCTGAGGTCCGGAGAGTAGAAGTCGCTGAGTATCACGTAGTTCTTGAGGAGGGTGTAGAAGTCGCGATAGAGATGCATCAGCTTGTTGACCTCGTCTATGGAATTGGCTTCTTCTTCGAGCGCCTTGTCTGCGGCTACGAGGGCCAGCAGGGCTTCCTTGTCGTTTGCCTTGATGAGGGCCTTGACGGCATCGAGGCCCAGGGGCTCCACGCTCTCGCCCTTCTTTGCCTCCTTCCACGCAATGTAGGGGGCGAACTTGGCGAGCATTTCGTTCCACTCGGCTTCGTTGACGCTGGTCTTGCCTTCGAAGACAAGGGCGCTGAGGGCGTCGAAACGGGCTTTCCATGCAGGATTGACGGCATCGAAGGAGATGACGCCTTCCTTGGAAGGACGGGCGATGGGATAAGAGGCGATTTCGTCCGCCTCGGCGGTGAGGTTATGGTCTGAGATGGCGCTGATACGGTCTGCGGACACATCTACTGCCGGAGCGGCCAACTCGGTGAAAGCTATGAGTTTGCAGCGCATGAAGTAGTCTGCCACCTTCTCCTTGAGGGCGTTTGCCGCATCGAGCGCTGCCTGGGTGTTGTCTCCGAAGGGGAAGATGTCCGGCGTGCCGGCTTTCTGCCATTCGGCATAATCGGCAAGGGCGGTATAGAACGCCTCTATGTGCTCTGCGGTTACGCCCTGGGCGCCGCTGCGGTCGGTCGCCGAGCCTATCCTTTCCACTATGGTGCGGATGACTTCCTTGAGGTGTTCGTCTTCCGCAGAGACCTCGGTTATGACGCCGTCTCCGTTGGCTCCGGTGGCGGAGAAAATGGCTACGCTGTCTGAAGAATCGGCTACGGAAATCTCGTCTTTCTCGAGCTTGAGGTTGGCCAGGATCTGGAGGGCCGATTTGTGGAGCCTTGCGCCGGCCTCGTTTTCCGTATTGATTTGGTCCAGCTTGAGGACCTCCTCGCCCTTGATAAGCAAGTCTTTGTCTTTGAGGACTTTGCAAAGCCAGTCAGCGGCAGCGATGACTTCATCTACGCGTATCTTGCCGTCGCCGTCGGTATCTATCATCCTGAGTGTCTCTTCAGGGAATTCGAGGCCTTGTACGGGGCAGCTGAGAACAGTCCAGAGTTTTTTGTCGAGCTCGCCGAGGTGGGCGATGTCTTCTCCGTTGCGGATGTTTACGCGAACAACGCCGCCGAATGAGCAGTAGCTCCATTCATATTTGCCGTCTTTCTTGAGTCTTTTAGCCATAGTGCGTGGTGTTTTAGTATCATGCAAACTTAAGAAATTATTCTTATATTTACAACGTGGCAAGCGTTGTAATCATTGGCGGAGGGGCCGCAGGATGCTTCTGTGCGGCCGAATTGTCGCATCTTCGTCCCGACCTTTCCATTACCGTTCTGGAGGCCGGTCCGCGCCTTATGGCCAAGCTTGCAATCACCGGCGGGGGCCGCTGCAACATCACCAACAGTTTCGAGGATATCTGCAACGTACCGCTGGTCGGGCCTTATTCAGAATCCGCCAATTCCGGCAGGGTGCTGGGCAAGGTTTCCGTCCGGGAGCTCGAGACTGTATATCCCAGAGGCGCCGGCGTGCTCAAGCGCCTGCTCCCCCGCTTCGGCCCTTCGGACCTGCTCCGCTGGTTCGGGGAGCGCGGGGTGGAGTTCACCGTTCAGCCGGACCACTGCGTTTTCCCAGTCAGCCAGGACGCCATGCAGATTGTCCGCGTGCTCGAAAGAGAGCTCCGGAACGGCGGTGTTAAAGTACTGTGTAACAGCAAGGTAGAGACCGTCCTTCCGAGTCTCGAAATGGTCTTGTCGCCCGGAGCGAACCTTCCTGTCATTTCGACCGGAGCGAACCCTCCTGTCATTTCGACCGAAGCGAACCATTCTGTCATTTCGACCGAAGCGAACCATTCTGTCATTTCGACCGGAGCGAACCCTCATGTCATTTCGACCGGAGCGAAGCGAAGTGGAGAAATCTCCCCCTCCGCCATCGTCCTCACCACCGGCGGCGGCACCGCCCGCATCCTCCGGGACACCGGCATCGAACTGATAACCGAGCTTCCGTCACTCTTTACCTTCAAGATTAACGACAGTTCCCTCCGCTCGCTCATGGGGACCGTTGTCGACAACGTCACCCTCGGCCTTGCCGGAACGCGCTTCCGCTCTCACGGCACGCTGCTGTTGACCGACTGGGGCGTAAGCGGGCCGGCGACGCTCAGACTCTCATCTTACGCGGCACGCTGGCTGGCGGAGAATCAGTATCGAGGCTCGCTCCTGGTGAATTGGATCGATGGGGACGAGGATACGGCACGAGGCCTGCTGACCGCATTGGCCGAAAGCAACAGCGGCAGGATGATAGCGAATTGCCACCCGGCAGCGCTTAGCGACAGGCTTTGGAGGCACCTCGCTTCCCGCGCAGGAATACGGCCCGACTGCCGCTGGGCAGAGATCGGAAGCAAAGGACTTACCAGGCTCGTAAATGTCTTGATATCAGATTCTTACGAAATTACAGGTCGCGCCCGCTTCAAAGAGGAATTCGTCACCTGCGGCGGAGTGGCTCTTTCCGAGCTTTACCCCGACACACTCGAGTCCCGACGCATTCCCGGCCTCTTCTTCGCCGGCGAGGTACTCGACATCGACGCAGTAACCGGAGGCTTCAACCTCCAGGCCGCCTGGACTACAGGATGGATTGCGGCCCACAGCATCGCCGCAAAGCTTTAGGAGAGCGCCTTGATTATCGCAGTCTCCGGGGCATCGGGAAACAGCTGCCTTATATGGGAGACCAGGAGCCTGAGAGACTCTTCAGGCGTGTGGTCGAAGGATTTGACGTCATCGTCAACAAACGGGAAACCGCCCGGTCCCTTGACATCATGGGCGCCTTCATGATCCCAGCCGAACAAAGCCTCCGGAGAGCAGAACGCCGCCCTTTGCCAGCCGTTATAGTGGAGGTCCGGGCCTCTGTAAACCCTTGTAATATCGCCTATTACAAGCCTGCACTGCATCTCCAGGCGAGTGGCAGCGGCATCGGCGGCACTCTTCTTTACGCCAAGAAGCCTTCTGACGTCGCTGCTGGTCACAGTGCCGTTTTCAGCAAGGAAATCCAGGATTATCCTGTCTGATGAATCAGGAGAATACCTGGGTAACGATCTTCTGTAATTCATCAGCTCCCTGTACCAGTCGCGGGTAGCAAAAGCGGCCTTGCCGCCTGCCAGGAACTTGCCATAGGCCACTTCGCCGCTCTGCACACAATGGATCTTCCAGTCCCACGGCCCAAGACAATCATCTGTAAACCAGCACTCCTGCGGCGTCATCTCCTCAATGGACCATCCCTTTACAGTTCCGGCCGTAAAGGGAATCAAGCCATACTCCCGCACAAGAGACAGCATAGCCTCCTCATTCACCACCCTCATCGGCAGCACACCCTTTATCTGATTATCAAATGACATTGCGCTGCAAAGATAAAAAATAATATGTAGCGCGCAAAGCCAACCCTCTGACAATCATCTACTTGCTATAACTGCCTGCTCCCTTTTGACCGCAGGCAGTTTTCGTATATACCTGACATACAGACACATAAGCACGCACCTCTGGGAGATTTTCCCAGAGGTCGATTCGTTTGTAGTTGGTTTTGAGCACCTTGCAGGTTCAGCACTGCCGTCGCAAAGCACAATCAATTAAACATAGCCCGCTGAAGGGGCCCGGGGAATCCGTTCCCCGGTAGTAGATAGGGCTTTTCACGAAAAAAGGCCCGTGTCATTTCTGACACGAGCCTTTCGTGAAAAGCGGCAGCTACCTACTCTCCCACCTGGTGGGGCAGTACCATCGGCGCTAGTGAGCTTAACTTCTCTGTTCGGTATGGGAAGAGGTGGATCCTCACCGCTATAACCACCGCAGTATATTACTTGAGAGAGATAACAAAAGTTGCTCTGGCAACAAAAGGAAAGATTTCGGGCTATTAGTACAGGTCGACTGAACACATTGCTGTGCGTACATCTCCTGCCTATCAACGTGGTAGTCTCCCACGACCCTGTAAGGAAGTCTCATCTTGAAGACGGCTTCGCGCTTAGAT
>JAFZLQ010000039.1 GCA_017551425.1 Bacteroidales bacterium | reverse complement strand
CGCACTTCTCTCAAGTCCTTCAAACTCGATGGACGCTATGACATTATTGCTACCGGCTCCCTTCTTGGCGTGAAAGGTTACGGAGACAAACAGAAAAAGAAGAAATACAAGAAGCTGGGGAAGAACTCAGTTCCCGTGGGCTATGAGACAATCATCTCCATGTGCCCGCTGGATTTTGAAGAGTTTCTATGGGCGAATGGCATCCGGCAGGAATCCATCGACGCCGTCCGCAAGTGCTTCCAGCGTGAGATACCTGTCCCTGAAGGTGTACACTATGCCTTCCAGCAGCTCTTATATCGCTACATCGTTGTCGGCGGATTGCCTGCAGCCATAAACAAATACATTGAGACCAACCACATGGGAGAGGTGGCTACAGTCTACAAATCCATCATCGATGAGTATGAGGACGATATGGTCAAGTATGCCGACGATGCCGACAAGCCACACATCCGTGAGTGCTTTGAGTCCATCCCTGCCCAACTGGCCAAAGAGAATAAAAAGTTCCAGTATTCCACCATCAAAAAAGGCGCACGTGCATCCCAGTATGCCGGAAGTCTACACTGGTTGGAAGACGCAGGAATCATCCACCGCTGTTATTACACAGACATCCCCGAACTTCCGCTGGACGGCAACGCCAAGCCAGGAGTTTTCAAAGTATATCCTACAGATATCGGCATCCTCATGGCAATGTTCGATCCAGGCACCCGTGCCGATGTTCTCCAAGGGAATCTCTACGGCTACAAAGGAGCTATCTTCGAGGGTATTATGGCCGATTTCCTTCACAAGAAAGGTCAGAATTTGTACTACTACCATAAAGATGGCGGCCTGGAGCTGGATTTCCTGATCCGCCAGAAAGGCGAGTGTGTTCCTTGCGAAGTCAAGTCTACGTCAAACAAGGCCAAGAGCGTGAAAACTGTGCTTGCCCATCCCGAGAAATACCACATCACCCAAGCCCTTAAATTCGGCGACTACAACGTGGGACGCGACGGTGCCATTCTCACAGTACCATCCTATATGGGTTTCTTTCTTGAGTTTGAAGGCGTTGAGGACATAGACCTGCCTATCCTGGATATAGATGAGGTGAACCGTCTCGCAAGCGCCTGGCTTTATTCGTAGCACCCTGTAATTATTATTTCAAGATTCCGCTGAGAAGCGGGCGCACGGCAGATGATTATTCGTATTGCCCCTGTAACCCCTGCCCCAATGGGCGACGGGAGCATGCCCCCGACCTCCCGGCCCTGCGGGCTTTCGCAGCTCACTTGCCGGAATGCTATTATCGGATCACCCGTCACCGCCACATCGTTATTGAGACGGTTCTATGGCGCAGGTCCGAAAAAAATGCCGGCACCTGCTCCAGTGGAGCTCGTGGAGGGGTGATTTGCGGCGCGGGTCCTCCAACTTTTTTCGGACCTGCGCCATAGAACGACCGTGAAAGAGCCGGACCTGCGCCAGGGATGGGCAATAGTGGGCCAGGACCTGCTCCAAGTGTCACTCTGATGTCAGAAAGTGAGGCGATAAGTGCCGGCGTTCTGCTACTTCATCACCGGGCGGATGGGGAGGCCGAGGTAGCGGTTGACGTTGCCGTAGCCTGAGCTGTTGCCGGGGGCGATGTCCCAGCAGTCGGCGAAACAGTTCTGGCCTTCCAGGAGGGAGGCTGTCCAGTACTTGCCGTAATCGGCGTAGTCCGGATTCCGGCCGTCGTAGATCTGGGTGCTGAAGCGGTGACCGACTGCGGGGAGGAAGATGCTCTCGCCGCTGATCTTGTTGGCTACGCGGTAACCGGCGACACCGTTCTCGCTGGTCCAGTCCCAGGAGCAGTTGTCGCGCAGCTCCTGCCATTCCTCGACGGTGGGCATACGCCACTTGCCGCCCCAGTTGGCCCGTGCGGCATCGTCGGCCAGTTCGAGGACAGACTTTTTGTCGATCGTCCCGTACTTGCTGTCTGTGACGTACTTATGGAAAACGCTGCCCTTGTTGTCGCTCCAGCGGTAGGATTCCCAGTTGTAGCCGGCCGCTTTCCCGGCCTTCCAGGTGGCATCTTTGGCCAGGGCGTCTCCGGCAACGTAGTAGGGCTCGGTCTCGCCCCAGGCGAAGTAGTCGCCGGCTTCTTCTGGCTTGGCGGCGCCGATGTTATACGTGGCCCACTTTACGCTGAGGCCAAGGTCCACATATTCGTGGCCCTGGTGTTCGGGATTGGTTTTGGTGCAGGCGAGGGCGAGCAGCGCCGCGAGCACGAATAGGATTCTTTTCATAAAAGGACACGCTAATTGGTGGTACTCTACAAAGATAAACATTTTCCGGGTCTTTGTTGCTATATGAATTATTTGTAATTTTGAAAGAAATACGGTTCCTATGAGAAACACCTGTGTACTTATCATTATAGCGCTGGCCCTGGCGGCCTGCGGCGGCAAATTGCAGTCTGTGGAGACCTTCCCCCTTCAACCCGGGGCGGAATGTTTCAACGACGGCTGGAGCTTTTCGCTCGACGGCGGGCCGGCCCGCATAGTCAATCTTCCCCACGACTGGGGAGTGGAAGGCGAGTTCCGTCAGGAGTACCCCGGAGAGACCGGCAAGCTCCGCTGGTGGGGCGTGGGCGAGTACCGCAAGTCCTTCACCGTCAGCGATGAAGATCTGGCCAAAGACATGTTCCTGGAAGTTGACGGCGCCATGTCGTACGCGCAGGTAACGGTAAACGGCACTCCGGTGGGCGGCTGGCCATACGGCTATGCTTCCTGGCGCGTGAGGCTCACTGAGGCCCTGCACCTTGGCGACAACGAAATATCCGTCACCCTCAGCAATCCGGAAGAATCGTCCCGATGGTATCCCGGAGGCGGCATATACAGGAACGTCCGCCTGCTTAAGGCAGACAGGGCGGGAATAGAGTACCACGGAATCGGCATAAGCACGCCATACGTGTCTGCTTCCCGCGCGGAGGTTGAGGTGCAGACCACCCTCCGCCTGGCCGAAGGCTTCGCTCCCGAAGGAACCAAATGCCTTGTCCGCACCAGTCTTCATGAATACGGGTCGGCCGCCGTGCTGGCCAGTGCCGAGGACGTGGTGGACCTTGTCCCGGGCGCCGTCGTAAGCCGCAAGCTGGCGGTTGATCAGCCCCGCCTCTGGAGTCCGGAAAGCCCTGTGCTGTATGAGGCGCGCGTGGAGGTTTCCGCCGCCTGCTCCGACTCGCACCCTTCCTTCAGCGACAGCCAGTTTGCCGTTTTCGGCATCAGGCAGGCGGAGTTCCGCCCCGACGGCTTCTGGCTCAACGGGCAGAAAACCTTCCTGAAGGGCGTCTGCCTGCACCACGACGCCGGCGCCCTCGGAGCGGCATGGCACAGCGATGCCTGGACACGCAGGCTCCTGAAACTCAAGGAGATGGGCTGCAACGCCATACGCATGACCCACAATCCACCGGCACCCGAACTGCTCGAGCTGTGCGACATCATGGGCTTCCTGGTCATAGACGAGCTTACGGACACATGGACCGTTCCCAAGAAGCCCGCCGGCTATGCGGCGCTCTTCGACGAATGGATTGAGAAAGACCTGGTGGCGATGATTCACCGGGACCGCAACCATCCTTCGGTCATAATGTGGAGCACCGGCAACGAGGTGGGCGAGCAGGGGATCCCGGACAAATGGGCCATTTCCCAGCGCCTTACGGACATCTGCCACAGGGAAGACCCGTTCCGTCCCACGACCTCCGGCAACGACAACATGTGGGCCGCATTCCAGCCCTTCGCCGGCACTATCGACGTATATGGCTTCAACTATAAGCCTCACGCGTACAAGGACTTCCGCGATTCGCACCCCGGCCGGCCGTTCTACGGATCGGAGACGGCGTCCTGTATCTCCACCCGCGGATACTACCTGTTCCCGGTAGAAGAAGACAAGTCCGGAGGATGGATAGACGGCGCTCCCTATCAGGTGAGCTCCTACGACCTTTATGCCCCCGCATGGGCCTCCAAACCCGATTACGAGTGGTTCTACGAAGACGAGGTGCCCGAGTGCGCCGGGGAGTTCGTCTGGACGGGCTACGACTATCTTGGCGAGCCCACGCCGTACAACCTGGATCCGTCGGTGCTCACCAACTTCCATACGGAAGAGGAGAAGCAGGCCGCCATCGCGCTGTTCGAGTCCTGGGGGCAGAAGGTGATGATGGAGCCGCTGCCGAGCCGCAGTTCGTACTTCGGCATCATGGACCTGGCCGGCTTCCCCAAGGACCGCTTCTGGCTGTACCAGGCCAGATGGGCCCCGGAGACTCACCAGGCGCATATCCTGCCGCACTGGACCTGGCCGGGCCGTGAGGGGGAAGTCACGCCCGTACACGTTTATGCCGCCGGAACCGTTGCTGAGCTGTTCCTGAACGGAGAATCCCTCGGAGTGCGCGAGCGCGGGCCGCAGGAGTACCGCTTCCGCTGGGACGATGCCGTCTATCAGCCCGGAACCCTGAGCGTGAAGGTATATGCCGACAGGGCCGCTTACGAGGCAGGAGCCGTGCTGGCTTCCGATACCGTACAGACGGCTGGGGCTCCCGCCCGTATTTCGCTTTCCGCAGATTATTCCGGAGACGAGTTGATTTATGTGACCGCCTCGGTGCTTGACGGCAGGGGAGTGCCGGTACCAGATGCCTCCAACCTGCTGTCTTTCAGCGTGTCGGGCGCTGCGGAGCTGCTGGCTTCCGACGCCGGAGACCCCACCAGCCATGCTGCATTCCGTTCTCCGGATGTCAAAGCCTTCGGAGGTCTGGCGTCAGTTGTGCTGCGCCGTACAGGCAGCGGGCGGATAAAGTTGTCCTGCGAGGCTGAAGGCTTGCGCGGAGCCGCAATCAATTTGTAGTTTTTTTGCTATATTTGCACGATTATGCGCAAGTGTGTACTTTTACTGATGGTCCTGGGCATCTCGCTGGGGTTCGTGTCTTGCGGCTCCGGCGATTCCGCTACTTCCGCAGAGGCGCCTGAACTGCTCAAGGCAGTGCCTTCCGACGCCCTTGCGGCCGGCATCTTCGGCCGTCTGGACCGTGGGCTGGAACGCATGACGGATTCCACCAGCATCTTGCGCAGCATAGATTACGGCAGGCTTGGCAGGGCCCGGACGGTGATTGCACTCTGCGACGTCAGCTCCCTTGTGCCTCTTGTCATCATAGAAGCCGGGAAAGCTTCCCCGGATACCCTTGCAGCAGCCGAATCCGTAATGGTACAGGCTGACAGCCTGAGGCTGTCCCGCATGCACGCCACCCTCGACGGGCACAACGTCCTGCTGCTCAGCCCCTCCGAGACCGTCATCACTATTGCCGGCAGGCATCTGCAGTCCGGATCGTCAATCCTCGACGCCCCCGATTTCGACAGGGTCGCAGCCGCCCTTCACGGCGGAGACCAGACGGTTTACCGCAGCCGGGGCGCTTCCAAGCTGTTTGCCGACCGTTTCCAGGGCTCCATGCGCGCCCCCGTGCTGTCTTTCATACGGGACGCCAGCGAGTGGATGGTTGCGTCGGACGACGCCGTCGTCACCGTGCAGCCGGAAACTGAAAAGTATTTCTGCAACTTCTGCTCATCCCTCGAGGCCGCCCCTTCCAGGTTCGGGGCCGTCGTCCCCGAGGGCGCGGAGTTCTGCATAGACATTCCCGTAGCTTCCGTCAAGGATTACCGCAGCGCCTACGAGCTCTGGCTCGACGCCCGCGTGGCCCTGGAGAGCTACAACGCCCGCCTTTCCCGGCTGGGGAAGGCCGGCGGCAAAGACCCCAGGGTTTGGGAGAAAGAGCTCGACGTGCGCGAAGTGGCCATGGCCGATTATCCTTTCGGCAGGCTCAACTTCCTGAGGGTCAAAGACAAAGCAAAGACGGACGGCGTGGTCGTCAACCCCTGGACAGGCTATGTCCAGGCCCTGTACGGCAACGCCTTCAACCCTGCCGACAGCTGCATGATGCGCTCCGGCAACTGGATAATAAGCGGTTCCCGCAAGGCACTTGACAGCCTGGCGTTCGATGCTGGTCTGCAGCGGCAGTGGCCTGCAAAGGCCAAGGCCGTCGCCGGTACGCCCGCCATGCGCCTTGCATGGGATACAGACAACAATATCAAGATATGGCATTCCAATCAGTAAACAAGATGCTCGAGAGGAGCTTCCGGGCCAACTGGGAGCGCGCAGCCCTGTCCAATTACCAGGGCGTAACTCTCAAATACAGCGACGTAGCCAAGCGTATCGAGCTTCTTCATATTTGCTTCCGCGAGTGCGGGCTGCAGAAAGGGGACAAAGTCGCCATCTGCTCCAAGAACCAGGCTAACTGGGGAGTGTGCTTCCTGGCCGCCCTTACTTACGGGGCCGTTCCCGTTCCCCTGCTTCACGAGTTCAAGCCGGAGAACATCCATTTTCTGGTGAATCACTGCGAGGCCAAGGTCTTCTTCGTAGATGAGGCCAACTGGGAGAACCTCTCCGAGGCGGAGATGCCCAATGTCCTCGTCTTCGTGCGCATGTCCACGCTTCACTACATCCTCGCCCGGGACCAGAAGCTCGTGGAGGCCCGCGAGCACCTCGGCGAGGAGTTCAAGCGCCTCCATCCCGATGGGCTCAGCCCGGAAGACATCAACTACTACGAAGACACTGCCGAGGAGCTCGCCCTCATCAATTATACCTCAGGCACTTCCGGTTTCTCCAAGGGCGTCATGCTGCCTTACCGTTCGCTGTGGTGCAACATACGCTTTGCGGGTGAGACCGCCGAGCCCCAGATGACCTGCGAGTCGCAGATGGTGGCCCTGCTGCCTTCCGCCCACATGTACGGTATGATGTTCGAGTTCCTCTTCGAGATGACCATAGGCGCCCACGTGCACTTCCTGACGCGCGTCCCCAGCCCCAAGGTCATCATGAAGGCGTTCTCGGAAATCCATCCCGCCACCATAATCGCCGTTCCCCTCATCATAGAGAAAGTTTACAAGTCGCAGATCAAACCCATCGCAGACCGACACAAGACATGGCTCAGCATCCCCCTGGTAGATCAGATAGTGCTCGGCAAGATCCGTGACGGACTCATCGAGGCCTTCGGCGGCAACTTCGAGGAGGTCATCCTCGGCGGCGCCGCGTTCAATCCCGAGGTGGAGCAGTTCCTGCGCCGCGTAAAGTTCCCGTTCACAGTCGGTTACGGCATGACGGAATGCGGCCCCATCATCACCTACGCCCACTGGAACCTCACCAAGAAGGGCTCATGCGGCTACGCTATTCCGGGATGCCAGATACGCATCGACTCCTCCAACCCCATGAAGATCCCCGGAGAGGTGCAGGTCAAGGGAGACAACGTGTTCCTCGGCTACTACAACAACCGCAAGGCCACCAAGGCCTCCTTCACCAACGACGGCTGGTTCAAGACCGGCGACATGGGCGTCATGGACGACGACGGTTACCTCTACCTGCGCGGACGCTCCAAGTGCATGATACTCGGTCCTTCCGGCCAGAATATCTATCCCGAGGAGCTTGAGGCGGTCATCAACAACGTCAACTATGTTGTTGAATCACTGGTGATTGAAGACAACGGCGGCCTCACAGCCCTCATCTATCCCGACTTCCGCCAGGCCCAGATAGACGGTCTCGACGACGACGCCGTGAAGCAGAAGATCCTCGACTGCCTGCCGGAAATCAACAAGCTGATCCCCGTGTACGCCCAGATACGCAAGATCGAATTCCTCCCCGAGGACTTCGAACGCACCCCCAAGCGCAGCATCAAACGTTACCTTTATCAGCGATAATGAACAAGTTCGACCGACCCTACCTCGAGATGGCCGAAATCTGGGCCAGGAATTCCTACTGCAAGCGCCGCCAGGTCGGTGCCCTGCTGGTCAAGGACAAGATGATCATATCGGACGGCTACAACGGCACGCCCTCCGGCTTCGAGAATATATGCGAGGAGAACGGCGTCACCAAGCCCTACGTGCTTCACGCAGAGGCCAACGCCATCTCAAAGGTCGCCAAATCGGGCAACAACAGCGAGGGAGCGACCCTTTACGTTACCGCATCCCCCTGCATAGAATGCTCCAAGCTCATCATCCAGTGCGGCATCAAGCGCGTGGTGTATAAGGACGAATACAGGCTCACCGACGGAGTCGATCTGCTCAGGCGCGCCGGTATCGAAGTGGAAAAGGTTGACTGATGAAAAAGAGCACCGCCGCCCTCCTGCTGCTCACCGGTATCCTGCTGGGAGCCGCCATCGCCATCCCCGCGATGCGCGTCACGGAGAAGAACCGCCTGCTGGCCTCCAAATACGAAGACTGGCTGAAACTCAGTGTGATAATGCAGAAGATCGACGAGATGTACGTCGATTCGGTAGATCATGCAAAGGTTACTGACGCCGCTGTCTCCGCCGCTCTGGGCGCGCTGGATCCGCACTCCGTCTATATGCCCCCGCAGACTCTCGAGGCCACCCAGGAAGAGCTGTCCGGCAACTTCTCCGGAATCGGCATACAGTTCAACGTCCCCAACGACACCGCCATAGTCATAGAAGTGATTCCCGGCGGTCCTGCGGAAAGGGTCGGCATGCAGGCTGGAGACCGTCTGCTGATGGTGGACGACACCCCCATCGCCGGCGTGAAGTTCCCACAGGACAGCATGGTGAGGCGGATGAAGGGCCCCACAGGCACCCAGGTGAACGTTACCGTATCCCGCGACGGCGAGACCATCCCCTTCAAGATAATCCGCGCCCGCATCTCGACTCATTCGGTGGACGCTTCGTTCATGGTGTCCGACACCATAGGTTTCATACGCCTCAGCAAGTTCTCCCGTACCACCACAGAGGAGTTCGCTACCGCATCCCGGGCGCTGGTCGGCGAGGGCGCTAAACACCTCATCGTGGACCTGCGCGACAACGGCGGCGGATATATGGACCAGGCGCTCACGCTCAGCAACCTCTTCCTCCCCAAGGGACGCCTGATAGTGTACATGGAAGGACGCAAGTACGAGCGCCAGGACTGCTATTCCGACGGCCGCGGCATGCTGCAGGACGTAGGGCTGACGATACTTGTTTCCGAGGGCACCGCATCTTCCAGCGAGATCTTCGCCGGGGCGATGCAGGACAACAGCCGCGCCACCCTGGTGGGACGCCGAACCTTCGGAAAGGGCCTGGTGCAGGAGCCCGTGGACTTCCGCGACGGCTCAGGCATACGCATCACCGTGGCCCGTTTCTACACCCCGTCCGGCCGCTGCATACAGAAGGCATACGACACTTACGAAGAAGACCTGTACGACCGGTATGAACACGGCGAGATGCTTGCCGCAGACAGCATGAGGGTCGAGAGCGGCGGCATAGTGCCCGATATCTTCGTGCCCATCGACACCACCAAGGTGGGGCAGTTCTACATAGCCTGCAACCGCAAGGCTACGGCGGTGCGCTTCTCGTCCGCATGGTTCGACAAGCACAAGGCTGAGCTTCAGGCGATTACGAGCTACGACGAGCTCCTCAGGTACTTCGATTCCTGCAACCTGGAGAAGAGCTTCCTCGCATACGCCCAGTCACGCGACGGGCTAGCTCCCAAGGGGGACGAATGGGATATCGAACGTCCCTACATGATGTCCCAGGTGCGCGCCCTGGTAGGCCGCTACTCCAAGCTCGGAGACAACGCCTTCTACCATATCTATCTGGATACGGATACGGTGTACAAGGCTGCGATGGAAGCGCTTACTGCGCGATAAACTTATAGACTATATTTCCCGCCTGCCGGGCCGGGGCCTTGGGGTCTGCCGAGAACCGGCTGAGGCGCGCCGCGCGTATGGCGAATGAACGCAGGCAGCCGTCTGTGCTGGAGACGCCCTCGTCAACCTTCGCGGCCACCACGGTACCCGAATTGTCCACCGTAATGAGCACGGTCACCTCTCCCGCTCCCATGCAGCGGTAGGCCGGAATGGACAGTTTGCTGGCCTTGCGTCCCTCAAGATAATAGGACACCACCGAAGGGCCGCTGTACTTCCTGTCTTCCTTCTGTTGCGATGATTTGTCCGGCACCGCGGCGGAGAACCCGTCGTCCGGAACCTCGAATCCGCCCTGGAGCTCACGGGCGAGGCGCTCTGCGTCTTTGTAGAGCTGGTCTGCATCGGTGCCGCGGTCGTCTTTGAGCGACGCACGGTCAACCGCGACGTTGCGCACGCTCACCCCCGCCGCGCCGAGCTCCCGTTCCAGCCGCTCGCTTATGGCCTGCTGGAACTCCGCCTCCTCCTTGAGGCGGTCAACCTCGGCCTGCAGACGCTCCAGCTCCTCCAATTTGCTGAAATCCAGCACGAAGGAGTTCTCCGTCTGCAGCGAGAAACCCAAAGAGGTTGCGAGCAGGACTATAAGCACCGCAAGATGAAGTATCACGGTGGTATAGATTCCTGCCCTGTCCTCTTTTTTCAATTACTTGTTGATTTTCTCCAGTGACTTCTCCACGGTGGCGGTGATGATGTCGATAGCCACCTTGTTGTGACCTCCCTGGGGGATGATGATGTCTGCGTAGCGCTTGCTCGGCTCGATGAACTGGAGGTACATCGGCTTAACGGTGCGGCTGTAGCGCTCAATGACCCAGTGGACGTCCTTCCCGCGCTCGCAGATGTCGCGCTCGATGACGCGCATCAGGCGGTCGTCATCGTCTGCATCGACGAAGATCTTGATATCCATCTGGTCACGCAGCTTCTTGCAGGTGAAGATGAGGATACCCTCGATGATGATGATGTCCGCCGGCTCCACGAGCTTTGTCTCGGTCTTGGAGCGGGTGCATGAGATGAACGAATACACCGGCTGCTGAACGCTCTTGCCGTTTTTGAGGTCCCTGAGCTGGTTGCAGAGCAGATCCCACTCGATGGAATCCGGATGGTCGAAATTGTGGACCCTCTTCTCCTCGTCTGTGAGGTCGCTGGAGTCTTTGTAGTACGAATCCTGGGGGATTACGACCACTTTCTTGCCTTCGAGCTGCTCGGTGATGGCTCTCACCACCGTAGTCTTGCCGGACCCTGATCCTCCGGCTATACCAATTACTAGCATTACAATACTTTAATTATAAATATCGGCAGCTGGTTTTTAGCACTTACTCTCTGAAAACCGTCTGCGCCCACGCAGTCGTGAGTGGGAGGGGCCCGCAGCTGAAAGCTGTGGGAGGGATAGGCCGCTTGCGGCCGTAGTTTTCAGAGAGTAAGTGCTAAAAACCAGCGTCATACTTCTAGAATTCAGCGTTCTTCGGAGTGCGAGGGAAAGGAATGACGTCGCGGATGTTCTGCATTCCGGTAACGAAGAGGAGGAGTCTCTCGAAGCCGAGGCCGAAGCCGCTGTGAGGGCAGGTACCGAAGCGGCGGGTGTCTATGTACCACTCGAGGTTGCGGCGGCTCATTCCGAGCTCGTCGATACGCGCCTCAAGCTTTGCAAGGTCGGCCTCACGCTCGCTGCCGCCGATAATCTCCCCGATCTTCGGGAAGAGAACGTCCATGGCGCGAACGGTCTTCCCGTCCTCGTTCTGCTTCATGTAGAAAGCCTTGATGTCCTTGGGATAGCCGGTGAGTATAACGGGCTTGCGGAAATGCTGCTCCACAAGATACCTCTCGTGCTCGCTCTGGAGGTCCGCCCCCCAGAACACAGGATACTCGAACTGCACCCCGTCCGCCTTGGCCTGCTCAAGGATCTTGATACCCTCGGTGTACTCCAGGCGCACGAACTCGGTATCCACCACGCCCTGAAGGCGCTCGATGAGCTCGGGATCGTAGCGGTCGTTGAGGAACTTCACGTCGTCGTAGCAGTTCTCCAGGGCATAGCGAACCAGATGCTTGATGAATTCCTCAGCCAGGTCCATATTGTCCTTGAGGTCGTAGAAGGCCATTTCCGGCTCGATCATCCAGAACTCCGCAAGGTGGCGCGGCGTGTTGGAATTCTCTGCGCGGAAAGTGGGACCGAAGGTATAGATCTCGCCGAGTGCGGTGGCTCCCAGCTCACCCTCCAGCTGGCCGCTCACCGTAAGGCTGGTCTGCTTGCCGAAGAAGTCCTTGGTGTAGTCGGGCTGGCCCTTCTTGTTGAGGGGGACATTGGCGAGGTCGAGAGTCGTCACCTGGAACATCTGGCCGGCTCCCTCTGCGTCCGCGGCGGTGATGAGCGGGGTGTTGAGGTACACGAAACCGCGGGAATGGAAGAATTCGTGAATAGCAAAGGCCATCTGGCTGCGGAGCCTGAGCACTGCGCCGAAGGTGTTGGTCCTGGGACGCATGTGGGCGACGCTGCGCAGGTACTCGAAAGACGTGTCTTTCTTCTGGAGCGGATAGCGCATGGGGTCGCACTCGCCATAGACCGTCACTTTGGAGGCCTTGATCTCAACCGCCTGGCCGCTGCCGATGGACTCCACCAGCGTGCCTTCCACGCCGATGCAGCTGCCGGTGCTGATTCGGGCCAGGACGGGCTCCGTCTCCGGAGTCTTGTCCATGACTATCTGGATGTTCTTTATTGTGGAGCCGTCGTTGAGTGCGATGAACGCTATTTCTTTGTTGCCCCTCTTGGTCCTGACCCAACCTTTGGCCAGAACCTCACTTCCTGCCTGCATTTCCAGCAGGTCCTTCACTTTCTTGCGAATGATTTCCATTGATTATCAATCCTTTAAAAAAGCAGCCCTCTGTGAAGGGGGCTGCTCATCTGAACGATTGGGCGGCCGGTTTATTTACCGCCCTTGCGTGCTGAGTACATTATCTTAAGCGCGGAGCATCGTCTGAGCTCCTGCTTTACGTCGGTGATGATACCCATTCGGACGTCCTGGTCTGCCCTGATGCTGATGGTCATGAACTGACGGTCCTGCTCGCTCTTTGACTCACGCTCGGCAGCCACGAAGTCGCGGATGTCGTCTGTGGTCTTGAAGGAGTCATTCAGCTGGATACGGGCTTCCGTTCCGTACATAGCCTGCAGAGACTTGATAGGCGTACCGATATTGATGTAGGAGTTGAGATCCTTGCGCTCGAGCTTTACAACCTCGGACGCCTCGGGGATCTTGACTACAACCTTGTTCTCGGTTTCGCGCATCTGCGTGGTGACCATGAAGAAGAACAGGAGCATGAAAACGATATCGGAAAGGGAGCTGCTGGTCATCGCCGGCACCTCTTTCTTATTGTTGCTTCCACCAAATTTTGACATAACTGTATCCTCCTGTTTTTATCTCTTACGGCCTACATCCTTAGGTTCCGCCTCGGAAATGTACTGAGGGATAACCTTCTTGACTATGCCCTGGGTGTCCTCGTCGAGCTGCATGAACAGCTTGCCGTACTGCTTGCGCGAGAATTCGTCGCGGAGCTCGTTGACGGCTTTGACGAGTTCGTTCTGGACTGCGATGTATGCCTGGTAACTGGTACCACGGTCGTTCTGGAGCGAGATGATACCCTTTGATACAGGGTACTCTCCCAGCCCCTCGATGTCCAGGATCTCCTTTTCGGGGAGATTGGGATCGTCGGCGGGGTTGGTAAGGAACTCCTTGATCTTGTCTTTAAGCTGGCTGATGTCGATGGGCTCGCTACCGGCAAGGATTCTATCGGCCGAATTGATCTTCACCTGGATGATGTTTCGGCGATTGACCTTCTGGTCTTCTACTTTCTGGTTCTGATCCGGCATGGGGGGCAGACGGCGGCTGAGACCGGTCTGGCTGCCCATGGTCGTGGTCATCAGGAAGTAGCACAACAGCAGGAACGCGATATCCGCGGTCGAGCTGGTGTTCATTGCTGGTACTTTCTTCTTGCCCATAATTACTTCTTGCTAGCTATGGCCATACGGATTTCGCCTACTACGATTGCCAGGATGGCTGCGGCGCCGGCGAAGTATGTGAGATTGAGAACTGTGTCTGTGAGCTTGAGCGTCTGGGCGCTCTTTTCAGGCCCGTTGTAGGCCATTGCGGGGTCTCCCTTGGCGAGAAGGTAGGCGATCAGGCAGACCACTGCTATGCCAACCAGAATGACGCCTATCTTGATAAGGCTCTTCGGGTTGTTCTTGGTGCCTACGATCAGGCCGATGACTACCCAGCTGAAGACAGCCAGGCCGACCATGAAGTAGGTCCAATAGAGCAGTACATCGACGGCGCTGCCTCCGAATCCCTGGGTGAAGCCCCAGATAAGGAGTGCGACGCTGAGGATGATCAGCACCACCATACCCCACTTGATTATTTTATTGAGTTTCATAATTCGCTTGGAATGGGGTGATTATTTCTTTGCGCCGTGCTTGGTGAGGAGGTCGATGAGGCAGATGGAAGAGTCTTCCATGTCTATGGTGAGGCCGTCGATCTTTGCGAGGATGTAGTTGTAGAACACCTGGAGGATCATGGCGACGATGAGACCGCCGACGGTTGTGATGAGAGCGACCTTCATACCACCAGCGACAACGTTAGGGGAGATATCGCCGGCTGCCTGGATGGCGTCGAAGGCGTTGATCATACCGATAACGGTACCAAGGAATCCGAGTGAAGGGGCGATTGCGATGAAGAGGCCGATCCAGCTCAGGCCGTTCTCCATTTCGCTCATCTGGACAGAACCGTAGGAAACGACAGTCTTCTCGACTACATCTACGCCCTGGTCGTAACGGAGGAGACCCTGGTAGAAGATGGAGGCGACGGGACCGCGAGTCTCGCGGCAGACGTCCTTTGCTGCTTCGACACCGCCTTCCTCAAGTGCCTTCTCGACGTTCTCGAGGAGCTTCTTGGTGTTGGACTTGGAGAAGGTGAGATAGAGAATACGCTCGATGGAGAGAGCGAGACCGATGATCAAGCAGATGATAATCAGGGACATGAAGCCTGCACCACCTTCGATGAATTTGGTCTTGAGGGCCTGGTGGAGAGGGATTTCTTCACCGGTGCCGGCGAGAAGGTCTGCTGCGGTCATCTCTGCGGGGGCGGCGGCAACCTCGGTTGCGTCAGCGCCCTGTGCGTCCTGAGCGGATGCGGTGCTTGCAGTGAAGGCCATTACGCCGACGACTGCCAGAAACAGGAAAAACTTTTTCATAAAACGTTAAATGATGTATTAGTTAAAATTAATTTCCTTGCGAAATCGGTGCAATTTAGCAAAAAAAATCCATAAGTCAATACCTATTTTGATATTTCACCGCGCAGGTTGTTCTCAAGACAGGCTTTAACGTATTCATTATCATCGCTCTTGCCCATCAGGAAGAAAAGTTTTCCGAGGGCGCCCTCCGTGGTTATGTCGTATCCGGAGCATACTCCCGCCCGGGCAAGTGCGCGTCCGGTGGCGTACAGGTCCATGTTCACCGTGCCGCGGAGGCACTGCGTAACGTTGAGCAGTATCTTGCCCGATGCGTTGGACTCGCGCACTATGTCCAGGAACCAGTCGCGCGACGGCGCGTTGCCGCATCCGAAGGTCTCGATTATGACGGCGCGGGTGGCGCTGCCCAGGAGTATGTTGCGCACCGCCTCTTCCGTGATGCCCGGATGCACCTTCAGGATGGACACGCTGGTGTCCAGGTCTTCCCATACCCTGAACGATCCGTAGCGGGGACGGCGTATGAGTTCGTGGTTGTAGCGTATGTCGATTCCGGCCTCGGCAAGCGGCGGCATGTTGGGGGAGCGGAATGCGTCGAAGCCGTCGGCATCGACCTTGGTGCTGCGGTTGCCCCTGAGCAGCAGGGAGTTGAAGTAGATGCAGACTTCCGGCACCGTAGCGGCTCCGTCGGGCATGCGGGACCCTGCTATCTCTACGGCGGACACCAGGTTCTCGCGCCCGTCCGTGCGCAGGCGCCCTATCGGCAGCTGGCTTCCGGTAAACACCACCGGCTTGCCCAGGCCCTCCAGCATGTAGCTGAGGGTGGAGGCGCTGTAGGCCATGGTGTCGGTGCCGTGGAGCACCACGAATCCGTCGTACGAGCCGTATCTGGAGGCTATCAGGCCGGCCAGTTTCCGCCACATCCCGGGTTCGATGTCGGACGAGTCGATGAGCGGGTCGAAGGTATAGGAATCTATCTGCAGGTCGAACTTGCGGAGTTCCGGGACCTCCTCCAGCAGGCTGCCGAAGTCGAAGGGCTTCAGGGTCTGGTCGACCGGGTCCTCCTTCATGCCGATGGTGCCTCCGGTGTAGATGAGCAGTACTTTGTTCATATATTGAATAGTTTGCGTGCGTTTGCGGTTGTGACGCGGGCGACTTCTTCGGTCGTCACTCCTTTGAGCTCCGCCAGCTTTGCGGCTATGACGGGGATGTTGGCGCTCTCGTTGCGCGTGCCCCGCAGGGGAGTAGGCGCAAGGTACGGGGAGTCGGTCTCCAGGACGATGCGGTCCAGGGGGATGCGCAGCACGTCCGAGGCGAGGCGGGCCTTCTTGAAAGTGACCACCCCTCCTATGCCCACGCTCCAGTCGCCGTAGCGCCTCATGCGTTCGAACACCTCGGCGCTGCCGCTGAAGGCGTGAAGGTTGCCCCTCAGGCCCATGCCGCGGCATTTTTCCATGATGGCGAACCAGTCTTCGGTGGCGTCTCGCAAGTGAATGTTGACGGGGAGGTCCCAGTCCCGGGCTATCTCGAACTGGGCCAGCAGGGCCTCTTTCTGGAGCTCCGCCGTGTCTGCCCCGTAGTGGTAGTCAAGGCCGATTTCGCCTATGGCAACGGGGCCGCGGGAGCGCCATGCGTGCAGGGCATCGACCTCCTCGCGCCAGTTTTCGCCCACATAGCCAGGGTACAGGCCCACCATGCTGAACATGACGCCGGGATGGCGCTCGGACAGGGCGTACATGGCTTCCCGCTCGGTGCGGCAGGTGTCCGCCTGGATCATGCGGGTGACTCCTGCGTCCACCGCCCGCTGCACTGCGGCGTCTCCGTCGGCGCCGAACGCCTCGTCGGCCAGATGGGTATGTGTATCGACAAATTCCATCAGACTACAAATTTAATACATTTTGCGGTTAATGGTACAGCGATGCAGCAGGTCTGTGGTGATGAAGCCGTCGCTTTCCAGAAGGCAGACGGCGGCGCTCACGCTGCCGAAGTCCATGTCGAGCAGACGGCATATCTCTTCCGGTGCTATTCCCCGGTTGGCGCGAATGGCCATGGCTATGGCCACCAGGCGCCCGGCCGTTTCCGCCCCGGCGTGGGCGTAGCAGGAGCGGACGCTCTCTTCGAATGCGGGCCCCCTGCGGCTGCCGGCGCTTCCCAGCCCGAGCTGCGACGCCAGCCCTGAAGGCTCCGCCAGGGGCTCGGCCAGCTTCTCCAGTATCAGGCGGTTGCATCCAGCGGAGCGCAGGTCGTCCATGCGTCCGGGGAGGGCGAAGACTTCCCGTCCGTAACTGGCTGCGAGCCTGGCGGTCATGGTGCCGCCCCCCTGCGCCTTGGACTCTGTGAGAATGGTGGCGTGTGAGAGCCCCGCGATGATGCGGTTGCGCCGCAGGAAGTTGAATGCGACGGGGGATGTCTCCGGCGGGAAGTCCGTCACGAGGGCGCAGCCCGGCGTGGACGCCATGCGTTCCGCAATGCGCCTGTGCCTGGCGGGATAGACGTTGTCGATCCCAACCGGAATCACTGCCACCGTGGGCAGGCCGCAGTCCAGGGCCGTGCCGTGTGCGGTGATATCTACTCCAATTGCCAGCCCGCTGACTATCAGCGGTTTGACGGTGGTGCGTGACATGGCGGTAACGGTCCTTTCCGTCCATTCGCGCCCGTAGGGGGAGATGTCGCGGGTGCCGACCACGGAAATGGTGCGGCGCGGTGCGAACAGCTCTTCCGGCGGGGTGACGCTGCGGATGTACAGCCCCACGGGAGCGTCCGGGCATTCCGCCAGCAGCGGGGGATAGCCCGGTGCACCGAAGCGTACGAAAGCGCAGCCGTCGCGAAGAATCTTTTCGTATTCCGCCGCCGAAAGCTCCAGCTCCCGCCCGCAGATGGACGCGCGGTACTTGCTGAAGGGGCCGAAGGCCTCGTCGAGCGCTGAAGGGGATTGGTCGAAAACGGCTCCGGGGGAACCGAAGGTGGAGATCAGCCTGCGGGCCGCCGCAGGTTCGTAGCCCATGACGCGATTCAGCGTCATGGCGCAGATTGTTTCATAGTCAGTCCGGTTCATAGTTTATAGTTTTTGCAAAGCTACGAAAAAAATAAACACAATGGCGCAGGTCCGTTTTTTCTGCCGGTACCTGCGCCACTGTAAGGCGTATATTGATGTTTTGCGGCGCCGGTCCCCCAAATAACTTTTTGGGCCTGCGCCAAGCGTTAGATAATCAGAAGCGCGTCTCCGTAAGGGCCGAAGCGGTAGTCCTGCTCGAGGGCGACCTTGTATGCGTTCATCACCTTCTCGAAGCCTCCGAAGGCGGCCTCCATCATGAGCATGGTGGAGCAGGGGAGATGGAAGTTGGATACAAAGGCGTCGGCTATGCTGAAGTCGTACGGAGGGAAGATGAACTTGTTGGTCCAGGTGTCGTTGGCACGGATTTCCGCGTTGGTGGTCACGTATGTCTCCAGCGCGCGGATGACGGTCACGCCCACTGCGCAGATCTTGCCGCCGGCGCGCTTGGTGGCGTTGATCTCGTTGGCGGCCTGCTCGGAAATGATCATGTGCTCGGAGTCCACCTTGTGCTTGGAAAGGTCTTCCACATCTACGCTGCGGAAGTGGCCTATGCCCATGTGTATGGTGATGAAAGTCTTCTCCACGTCGTGCAGGATCATCCTGTTCATGAGCTCGCGCGAGAAGTGCAGGCCGGCCGCGGGGGCGGAGACTGCGCCTTCCTTGGAGGCGAAGATGGTCTGGAAGTTCTCTGCATCCTCGGGGGTGACGTCTTCCTTGACCCACTCGGGAACGGGGGTCTTGCCGAGGGCGAACAGGCTCTGCTTGAACTCCTCGTACGGGCCGTCATAGAGGAAACGCAGGGTGCGGCCGCGGGAAGTGGTGTTGTCTATGACTTCCGCCACCATGCTCTCGTCCTCTCCGAAGTAGAGCTTGTTGCCTATGCGGATCTTGCGTGCGGGCTCCACGATTACGTCCCAGAGACGCTGCTCGCGGTTGAGCTCGCGGAGCAGGAAGACCATGATGTCTGCGCCGGTCTTTTCCTTCTTGCCGAAAAGCTTGGCGGGGAAAACCTGGGTGTCGTTGAAGACAAAGCGGTCTCCTTTGCTGAAGTAATCGAGTATGTCTTTGAATTGCCTGTGTTCTATTTCTCCGGTCTTGCGGTTGAGGACCATGAGCTTGCATTCGTCACGCCAGCGGACGGGCTCCTTTGCGATACGTTCCTGGGGGAGCTCAAAATTGAATTGGGAAAGTTTCATACATTATAATACGGTGCAAACTTGTAAAAAGTTTCACACCTTCGCCTCGCGAAATACTTCAAGTATGGAAGGGTATGTGTTTTTGAGATATGGAGGGAGGCTGGATTTCGCAACCCAGGCCGCCTTGCTTATGTCTTCCTCCCTCTGCGGGGTAAGGTCAACAGGGTCTGTGTAGAGCATGTCGTACCACCAGGTGTGCTTGAGGTGCCAGACGTCGTTTCTGAGATAACAGTGGTCCGTGACGCAGATGAGGCCGCGCAGCTCCAGGGCCTCGACCCCGGTTTCTTCCTGCACCTCGCGGAGCGCCGTCACCGCAATGTCTTCTCCCGCCTCCTGATGGCCCTTGGGCAGGTCCCAGAGGCCGCTGCGGCTTATCAGGAGATAGTCTCCGCGACGGTTGGAGACCAGGCCGCCCGCTGCGTTAACCTCGCGGAATTCGGAGCAAAGGCTCTTGTAGGTCTGTTCCGTATCGGGTGTGGGAATATATATGCGGCTGAGCGACTCGGAAGCCTTGAACATGCTCACGAGGGTATGCAGGTCGAGTTTGTCGCCGCTGTGGAACTCTATGGAGTTTGGGTCGGAGAGGGCCTGGTCCGAAGGGGGGCAGATGATGATGCAGCGCTTCTCGAAATAAATTTTGTGCATAGATTTTGTTATCTTTGCAAAAGTAAAAAAAATATACGAAATGCCTGCACATTACGAAAGCAAACACGGCGTGGTGGCCGTGCCGCCGGAACAGTTATACATGAGTTTCACAGACCTGCGCAACCTCACGCAGTCCCTGCCGGAGAAGTACCGCGATTCCGTCACAGCAGACTTCGACACCCTCAGCGCCACGGTGCAGGGTTTCACCATCGCGGTGCGCGTTGCCCTGCGCCAGCCGTACAACCTCATCCGCATAGAAGACATGGACGCTCCGTTCCACTTCAGCGTCTCCGCCCATTTCGATCCGGCGGAGGGCGGGACGGACTTCAGCCTCGAGGCCGACGCAGACCTCAACCTCATGATGAAGGCTCTCCTCGGCGGCAAGATCAAAGAGGCCCTGGACAAGGCCGTAGATACTCTCGTGCAGGTCTCGCACGGCCAGAGACCGGAATTCCCCTCCGACCTCGGCTGATGGAAGAGGCCTCCGTTTCCATACGCCTCAACCCCTTCAAAGGCTGCGACGGCCCCGCTGGCACCCCGGTGCCATGGAGCCCGTACGGCCGCATACTCGATTCCCGCCCCCAGTTCATACTTGACCCGCTGATGCACGCCGGTTGCTACTACGTGCAGGATTCGTCGGCTATGTTCGTGGGGCATCTGTTCCGCAAAACCCTGGCCCGCTTCGGCCCCGGCCTCCGGGTACTGGACCTCTGCGCCGCCCCGGGAGGCAAGACCACAGACATCGCCGCATCCCTGCGAGAGCGCTTCGGAGGTGCCTTTACCCTTGTCGCCAACGAGGTGATGAAGGCGCGTGCGTCCGTGCTCTGCGACAACGTGGCCGTATGGGGAGACCCGGCGGTGATTGTCACGAGCGTGGATCCTGCCGTGATCGGGCGCGTTCTGCCCGGCTGCTTCGATATAATAGTCGCTGATGTGCCATGCAGCGGCGAGGGCATGTTCCGCAAGGATCCCCGGGCCGTCGAGGAATGGTCCCCTGAACTCGTAACCGTCTGTGCGGCAAGGCAGAAGAGGATACTCGCCGACGTGTGGCCCGCGCTGCGGCAGGGCGGCGTGCTGGTGTATTCCACCTGCACCTACGAAGATGCGGAGAACGACTCCAACCTCCGCTGGGCGGCGGAAGAGCTCGGCGGCGAAATAATCCCCCCTGAAGACGAGTTCCCGGAGTACGGCGTGCGGCTGACGGATTGCGGCAGCCTCCTGAGGGCCGGCGAGGTGCCGGGGGAAGGCCAGTGGGCCGGAGCCCTGGTGAAGACCGATCCCCAGGCGCAGGCCCGCAGCATGGACATAGCGTCCCTGAGGCCTCTGCGCAACGGCACTCCGGCGCCTGCGGTCAAGGGCCGCGACGTCATTCCGCACCCGGACAGCGTCCTAGCCATCGACTTTGACAAATCATCCTTCCCGGTGGCGGAAGCCGGTTTACAGACGGCCCTGCATTTCCTCCACCGAGACTCCATCGTACTTCCCGATGCCCCTTTGGGATACGTTGCGCTTTGTTACAGGGGGCATCCGCTCGGGCTGGTGAAGAACCTCGGCAAACGCTGCAACAACCTTCATCCGATGAGCCGCAGAATACTTAAGGACATATGAAATTGCGTTATCTGATATCAGCCGCCCTGTTTCTGGCGGGCTGCCTTGCCTCCGCGCAGGACGTATCGTCTATCAAATCGTCTTACGAGCGCCAGGTGCGCAGGGTAGGACCCGCCGGCGTAGGCGTAGAGACCATTATCGACCGCTGGGAGGCCGCTGATCCGGACAGCCCGGAGATGCTGCATGCCCGCTTCAGCTTCTGCGTCGCCAAGGCGCGAAGCACGAACATCGAGCCCAGGGATGCGTCCAAGTACCTCGGGCAGAGCCCCTTCCTAACCCTGAAGGACAGCACCGGGCGGGACGTGTTCTATTATGAGGTCGATTCTTACGACGACGAGCTCTTCGGCGCCGCCAAGAAGACCATAGACAGGGCTATTTCGCTGGTCCCGGACGAATTCGGCTACAGGGTTGACAAGATTGACGCGCTCATCCTTTACGAGAAGGACAGCCCCGACATGGCACTGCAGGAGATCATGCGGACCATCGACTATAACGCGTCCAAGCATCCTTCATGGACCCTGCGGGGGGAGAAGATGGAGCAGGACATTTTCCAGCAGGCCATCCAGGAGTTCTGCTTTACCTTTTTCCATTACGGTACGCCGTCCAGCTTCGAGGCGTTCAGGGTCATTTCGGAGCGCATGAACAAGGAATATCCCCGCAACACCGAGTTCCTCAATAACCTCGGCTCCTACTGGCTTGTTTGCAAGAGCAATCCGCGCAAGGCCCTCAAATGGTACGAGAAGGTGTTCAAGATCTCTCCCGACGACTATTCGGCCGCGCGCAACTGCGTGCTGGTCGCGCGGCGCGACAAGAACGTAAGGCTGGAGAAGAAATACCTTCCGGCGCTGATCCGCGCCACCTCGGACGAGCTTGAGCGCAGCGGCTACGAGGCCCGCCTGGAAGCCCTTAACCAGAAAAAATAACGGAGGCCTTGGCGCAGGTCCCAGGGCATCAGCCTACTTCACCCTCACCGTCTCTGCGGGATCGACCCTTGAGATGAACAGGGTAGGGATAAGCAGGAGGAGCATTATGGCCCCGAAGGCGATGGCGTCCACCAGCAGGACCACCGTGGGACTTACGCTCACCGGGACGAAGGAGACAAAGTAATTCGCCGGGTTGAGCTTTATGAGGTGCGTGGCGTCCTGCACCAGGCAGAACAGCAGTGCCGCGGCGTTCCCTATCAGCATACCTGCTGCAACTATGCGCGCCGCCACTCGCAGGAACACCCCTGCGATGGCGCGGTTGCCCATGCCCATGCTCTTCAGCATGCCAATGGTGGAGATGTGGCGGAACAGCAGGATGAGCAGGCCGGAAATCATGTTGAAGCCGGCCACCACTATCATCAACATAATGATTGCCAGCACGTTGACGTCTATCAGCCCGAGCCAGTCGAAGAGCTGGGGATAGCGGGCGCGGGCGGTTGCCGCATTGAGTATCTCCTCCTCGGGCCCGTGGTTTCCGTAGGACATGACGCTCATCTCGAATGCCGTGTCGTTTGCCGCGTCGGGGTCTTTCAGCAGCACCTCGAGGGCGCTCGCCTGGTCTTCGCTCCAGCCGCACAGGCGCTGCATGTCGGCAAGCGGTACTATTATGGTGAGGGTTTCGTCGGAATCGATAATGCCCTCGTAGATGCCGCTGACGGTGAACCTGCGGGCGCGCACCTTGTCTTCCACGAACCATGCGGTGAAGCTGTCGCCCTCGGAAAGCCTGAGCTTGGCTGCGAGGCGCGAGGGTATGCTTGCCTGCAGCGAGCAGCTGTCCGGCATGGGCACGCCCTTGACCAGCACGCCGCTGATGTCGTCGGGCCCCTTGACTATCGCCGGTTTCCAGATTACGGGGGTGATGCTTCTGACGCCCTTCAAGCCCTCAAGCTTGTCTATGTAGGACGGGCGGGTGTTGATGGGCTCTTCGGTGGCGCTGAGGCGTATGTCGCCGGACATCGCCGATATGCCGCTGCGGATTTCCTTGCGGAAGCCGGCGGATATGGCCAGCGAGATTATCATCACGAAGAAGCTCACCGCAATTGCAACTATGGCCAGGCGCCCCTTGAAACGGAGTCTGGACGCTATGAATCCCTCCGCCTTCATTCGCAAATGTGGGTATAACGTTCGTGGAACCTGCGCACCTTGCGTACGTAGGAGACGGTTTCGTAGCCGCCGGAGAAGGTTCCGAGCTTGATTGTGTCGAGAGCGGCGATGGAATCGTGCTGCATGTCCGGAATGACTGCGGCGATATTCTCCCATCGGGACACGTCAACCCCCAGGTGACGGGCGTAGTTGATGCAGTCCTTCAGGCGCCCGGTTCCGGCGTTGTAGCCGGCGAGGGTGAATTTGGTGAGGTCGTCCGGCGTCGCGGCCATCTTGCGGTAGCGCTCGCGCACGGCGAGAAGCATGCGCACCCCGGCGCGAATGTTGTCTTCCGGGTCCAGGGAGTTGCTGCATCCGAAGTGGCGCGCCGTATCGGGCAGGAGCTGCATCAGGCCCGATGCGCCCCGTCCCGAGCGGGCCTCGATCTTGAATTTGGACTCTTGATAGACGACTGCGGCGAGCAGCTTCCAGTCCCATCCCAGGGTGTCTGCATAGACGCGCAGCAGCGAATCGTAGGGGGATATGAAGTCTGCGCTCACCCGCGTCATGGGATTGTAAACGTCGAAGAAAGGCTGGCGTATTACGGGATGGTCGGGCCCGGAACGGAAGTCCCTTAGCCACTGCACCGCCTTTTCCGCCTCAACCGCACGGGAGGAGGGGAATACCCAGATGCCGCAGCTGTCGGCCATGATCTCTATGAGGGTGGAATCGGGTCCGATGCTGTCTTTCCAGGGGAAGGCGATGACGTCCAGGTCGCCGGAACGCAGCGAGTCCAGCACGGCTTCCTTGTGCAGGGCGAGGCGTATGGCCGCCTTGCGCCCGGTGACGGAGGCGTAACGGCTCAGCAGCTCGTAGTTGTAGCCGCAGCGCAGTTCGCTTCCGGTATCGCTGTCCAGCATGCTCACGGCGCAGCGCAGCGGCGTGCCGTCGTGCCAGGGGTCTTCGTTGCGGTTGCAGGAGGCTATGCAGGCGAGGACCAGGATGGCTATGACTGTGCGGACGGCTTTCATCGGTTGCGTCTTGAAGAGCCTGACGACGAGCCTGACGAGGATCCCCTGCCTCCGCCTCCGCCGGAAGACATCGAGGATCCGCTGGACTTGGCCAGGTGGCGGTCTGTGGAGAAGTAGAACGGCCAGAACATGCCGAGCTTGAGGCCTTCCATGCCGTCTATGGTGTAGATGTAGCGGTCTGCGGTAAAGTAGTCCTTGCGGTCCATCGGCCATCCGCGCCCGACGTTCTGGTACTTGATGAACATGCAGAGGCGCTTCCACTGGATGTTTATGAACAGGTCGAAGAACGGACCGTTCTCGTAGAGGTTCTGGTTCTGGTTGTGGAACACTCCGAGCGCGGGATTCCATGCCGGGGCGTACCACTGTGTGTTGTAGAACGCGTTGGCGCCCACCTGCATCGTCATGACTCCCGGCTGTATGGGAATCTGGGCGTACCAGCGGAGGTTGAGCGCTACGAGCGGCAGCGGGAGGACGTCGGGGTTGGAAGAGTACTGGACCAGCACGCGGTTGTCGAAGTGCATGGGCCCCAGCACGAAGTCTTTGCTGACTGATGCCGAGATTACGCTCATCGGAACCGCGTTCTGCTGAACTATGCCGAGCGTGTCGTACCAGATGTTGTTGGCCAGCAGCGCATAACCCACGTCTGCGCTGAGCCGCCAGCGGGGGACGTCGATGCGGCCGCGGATAGTCGTGGTCGATATCTTTCCGAAGTCGTTCTCCCAGCTGTAGTGGTTGGTGTTGAGGAAGCGGGTGTAGTAGTCCGGCGTAAGCAGGGTGCTGCCGAAGTGCCCGCTGACGGTAACAGGGCTCTTGCGCGCCCTGCGGAACGGGTAGAAATTGAAGCTCGCGTTGGCTTCAATCTCTGTGTCTCCCACCTTGTAGCCCAGCAGGTTGAACTTGGCCTTGGCATCCCAGAACAGGTATTTCTGCAGCTGTCCCTGGGCTCCGGCATACACGTAGAACGAGTTCTCGACATGCTTTGTGGGCCGCAGGCTGGTGGAGTCGAAGTAATGCCGCAGTTCGTCTCCCGCGCCCACGTCGAGCTTGGAGACTATGCCCTCGCTGCCCCATGGCTGGAGCCGCACGAAGATCTTGTTGTCCAGCTTCATCGTGCCGAGGGAGTCCGCACTCGCCGGCCCGAAGTTGAACACGTTGTTGTAGAACTCCTTCCCCAGGTCGTTGGTAATCTTGTCCGTATAGTTGCGGGAATACCGGGACCATTCGGAGCTGTGGCCGATGAATGCAGTGGTTACGTTGCGGTCCAGGGTGTCGGCTGTCTCGGTGTCTGCCAGAAGGGTGTCCGCCGGTTCTCCCACGGAGAGCGTGTCGGCCTGCTGACGGCCAAGCCTCTTGAGGAACTCGAAGGGGATGCGGTACTGCTGGTCGAGGAACCAGGTGTGCTTGACCACTTTGGACTCGGCGCCGCTGAGGGTTACGGGGATTTCCCTCGGTTCCACGGTCGTATCCCTGATCCACATGCGGTCCGTTATACCTCCGTTCTCCTTGCGATCGACCATGTTGTAGATGTAGCCGAAGTGGGCCATGTACTTGCGTCCCAGATAGTTGAGTCTTGCGGAGAAGGTCTTGTTGGTGGTGGTTTCGCTTTCCAGCATGCCTCCGCCGCCGAAGCGGTCGTACGACAGCGCGAAATTGAACTCGGGCGTTATGTTCTGGGTGGTGAGGATGTGGAGGTTGTCCGATTCCTTGGCGTCGCCGGCGAGGAGCGTGCCGTAGTAGGCGAGCTCGGTGTGGGGAGTCTTGGTGTTGTAGTTGGGGAGCGTCCTGGGCGAGAACGACCAGAGCTCCTGCGCGTTGTAGAATTCAACCCTCTCGTCGCTGGTGCGGTTGAAGAAGTTGTAGTACTGCGCCGGCGATCCGGGGACGCCCAGCCAGGTGGCGTTGACGTCTTTCCGGAAGAAGGGATAGTCGTTGAAGTGATAGTTGTAGGTGGTGTCCGGCTCCCGCACGTCCAGGCGGTGGAAATCCTGGTCCACAGTCCATTCGATGATGCGTTTGTACTGCATCGAATCGGGGACGGCGAAGGATTCGAGGATGCGTGGGGTGTACTCTATGAGCGAGTCCTTGTACGCCTGCCTGTCTTCCTTTGCCTTGCGTATGGAGTCCATCCTGGCCAGTTTGGCGGGGAGGGCCATCTTCTCGTCGTAGGCGCGGCGCTCCTTGCGGCTGAGGGAGTTGTACCATGCCAGGAATATGGAATCCGCCACGTGGGTGGAGTCGGCCACGTAGATGGAATCGACCATCCTCCAGTCGAGGGAATCCAGACGGGCGCGGGCCAGCGCTTCGAGGGCGCCGGCGGAATCCGGCGGAATGCGTGAGAAGAGCGTGTCTGCCAGGATCTTGAGGGAATCGCTCGAATGGCGCAGGGAGTCGCGTACGATTACATGGGTAAGCGAATCGATGAGCGCCACGTAATACTTGTAGCGGAACGGGTCGGAGAGCTTGAGCCACTCGGGCACGGGGATGGTGTCGCGGGCGGTGAGTTTGGGGAGGGTGTCGATGAACTCCTCGGCGGCGGTGCTGTCCGCCACGTCCGTGAGCAGGCTGTCCGCAATCCTTATTTCGTCGAGGTTCCCCACCCGCTTGAGCTTGTACGCGTCCTTTACATAGACGACGGTGTCTGCGAGGGGGGCGGGCGCCGGAACGCTGAATTGCCGGACCTCGGGAGATCCCAGGCCCAGCACCGCCGCGACGGTGGCGGAAACCACCGCTGCGGGAAACAGTATTCCGGCGTTCGCTCTCATCACGCTACGGCAGAAGCCTCCTTCTCATCGGCATCGAATATCGACGGCACGGGGTCGCAGTTGCAGTTGCCGCGGACGAGCGTCACTTTGCGGAACGCCAGCACCGCGAGTACGGTGAGCAGGGCCGTGGCCGCAACGAGTATCCAGTAGAGCCCGCCGGGGACGACGTCCTTCCACGTCTCCATCTCCTCCCAACCGTGGATGCGGCTGCAGATGACGGCGAAGGTGTTGTTGACGCAGTGCATCAGCATGGTGAGCTTGAGGGAGCCCGTCCTGTAATATACGTAACCGAAGAGGCATCCAAGGATGAATGCGGGAACGGCCTGCCAGGGGTTGAGGTGGATGAAGGCGAAGAAGAGGGCCGAAACTGCGATGGCTACTGCAGGCTTGGCCCCGCGGGCAAGCATTCCGCGCAGTACCATGCCGCGGCACAGCCACTCCTCGCAGATGGGAGCCATTATGCTCACGCACAGGAGGTTGATCCACAGGTTGCCGTTTGTCATGCTCTCCATGGCGTCTTTGAACCACTGGGGCATGGGCGGCAGGAAGGAAACCAGGCAGTCTGCCCAGAATGCGCAGGCCAGGGTGCCGGCCGCGGCTATCAGCGCGCAGAGGGCTCCGCCGAGGGGGGCGAAATTGTTGCTGTCAAGCTTGAATCCGCCTTTGGACATCGAGGCCGCGTTGCTCTTCACGGCTGCGAAGAGCATGGGGGGCACGAACATTATGGGGTAACTGAGCAGGGTGCCGTATTCCGTTACGGAATCGGGCCCGGCTATCGCACCCATGACAACGACCAGTATTCCGCCTATTGCGGCGCCCAACAGTAGCCAGGCGAGCAGGGCGAAGATTCCGCCCGTCCCGGGGATGTACCATGAGAACTTCCCCAGGAACTTGAAGTTGCCGCGCCTTTTCATCAATACAGCGGAGTGGGATAGACGCCGTCGGCGACGAGCTGCGCGAACTTGGCGACTACGCCGGGACGGTCTTCCTTGAAGGTGACGCCGAACCAGCGGGACGATGTGGACAGCACGTCGCAGATGGCGGTGCCTGCCTTGACCATGCCGTCAACCGCATAGGGGATGTAGAACTCGGACTTGAGCTCTGCGGAATGGTCTTTCAGGAACACTTTGAAGTAGTCCTCGCTGTTGGCGAAGTAGTCGGGGGTGAAGCACCAGAAGTTCATGGAGCAGAGGTCCTTGGCGCGGAGTTCCACGCGCTCGCCGGTGACGGAGTTGTCTCCGCGGAGCACGCCGTCGGGCTCGATGAATACGTTGTGATGCTCGACCACGGTGATCAGGCGGCCGTTGGCGTCGTACTGGCAGATGCCCCTGGATACGCCGCCGGACTCGCTGAGGGTGTTGTCAACCTCGAAACCTACTATTGCATAGACGTTCTTGCTGTTCTCGTGTTCGCGGCACCATTCAGCTGCGATGCGGAAGGAGTCGCGGCCGTAGTAATCGTCTCCGTTTATTACCACAAAGGGCTCGTGGATGGCGTTCTTGGCCATGAGTACGGCGTGTGCCGTTCCCCAGGGCTTCTGGCGGTCGGGACTGACGGGGAAGCCTGCGGGGATGCGGTCGAGCTCCTGGGTTACGAAATCGAACTGGAGGGGAGCTCCGTCGGGGCAGACGAGATGTCCGTATTTCTCCTGCACCGCCTTCTTGAACTCCTCAAGGAAGTACTCGCGGACAATGTAAACCACTTTGCCGAATCCTGCGCGGACGGCATCGTAGATTGAATAGTCGATGATGGTTTCTCCGGAAGGACCCAGACCGTCCATTTGCTTGAGTCCGCCATAACGGCTGCCCATACCGGCAGCAAGTACCAAAAGAGTAGGTTTCATAAAATTTTGTGTTTATATTCTGCAAATATAATTATATTTGTGATTATGGGAAAATTTAAGGACATATGGGACCGCAGCAAAGACGGGAACAGCGCACCCCAGCGTTCGTTCGTGCGCTTTGCCATCGTCATAACTGCAATATTCGTGCTGTTCCTCTTTGTCAAGAAAGACAGCGTGGTGCGTTGGGTGCAGGCCGGCTTCACCCTTCGGCAGCAGGAGCGCCGCATAGAGTCCCTCAAGCAGGACAACAAGCGCCTGGACGAGCAGATCCGCCTGCTTTCCACCTCCCGTGATTCCCTGGAAAGATACGCCCGCGAGGAGTTCGGCTTTGCCGAGCCCGGAGACGACGTTTACATTGTAGAAGAATAGTATGCTGGTAGTTATAGAAGGCCTCGACGGAGCCGGCAAGTCCACACAGGTACGCCTCATGCGCGAATACCTCGAAGGCGTGTGCTCCCGCCTGGAATACATCCATTTCCCGCGCTACGACGCCCCTGTTTACGGAGGGCTCATAGGCAAGTTCCTGCGCGGCGGCTTCGGTCCCATAGACGGGGTTCATCCCCAGCTGGTGGCTCTCCTGTTCGCGGAAGACCGCCACGGCGCCGCCCCCGCCATCAAGGAGGTCCTCGCCTCCGGAGGCACCGTGCTCCTGGACCGCTACGTCTATTCCAACATCGCCTACCAGTGCGCCAAAATGAAGAACCAGGATGCCGCGGAAGACCTCCGGGAGTGGATACTCAACACCGAGTTCGGTACCTTCGACCTTCCGAGGCCGGATCTCAACATCTTCCTGGACGTGCCCATCGGCTTTGTTGAGGAGAGCCTTTCCCGCGCCCGTTCCGGCTCCGACAGGGGCTATCTTCACGGCGCCTCGGACATCCATGAGGCAGACATCGAGTTCCAGAAACGCGTACGGGCGATGTACCTGAGGCAGGCGTCGCTGGATCCGTCCCTCGTGGTAGTCGATTGCTCGGACGGCGCCGGTTCCATGCTCCCTCCGGACAGGATATTCAGCAAACTGAAAGAGGTGTATGAAAGCCGTTAAACGCATCTGCGCCTTCATAATCGGCCTGGTATTCTTCGCCACAGGCATGCTCAAGCTCATGGACCCCGTAGGCGCCGGGCTGGTGGTGGAGGAGTACTTCAAGTACCTGCATATAGCATTCATGATGCCGCTGGCCAAGGCGGTCGGAGTGGGGATGGCCCTGCTCGAGACGCTGCTCGGCGCGGCACTGCTCGCCGGCGTCTGGCCGCGGGTGGTGGGCCCCGGCGCGGGCATAGTCATCCTTGCGTTCACCGGCCTTACCCTTAATCTGTGGATAGCCAACCCCGCCATGGACTGCGGGTGCTTCGGGCAGGCTGTGCATCTTACTCATTTCCAGAGTTTTATAAAGAACCTTGCGCTTTGTGCGCTGTGGCTCGTAGCGTACCTTCCCATGCGCTCGGTACCTGTGCCGAGGAAGGTCAAGTACGTATCTTTCAGCATAGCCGCAGTTTCGATCCTCGCCTTTGCGGGTTATTCGTTAATGCGCATCCCGGCTTTCGACTTTACTGCGTTCAAGCCCGGCTCCACGCTCATGCAGGCCCAGCCCGTGCCTTCTCCCGATTCGCCCCTGCTGTCGATCTGCGATTCCTGCGGTGAATACTGCGACGAGTTGCTTGCGGAAGGGACAGTCCTTGTGGTATCGGCGTACGATTACGACAAACTGTCGCCGGAGACGCTTGCGGGCCTGGATGCATTCATGGAAGCCATGCCCGTGCGTACCATGCTCATCGGCTCCGGTTCCGGTCTGCCGGAAAGCGCGTGGTCGTCGGACCGCCGTACCCTCATGACGCTCAACCGCAGCAACGGGGGCGCCACGCTGTTCTCAGACGGCCTTGTGGTGGCAAAATGGCCCGCACGCAAGCTTCCCGAGGCATCCGAGCTTTCCGCCCTTTCGGAGCTGGACGCCACTGAGGCCATGATGAAGGCAAACATCCCCCGCCGGATGAAGACGGAGGCTTTTCTGCTCTACGTTACCGCAGTGCTTCTGCTGCTGTAGGCGCTGGTGTGACGATCGCTATCCGAGATCGGCAAAGACTATCCAGTCCGGTGCGTGATATGTGAGGTATCCGGTCAGGATGGCACCTGCAATGAACAGGACTATCCAGAGCGGCCAGCACTTGCGTACGAAAGCGCTGTTTCTCCAGCGCCTGGCCAGCAATACGGCGCCTACGACGGAAGCAATGTATATGACGATGTCCAGGGCCATCAGCTCGTGGCGCACAAACACCCAGTATGCAAAGAACACGGCTACGACCAGCGGCATCACCGCAATTCCCGCAAGGATGGGGGCCCCGGTTTCCCGGATGTCGCGACGGCTTATGACCATATACAGGCTCATCAGCGCCATAGGATAAAAGATCATTTTCATGTGCGCCATCACGCTTTCCGTCACAGGAAAGATGTAGCCCCAGAAATGGTTGAAGAACGGCAGATGGTGCACGAAGTGCATGCTTGTACCCAGGACGACAAGCACTATGCTTAATAATACTGTTTCTTTGCGGGACATATCGGTCGTGTTTTGCAGCAGGGCCGCACCGGGTGTCAAGCCCTGTGCCTTTCATTCGGAAATCTTCTGCTGTCCGCACCAGACCTTCATCACAATGCGGTGGGGGAGGATCTTGACGAGGAGAATCTGCATCCTGGCGATGAAGCCGAAAGTGCTGAGGTCGCGCCCTTTCAGGAGGTCTCGCCAACCGCGGTTTACCACGTCCTCAGGATTGTACATCGCATTGAAATACGTGATGCGGTCTTTCTCCGTACGGTTGTTGGCCACGTCAAAGAATTCCGTCTTTGTCCAGTAAGGGCAGAGGGCCGTGACTGTGATACCCTTCGGCCTGAGTTCTTTCCAGAGGCCACGGCTGAAATTCAGCACGAACGCTTTGGTGGCGGCGTACTCCGTGATGTACGGGACAGGCTGGAAGGCTGCGACGGATGCGATGTTGAGCACCCGGCTGCCGGCCTTCATGTACGGAAGGCAGATGTAGCACATGTCCATCAGGGCGGAGCAGTTGAGCGCCAGCATGCTGTCGGCAATACTGCGGG
>JAFZLQ010000038.1 GCA_017551425.1 Bacteroidales bacterium | reverse complement strand
TTATATTTGCAGTCCAATCAGGAAAGATGCTCGAGTGGCTGAAGAGGCACGTCTGGAAAGCGTGTGACCGCCCAAAGCGGTTCCTGGGTTCGAATCCCAGTCTTTCCGCAAGCAAAACAGAAAAACGGCGAAAGTTCACTTTCAGCCGTTTTTTTCGTTTTGCTTGCAAGGGCCCCGCGGCGAGCGGGAAGGGATGTGGGAGCGTTAGCGACCAAATCCCCGCGGCGAGCGGGGCTGGGATGTGACTGCGAAGCAGGCAAATCCCGGAAAGACCAAGCTAGCTTGCATTCAGGCGCAAAAAAACAACCCCGAGATGTGCAGAGCACATCACAGGGTGTTTTGCTTGTTCGGGCCCCGCGGCGAGCGGGAAGGGATGTGGACGCTTCAGCGACCAAATCCCTTTAATCCCCCCCTACTCTTCCTCCATCTTCTCCTTCACCCCTTTCCTGGCCTTCTTGAAGAAATCTTCCCCGAAAGCCACCCAGAGGCAGGACAGCAGGACGCCTACGAAACCCCAGATGACCACTGTCTTCAGGCGGCTCTTTGTAGCCTTATACGGCATCGTAGCGGGCTGTATCACAGCATACATCGGCCGCTCCTCCTGGATCTTGGCCTTGGCCATCTCGGCCTGCTGCGACATCTGGGAGTAAAGCTGGTTGGCGAGATTCGCCTCCTGCTGGAGACGCTCCTTCTCGCTGTTGACGCTCTGGAGGATGACGCTGCGGTCGTAGTCGACGCGGGCGGCGTAAGCCTGCTGAGCCTTCACCAGATTTACATGCGCCTCTTCCCTGAGGTGCTCATAGTAATTGTAGTCATCTATAGCCTTCTTTGTCCTGTAGGCAGTGACATACTCCTGGAGCCTTGCGGTAACGGTGTCGGCCAGTTGGGCAACCATCTGGCGGTCGTCCATCACCACGCTGACGGTGGTGACTCCGGTCTTTTTGTCGACATCGGCAGAGATGCTCTTCTTCAGGGCGGTCGCAACCTTCTGCTGGTTGGGAGTGAGGGCAGCGACGTCCACAACAGCGTCGTTGAACACCTTGCGGTATTTCTCCTGTTTTTCAAGATCCTTCTCCTTAAGCTTCCTCTTGGGATCGTCATAACCCATCATATGGTCGAAGACTGAGACCGGCTGTGGTGCGGGAGCACCTGCCAGCTTTGCCTTCGGGGAATAGTAAGGATCTACCATTACGTCGAAGAGGCTGGTGATGAAGGGCGTGCTCTGGCAAATCTCCGGGAACAGGGTGATCGACATTGCGTCGGAATTGTTCTCGAGGCTGATATTGCCCATGCCGAGCATGCTGGTGATGTTGTTGATGGTGGACCCCCTCCTCTGGATTTCAGGAGCGAGGGTGACGGTTACCTGATAGTAGCGCTTCGCCAGAAGGGCCGCTGCTATGCCAAGGCAGCCGAAGATGAAAGACACGAGGAAAATGAACTTCCACCTCTTGAGCAGCTTAGCAAAAATGCCTGCCCAGTCTATTTCGAAGCCCTCGTCTTCGTATACGGGCTCCGTGTATTGTTTCTGTTCATCCATAGCTACTTCGTGTATCTGACAATTAAGAATACATAAGTGAGGGCGGTAGTGAGAGAAGCGATCACAGAGGAGATTGTGGCAACACTCGACCATGCGTGCTCATTATACTCCTTCGGCTCCTTCCTGGGCACAACGATTTCGTCGCCGGGCTTTAGCTTCATGCCGGAAGAATAGGGCCTCGCGGAACCGTCGGTATTAACCACGTAGGCATGTCCCAGCCTGGCCTTGTCGGCGAGGCCGCCGCTCATGCGGATGTACTTGCCTGCGGTGTAACTGGAATTGTAGGCGAAGGCGGCGGGCATCATAACCGCACCCGATACCTTCACCACCTCGTTGATCTGCGGGATGCTGATGGCGTCCCCTTCGAAAAGCACTATGTCGTCTTTCCCGCCTGGATGCGCAAGGGCCTCCTTCAGGTTGATGGCAATGGAATAGGTCTCGGGAACAGACACGAAACCGACGCTTGCGGTGTCGCCCTGGGCAAGGAGGATACGCCTCTCGTCCTGGGCCCTGAGCAATTCCTCGGAAGAGTACCTGCGGTAGAGACGGGCTCCGTCGAGATGGGCGAACTCAGTGACGCCGCCCGCCATGCGGATGAGGTCGCTGATGCGCTCCTGACGGTTGGACATGGTGAACGTGCCGGGGAAATTCACTTCTCCGCTGACAGAGAAATGCTTCTGAATGTTGAAGGCGGGGCTCCTGTGGACTATCACCTCGTCGTAAGGTTCGAGCACGAAACCCTTCACGCCGTCGTCAATCAGGCCGTCCTTGATGCCGAAGCTGTATACAGTGGCCATCTTGTCGGGAACCACCTGGCCTTGGGAATCCTTCACAGGCCTGGAGACGTCCACCCTGGTGGTGGAGGCGCCGTCGCGGAGGCCTCCTGCAATGATTATGAGGTCTTCAACCGTGGTGTTCTCGGCGAACGGATAGGCACCGGGAGCTACCACAAGGCCGCTGATGGTCATGGTGCGGCTCTCCTGGAGGTCGGGCTTGCTCACGATTTGGAGCTCGTCGTTCTTCTGGAGTTCGAAATCGGGCGCATTGCCTGCGAGGATTTCGCCGAGATTGAGGGAGATGATCTCGAGGGTGCGGTCTTCATGTTCGCGGTGAACCACCACCCTGCCGGTGAACGCCTCCGGAAGAAGGCCGCCGGCCTGCTCGACCAGCTGCTTTACGGTATGGACCTTTGAGGAAAGCTCGTACGGGCCGGGCTGGTAAACCGCACCGGTAATGCTTATCTTGTTGTCGAAGAAGCCGTTGAGCTTGCTTACGTTGATTTCATCGCCGTCTTCCACAAGGAATGTGGAGAACTGGGCCTGGGGAACGGTGCGGACATAGTAGCTGCTGCCGTTCTGACGGGTGACGGTGACGCTCTCGGTGAAGGCGCCGGTCTCGAAGCCGCCTGCATACTTGATGAGGTCTGCAAGGGTTTCTCCCTTCTTCATCTCGAAGCGCATGGGGCGTTTTACAAGGCCCGTGGCCTTTACCATCACCTCGTAGGCGGGAAGCAGGATGACATCGCCTTCCTCGAGGCGGATGTCGCTTGCGGAGCTGCCGTTCACCAGATAGTCATAGACGTCTACGGTGCCGGCAATCTTGCCTCCGCGCGAGACCTTGATGTTCCTGAGCGTACCGACTCCGCTGGGGCCGCCTGCCATGTAAAGGGCATGGAACACGGTGGACAGCGATGAAAGCCTGTAGGTGCCCGGATGTTCGACGTTGTCGAGGATGTTCACCTGGATGGTACGTATCTGCCCGAGGCTGAGCCTGATATTGGTGCCGGCAGTGCTCCGGTTGAGACCTGCGTAGATGCTGGCGAGCTTCCTCTTGAGATAGGCGTTGGCCTCGTCGATGGTCATGCCGTTCAGGTAGATGGGGCCGAGGACGTCGACATTGATGCTGCCTTCGGGCGAGATGACGCCGCGCAGGGTGCTCTGGTTGGCTCCGAAGATGTCGATTATGACTTCGTCGCCGGGACCGAGCCTGTAGTTGCGGGGTGTGGCCAGATTCTCGCTGGGAGCGAAACTCAGGTTGCGGTTGCGGAAGATGTTCCGGCCGTAAACGGCATTGGATTCATCGGCGGTGACGGCTGCGGGAGCGGACTGGGTTTCCGTGAGCGTGTGGGCACGGGAAACCTCTTCGACCTGGGTCTCGGCCTTGTTCTGGCTCTCGTAGAGGGCGCGCACCCTTTCAGCCTGGGCCCTGTCGACGCCCTTGAGGGCAAGGTCGGCAATCATATCGTCCTGGGATTTGCCTTCCTTGACGCCGGTTTTCACGTAGTCCAGCACCTGCTGGTCAGTCATGGTACTTTGTGCGAAAGCGGCAAAGCCCGCAACTAAGAGGCATGCCGCCACAGTCAGGATTCTTCTTTTGTTCATATCCGGTTTTAGAGCGATTTTTCGTTTAACTTACAAATATAATAATTATTTCGATGTTTTTAGTAAATTTGCAGCCTTACTACACGGGGATGTTTTGGTTTAGACAGCATCGATGCCGGAAGGTAAGCACGCCGGGCCATGGGGTTATGCCCGTAAAAACACACTCCGAACAATTAGCTGGCAACAGCAACTATGCACTCGCTGCCTAATCTGCCAAGCGGATTAGCTTAATGGGGCCGCC
>JAFZLQ010000037.1 GCA_017551425.1 Bacteroidales bacterium | reverse complement strand
GTCTATACCGTTGCCGGCTCGCCAGATACTGTGTTTGGCACTGATTGGGATCCAACCAATTCTGATAATGACATGGTCAAGCAGGCCGATGGCACCTATCGCAAGACCTATCAGCTGGATGGAACTGAACCCTATATTAAGTTAAAAGTTGTAGACAATCATAGTTGGAGTAATTCTTGGGGAGGAAGCGGAAGCCACGTTGACGGTGAAGGCAACTATTTTATTGATACTGGCGAAATAACGAAAGGAACGCTTGTCATTACCTTTAATCCTTCTTCCGGAACGGTGAACGCCTACATTGAATCCGACGCATTCACAGTTGCAGGAAACGATCAAGATCTTTTCGTCACTCAATGGAATGCCCAGGAGACCGCGAATGATATGGTCAAGCAGATGGACGATACATTCCTGAAGGATTACACCATTACAGACGGATTAGTTGGGCGCACTATCAAATTCAAGGTCGCCCAGGATCATGACTGGACCAATTCCTGGGGCGGGGGAAGTAACCCGGACGGCGAAGGCAACTATCAATACACAATACCTCATGCCGGAATCCTGCATATTTCATTCGATCCCGCCACTCAAGTTGTCGATGCATGGATGGACAATTACAGATATACCCTCGCTGGATCCTTCAACGGTTGGGATATTACAGCCACCCCCATGGTAAAGCAAAATGATGGTGCTTTCAAATGTGAAGTATCTCTTCCTGCCGGAACTGGAGAGGTTGAGTATAAAGTTGTTCACGCAGAAGTTGATTGGATTGGTGATCCCGGCAATGAGAACAAAAACTACTCTATGGATTTGGGTCTTGGCGCCACTGTTTTGACCTTTACTTATAACCCTGCAACCAACACCTTATCTGTCCAGGAGCAGCAGGTGACACTGTATTTCGGAATCGATCCTGACGATGATGCGACCGGACTCAAGTTCTGCAGTGAAGCTATGGGAACAGCCGGATGGCCGGGCAGCGACATGGATCTCAATGAGTATGAAGTAATTGCCGGGAGAAAGTACTACAAATATACTTTAGCGGCCAGCCAAGTCTGGGGAATGACTCCTTCGGTCCTGATTTATGTGGTCTCCCCTTCGGGTGATTGGGACACAGCCGGTCAACCGTTAACCGCTGATTTTACCGATAATAAGGACGAGTATTATTTTGAGGTCGTTAAGTGGTCTTCTTTCACTCAATTGAGTGGCCGTCCCTGGAGTTATACATCTGCTTATGGCGTGAATTGGTACTCTGATACCGATGTCGCTACTGCTGCCGGAAGAACTGACAGCCCTTACGATGGTATTCGGACCCTGAAGGCAAGTGGGAATGCATCTAGAGTCTTCTTGTATTTCGAAGTGAAAAAAGCATCTTTGTATGATAATGCCACTTATTCTTACGCCAATTATCTTAATATCTATCTGGGGGATTCAGATAGTACACATGACTTCTATTGGCAATGGACATCTAAATATACAACGGTACTCGAAGGCTGGCTTCAATATGGTGGAGTTCCTGCTTATAAAACCTACCAGTGCGATGGCCTTCTTAGCCGGGTGGTGTCGCATGTTGAGGGGTCTGAGACTATCTTGTCTTATGAGCTTTCTATTCCCCGTTCATTTGATACATGCTTGCAAGGGACCTCTGCCACAGTTGCTATGTATGCTAACAACCAGTACTACACAACCGAGAGTCTCGGAGGGGACGATTACATTGGGTTCGCTCCCAAATGTAATCGTGATGCATTGACATTCACTCTGCCTACCTATAGCGCAGAATAAAGTTAGTGCAACTCAATACGCAAAGCCGCGACCCATCACCGGGCCGCGGCTTTGCGTTTGTAAAGGCTATTCTATTATGCAGTAAGGGTTGAAGGTTCCAGTCCAGGCAGCGGAATAAAGCAAAGAGCCGTTTTTATACAAGGCAGCATCTTCCCATTCCAGGGCAAGATATATATCTCCGGATGAAGACACGCGCAGGGGGGCTATGTCGGATGTATCAATTGTTCGTGTTCCGGCTATAGTGTGCTGCAGAGTACCATCTTTATATACGCGTGTTTCCTGTTTATTGTAATCCGACACCGCATAGTAATAATGCCCGTTCCTGGCGGCTATGGCTCCGCTGAAATTCACTTCCACTTCATCCACTTTCCCATGCATAGTGCCGTTTTTGTAGATAACCACGTGGTAAATCGAGTTCCCGGAGTCATTGGTATGATCATATCTTTGCATAAGAATATACGAATCTCCAGTGGATGGATCTACGGCAATACTAGGGTGGGCATTGCGATTCTCCTCAAGGAAAACCTCTTCGGGAACAGTACTGTTATATGGAATTGTGTAACTGGCAAGATAATCTGTATTGTATGAATCCCTTATACTTGCAGCAATTTGGATATCTCCGTTCGGGAGGGCCGCCATTTTATAAGTATAGATTTCCTTGAAAGATGTCGTGGAAGAATCGAGAACGATTATGTCGATGTTGCCGGATAAGTCTCCACGGTATATCATTACTTTTTCATAATTCTCCATCAATAAGGCAAACCAATTATCCCTGATTGCCAAGCCCTTTATCGTATAACTATTATGATCGAATTGCAGGTTAACTATGGGCTTGCGGTCCTTGCACAGCCAATATGTAGATGCCTCATAAAATCTGCTCCATAACTCTACCGTATACAAGCTGCCGTCAAAGAATTCCGCAACAGGTATATAACTATTCGCGCTATGAAAATTACTGTCATCATAGATTACGTTTCGCGGGTCGGGGGACTCGTTTATAAAGCCGTATACCAGCCACACTTTCTGTTCATCCTGCTTGCAATGGAAAATCATCGGCCCGGCGCTGCCGGAGACGGTCACTTCGCAACTTGACGTGTAGCCGCCTTCTTCCGAGGTGGCGGTGACGGTTGTGTTGCCCTCTGCAAACGCGGTGACGTTGCCATCCTGGTCAACCGCTGCAACGGAAGGGTTGGTGGAAGACCAGCTGACTTTCTTGTTGGCGGCGTATGACGGAGTGTAAGTGACTGTGAGTGTGCGTGTTTCACCCACCTGGAGAGTCATTATGGCAGAGCTCAGCGCTATGCCCTTGAGGGAAGTGTCCTGATTTACGGTAAGCTCACAATACCCCTGCTTGTCGGTGAAGGAAGTGGAACGTGCGTAAATTTTGCATGTGCCGGCGCCCACGGCAGTCACAAGTCCGCCGGACCGGTCTACGGTTGCGACCATGATGTCCGAAGATGCCCATTCCACTGTCTGGTCTGCGCTTGCAGGGCTCACGGCCGCGCTGAGCTGAACGGTTTCGCCCTCCATCAGCGTATATGACGACGGCTTTACGGATACGCCGTCAACCTCGATTTTCCTGACGGTAACGGCGCAGGAGACCTCGATGGCGGCGCACTTGACGATTATCCTGGCCTGCCCTGCAGAAATCGCTCTTACGTTGCCGTCCTGATCCACACTGGCGACCTTGGGGTCGGACGTTTCCCAGCTGACTGTCTTGTTTGTTGCGTTCTCCGGGAGGACGACAGCGGTGATGGTGGCGGTTTCGCCTTCGTTCAGTTCGAGGGATTCGGGGGCGAGGGTGACTGATTCAACATCCACAACCGCAGCATCCACAGTCACGGTGCATGTGGCCTCCAGCCCGCCGTCGTTGGTCCTTACCGTAACAGTCCCTTCTCCGGGACCTACGGCCGTTACGATGCCGTTGAAGCCGTCCTGCTCCACAGTAACGACTGAAGCAGGGCCGGCGGACCATGTGACCGAACGGTCATCTGCATCGGCAGGCAGAACGGTGGCGCCAAGTATAACGGAACCTCCCTCCGTCAGGCCGATGGACGGCAGATTCAGGGAGACTGACTCGACATGCTTGATTTTCTTTTGTACGATAACGCGGCAGGCGGCCCTGTAGCCGCCGTCCTGAGTGGTAACGTGTATGGTGGTGGCGCCCATTTCAAGGGCCTGGACAACGCCTTCGCCGTTGACCGTAGCCACGCTCGGCACCGCCGAATCCCACTCCACCGCCTTGTTTGTGGCGTTGTCCGGAAGGACGGTTGCGATGAGGGTATGCGTCTGGCCTTCAATTAGTTCGATGTCGTTATCGGAGAGCTCCACGCCCGTTACGGCAATCTCTTCGGGAGTCCGGACGCAAGAGCTGAAAAGAACGGCTATAACAGTTGATGCGGCAAGGATACGGTGTTTCATTTGCGGGTGGTATTTGATTGTTCCGTAAAGGTAACGATTTTTCGGGAAACTTTAAGGGAGAGGGAAGTGGTGCCGGCTTCGGGGGCGGAAACGGTGAGGCTGGCGGAGCCGGGCTCCGTGCACGATTGCAGGAGAACCTGCGCCAGGCCGTTGAAGGAGCGGACGGAGAACGTACGCGCTTCCGGATCCTGCGGCCTCTCGGGCGCCTGCCAGGCAGGATCGCCGTTGCCGACGCCCAGAATCCGCACGGGGCCGGAGACGGTCAGCTGCAGGTCCAGGCAGGCGTCGGGGACGAACCGGCCTTTGGAATCGACCAGCCGCAGGGTGCAGACGGCGACGTCGCGGCCGTCGGCAGAAAGTTCCGTACGGTCGGCATCGACCTTCAGCCCAGACGCATCGCCCGTGGTCTCCAACACCTGCGTCATCACCTTGCGCCCGTTCCTGTAGCCTGTGGCGACGACCTTCCCGGGCTTGTAAACGGCGTCCCAGCTGAGGTAGCCGCCCCACTGCATCTTCTTGCGTCCCAGCGACTTGCCGTTTACGCGCAGCGCCACCTCGTCGCAGTTGGAATACACCCATATACTCACCGTTTCCCCCTCGTGCCCGCCGAGGTTCCAGTGAGGAAGGATGTGCAGCACGGGCTCGTCGGTCCACCAGGCTTTGAGGTACCAAGCCTCGTCTTTCGGGAACCCGCAGTAGTCGAGTAGGCCGAATTCGGAGCCGGTGGCGGGGAAAACGAGCGGATTGGACTCGCCGCGATAGTCGAAGCCGGTCCAGAAGAAGAGGCCGGCAAGCCAGGGTCGGGCCCGGTAGAACTTCAGCCCGCGGCCTATCATATTGAGGCATCCGTCACGCTGGTCGGGCGTGCGGTTGAGCGAGGCCATCCGTCCGGAGGCGGCATCATCGTAATAAACTCCCCGCGTGCCGCATCCCGTAGTCTCTTCAGTGCCCACTGCGGGACGCTGGGGATACCTGGCGCGCTGGCCATCTATATCGTTCTGCATCAAGTAGTTGTAGCCCGCCACGTCTGCGCCCTCGAGGATGTCGGGGCCGGAGCTGGTGGCCACAGTCACCTGACGCGTGGGGTCCAGCCTGTGGCAGAATTCGCGCATCGATTCGGCTATGCGGCGGCCTTTGTCGTTCCACTCGAGCGCCCATTCCTCGTTGCCGACGCTCCAAAGCACGATGCAGGGATGGTTGCGGTCCCGCTCTATCATGCGCCGCAGCAGGCGCCGGTGCTCCTGGTTGACGCCGGTGAGCCGGTTCTCTTCAAGCACGAGGATGCCGAGCCTGTCGCAGGCGTCCAGCAGCTCGGGCGTGGCCGGATTGTGGCTCGTACGGATGGCGTTCACTCCTGTCTTACGGAGCTCGCGCAGGCGCCATTCCTGCAGGGCGTCGGGGATTGCGGTTCCCACTCCCGGATGGTCCTGATGCTGGTTTACGCCCCTGATTTCCAGACAATTGCCATTCAGCAGGAAGCCCCTGTCAGGGTCGAAGACCGCATTGCGGAGGCCGATAACGGTATCGTAAGAATCAACCACGGCGCCGCCTTGCAGCAGCTCGGTGCGGACGGTATAGAGGTACGGATCGGAGGGACTCCAGAGCCGGGGATTCTCAAGGATGAAGGTCGATGACGACGGCGCATCCGCCTTGGCAAGGACCTCAGCGGCCTGCACCGACGCGCCTGCGACCGCCCGGCCTTCGGCATCGAGCAGGGTATGCCGGAGGGAACAGCTTGCCGCCGCCACGCCGCTGTTGCGTACGGTGGCGTCTATGGTTATCGCTGCCTGCGCGTACGGAGCCTCAAGCGCGGCGCGCACGAAGGTGCCGAAAGGAGCGACGTGCAACGGGGCGGTCTTCTCAAGCCATACGTGCCTGTAGATGCCGGCGCCCTCGTAGAACCAGCCCTCCTCCAGAGAGGCGTCCACCCGCACGGCAACCACGTTGGAACCGCCGTAATTCAGATATTCCGAGATATCGTAAACCTGTGTGGCATAGCCGCTTGGCTCCTTGCCGAGCCAGAAGCCGTTGACCCATATGTCGGCATTCCGGAAGATGCCGTCGAACTGCAGGCTTATGTGCTTGCCGTCGTCTTCGGCAGGCAGGTCGAACACCTTCCGGTACCAGCCGACGCTGGTCTGCGGGTACGCGAAGCCCACCGTCTTGTAGCCGTGACTGTGGCTGGCGGCGCTTTGGAACGGAAGGTCAACCACCCAGTCGTGAGGGAGAGTCACAGGCTTCCACTCCCTGTCCCACTTTGACTTGTCGAAATCGGGGCTGTATGGGCCTGCGTTATGGATCGACGCCGCTTTTGTGAGATAGTTGAAATACTCCGTACCGCAGCCGAAGTCCAGTGCGGGAGAAGAGGCGTCGCCGAATGCGAACTCCCATCCGGCGTCGAAGTTCCCGCGTTCGCGGGAGAAAACGGCCAGCGGAACCAGGAGAAGGACGAGCGGGAGAAGACGGTGTTTGAGTGTCATATCCGAAAGGTAGTCATTTTTCCGGATTTATCGTTTGGAAGAAATGATTATATTTGTGACAAATCCAAAGTATTATGAAAAGATTCTCATTGATTCTCATGTGCGTGGCGGGTATCGTCCTCTGCGCAGGCTGCGGCAACAAAGGCGGCAAGAAATCAGACGGCAAAGACGACAAGGTCGATGTTGAAAAAGTCGCCGATAAGATGATCCAGAAGGCCTTCGAGGGAGAAAAGTATTCCAAAGAGGCGGCAGAGTATTATTTCCTGAAGAACGAGGGCATCAAGCTCTCCGACCTCGCCCCAGACTACAAGCTCAACGAAACCAGCAAGTACACCTATTATGGCGACGAGCGCGACGTGCTTGCCAACTTCAAGATCCAGGACGGAGACAGCTACACCAAGGAGCAGCACATAGAGAACGTGCGCAGGATATACGCCATCACGAAGAAGGTGGCCGACAACGGCATCAATGTTTACGGATTCGAAGACAAGAGCGACAAAGACGAGGCCCTGTCCGAGAAAGACCTCGAGCAGATGATCAAAGACAACAACGGCACCTCCATCTTCGGCATAGAGATCTATGTAGGCAGCTACGGCTGGTCATTCCTGAAGGACGGCGTACTCCACCGCTGCGAAATCAGCCTCCTGGAGAAGGACGACACCAAGCTCGGCTATTCCGTAAAGATGTACAAGGGCCTCCAGAAGAGCTTCGACGAAACCCTCAAGGAAGCAGAAGAGGCGTTTGAGGATCCCGAAGTCCAGAAACAGCTCGAAAAAGCCTTCAAGGACGCTGCAAAATAGGACTTAGCTCCATCACTTTACCTTCCCCAGCGAGCCCGCTATGGCATCCCACCAGCGGACCGGGAGGATGGCGTGCGCGACGATGATGAAGCCGGCGCCGAGTCCGGGGCGGTACCGTACCCGCGGGTGGCGGGCGGTGACGGCCCGGCAGATCTTGCGGGCCACGACAGAGGGCGGCGTGAGCACCTTGCCGTCGTAATGCTTGCGAAGGAAATCGGCCTCCCGCTTTGCGGATTCCGAGTATGCCGAGCCGCGGGTGCAATCTTCAAGATGGTCTGCGGCGATTCTGCCCCAGGGCGTCTTGATGCCGCCCGGCTCTATCTTTATCACCTTGATGCCGAAGGGCTTAAGCTCTATGCGGAGGTTGTCGGTCAGCGCCTCGACCCCGTATTTGGACACGTTGTACCACCCTCCGTACAGCATGGGGGCCGTGCCTGCGATGGAAGAAATGTTGACGATGCGGCCGGCGCCCTGTGAGCGCATAAGCGGGATGACCAGCGAGCAGAGGTACGCCATTCCCAGCAGGTTCGTATCCACCTGACGGCGCGCCTCATCCATCGTCACGCATTCTATCGGCCCGAGGCTCCCGTATCCGGCGTTGTTCACTATGGCGTCTATGCGCCCTTCGGCTGCGGTTACGGCCTGAACGCACTCCCGGCAGGAGGCTTCGTCGGTGACGTCGAGCCTCAGGGGGATTATGCCGTTTTGCCGTAGAGGCTCCAGCAACTCCGTCCGCCTTGCGGCGGCGTACACCTTATGCCCTTTCGCGGCAAGCAGCCTCGCAGCCTCGTTCCCGATTCCGCTGCTGGCTCCGGTTATCAAAATCACCATACCCATAAAAACAAAGGTATGAAAAAACAATTATAATTGCTACATTTGAATGTCTTTAGATTATCCGGCATCATGAAGCATCTTACATCAACCCTTATCATCGCAGCCCTGGCCTGCAGCTGCGTCAACCCGGAACTCAAGCGCGCAGAGCTCGGCAATCCCATCATCCCGGTGCGCGAGACCGGCGCAGTCACGGAAGTTTATCTTACCGATTACCTCCCCGGCGTGGATCCCGGCAAACTCGGGCGCATCTCCGTTACCGAAGGCTACGACAGCCTCAAGGTGGAGGACGGCGTACTTACCCTCTACGGCAATGCCGCACGGATAGGCGTACTCAGCGCGGGTAAGGTTGCCATTCCCATCCTCCCCAAACTGCCGGTGGTACAGGGACTTACGACCGCCGGTATCGAGGACGGACGCATAGTCCTCAAGGCCGACGGCGACTACCGCTACCTCTGCTTCGTGCAGAACAGGCTGCTGCCGGAAGGCACCGTGAAAGACGGCGGCATAGAGCTCAGGAGCATTCCCAGGATCAAGGGACGCAGCTATCTGCGCGTATTCGCCGGCAACGGGGAGGTGATCCTCAACGACGTCCTCATCCCCCTGCAGAACGGCTGCCCAGTGCTCGATGCGGGCATACTCACCCGCCACGACCCCAACGCCCAGGTGCTGTACAGCCTTATGGTTGACCGCTTCTTCAACGGCAATCCCGGCAACGACGCGCCTCTCAACAGGCCCGACGTGGATCCGCGCGTAGATTATAAGGGCGGAGACCTCAAGGGCATCACGGAGAAGATCCGGGAGGGCTTCTTCGACAATCTCGGAGTTAACACCATCTGGATATCCCCCATCACCCAGAATCCCGAGGACGCATGGGGACAGTATCACAACCCCGACACCAAATTCTCCGGCTACCACGGCTACTGGCCCATCTACAATACCAAGGTCGATCCCAGGATGGGCACTGACGACGAGCTCCGCGAGCTGCTTGCCACCGCACATGAGCACGACATCAACGTCATCCTGGACTACGTGGCCAACCACATGCACATCAACTCGCCTACGCTCAAGGCACATCCCGACTGGATTACCGACAGCCTCCTTGCCGACGGCCGCCGCAACTTCGAGCTCTGGGACGAGGCGCGCCTCACCACCTGGTTCGACAAGCACATCCCCACCCTGGACCTCGAACGCGAGGAAGTGTGCGACGCCATGACCGACACCGCCCTGTTCTGGGTGCAGAACTTCGAGTTCGACGGCTACAGGCACGACGCCTGCAAGCACATCCCCCTGAACTACTGGCGCATGTTCACCCGCAAGATGAAGACCCGCTTCCCCGACCGTCCGCTCTGGATGATAGGAGAGACCTACGGCGACAATGAGCTCGTCGGCTCTTACGTGAAGACCGGCATGCTCGACGCCCAGTTCGATTTCAACATCTACCACACCGCCATCGACGTGCTTGGCAAAGAAGGCGTGCCCATGAGCCGCCTGGCCTCCGTGATTGACGAGTCCCTGGCCAGCTACGGCGCCCACCACACCATGGGCAACATCTCCGGCAACCACGACAAGACGCGCTTCATCTCCCTTGCGGGCGGCGCGGTGAGCTGGGACGAGGACGGCAAGGCCGCAGGCTGGAACCGCAGCATAGGCGTAACGGCTGACGGGAATCCGGCCAGGGAGCTGGTGGCTTTCAAGAAGGCCCTGCTGCTTGAGGTCATCAACCTCACCATCCCCGGCGTACCCTGCATCTATCAGGGCGACGAATACGGCCAGGCCGGCGGCAACGACCCCGACAACCGCAGGATGATGCGATTCGACGGCCTCTCCGCCAACGAGCAGTGGCTCCTCGGGCAGACTGAGGAACTGATACGCCTCCGCCGCTCGAGCATGCCGCTCCTCTACGGCGACTACAGGCTCCTTTATGCCGATGACAATGCGCTCGTCTTCACCCGCAGCTACATGGGAGAAGAGGTGACGGTTGCCGTGAACGACGGCCCCGAAGTATTTACGTACGACGCGGAAGGACGGCAGATCACCGCAGAGCCGTACGGCTATACCATAGAGGGTTAGCTCCTACCTGTCGATCCATCTCTTCCCGAGCCTGTCCTTCAGGCGCGGGGGGAGTAGGGCGACCAGCGCCGGAACCACTGCGTTCATGAGGCCCGGGCTGATGGTGCGGCGCCCGCGGAACAGTGCCCGCACGGCGCGGCGCACGAGCCAGCGGGGGCTGCGTATTACGCCAAGGCGGCGGAGCGTGCGCCTGAGCCCCGGGGCGATGGGATAGAGGCCGGTGTCGATGGCGGCCGGGCACACGGTGGTCACCTTTACGCCGTAGGGGCGCATCTCGTACGAAAGGCTCCTTCCGAAGCTCTTGAGATAGGCTTTTGAGGCTGAATAGACCGCTATCCCCGGCGCCGGGATGCCGGCGGTCATGGAAGACATGTTCAGGATATACCCCTCACCCCTTTCTTTCATGCGGGCCCCGATCAGCACGCACAGCGCCGTGGGCGTTTCGACGTGGAGCGCCAGCATCCTGCGTGCCCTGGCAAGGTTGCCGGGACCGAGATACTCCATGAAGAACATGCCGGCGTTGTTTACCAGCACGTCCACCTCCAGGGAGAGGGAATCGCACCAGGCCAGCACGCTCTCCGCGCTGCCCGGATCCGAAAGGTCTGCGCAGAGGGTGTGGACAGTTATGCCGTATTCACTTGCCAATGAGGCACTGGCGGAAGCCAGCTCCTCCTCCCTGTTGCTCACCAGTGCAAGGGAGTATCCCCGGGATGCAAACTCCCTGGAATACTCAAGCCCTATTCCGGAGCTTCCTCCCGTAATGAGCGCCGTTTTCATGTCTGGCAAAGATAGCAACTTTTTGCTATCTTTAAGGAAAATCCTTATTACGCTATGGCATCCATCCTCGATTTGATTTCAGGCCAGGTCAGTGCAGTGGCCAGCACTTGTTATTCAGAAAAAAAGCATTACCTTTGCATTAGAAGTGCCCAAAAAGGCGAGATGACTTCAAGCCGTGGCATTGCTTTTAAAGCGACCGGAAATCAACCGGTCGCCTAATAATGAAGTTTTCATATTTACACTTTCATCCATCTCTCTAGCGTTTAAGTTCGGCGTGGCAAGTTAGCAAAAATTATTGCCATTTGCACCGAGAGTGGTTATCTTTGCCCTTGAAATAAGAGCAGCATTATGAAAACCATTCGGGAAATCCTTTATGAGTGCCAGGCGCGGAAGACGGCGGTGCTGGCGACCAATTTCTATAATTACGAGACGCTGGTGTGCGTGGCGAGGGCCGCGCAGGCCTGAGGATTTTTTGGTTTTACTGTATTTCTGAACTATCTTTGCGCAAATTATTAAGTATACCTGAAATGAAAAAGTTATTCGCTGTCATTGTCGCCGCGTGCGCAATGCTTGGAGCTTCAATGCTCAACACTTCCTGCGCCCCTATCGAGCACGGATTCATCCTTTATAAAATCGACCTCGGCAGCTATGCCGACGAGCATGGCGTCCTTGGATTCGGTATAGCCGAAGGCCTTGCCGCCGCAGGCCTCGAGGCCGAGAGCGCTCCCTATTATTGGAAGCTCGACGGAGAGAAAAACGCCATGAACAAGAAGGCCGCCGACGCATTCACCACCCGTTGCCAGGCCATAGACAAGAACCGCAGCCTCCTGTCCGACCCTACCGTCCCCATCAAGGGCGTGACCGCAAAGCTCCACTTCTCGTTCGGAACCGCCGACGAAGGCTACTGCGCCACCTACACCTTCAAGGAAGCCAACAAATAGTCCTTGGGCGCAAGACCAAGCATTTGGCTACCAGCCACTTACACGAAATGCCTGCAGGATCCCATCCGCAGGCATTTTTGCGTCTGCATGGCTGCGTCACAATTTATTTGTAAATTTGTAACACCTGTATTTTTATTCTGGGACAACCGCTACGTGCCTGCACGGTATATTTGTGCAAACACCTAACGATTTGTCATGAGACCATTCCGCTATTCAAGAATTCTGGCGCTTGCCCTTTGTGTCACAACAGCTTTCGTTGCCTGCGACGACATCTTCGGGCCCGACGATCCGTATAACCCGAACACACCATCCACGCCCAGTGGGAACAAATACACGCTGACAGTCAGCCCAAAAGGCACTGTCAGTTTCCCCGCAGACGGCGGAATGGTTCACTTCTCCGTGAGCACTACGGCCGATAAGTTCGGCGCCTCTTTCCCCAAGCGTGACTGGCTCAAGCTCGCTTTCAGCGAAGACGGTAATGGCATCGACGCTACAGTTACCGCCAACGATACAGGCGAGAGCCGCGAATTCCAGATTACTATCTGGGGAAGAAAAAGCGGAAGCGACGAAAATGTAGTCGAAGAGGTGGTCAGTTGCATCCAGCCGGCGATGCAGACCGGTTCGTTGTGGATGACCGCTACGCCGTCAACGCTTGAATTCCCTTCTGACGGTGGCACTCTTACCTCATTGATTCTGATTGATGAATCAATGACGTACATTCAGTCACATCAGCCTGAAGAAATCGTAGGTTGGACCGAAGTCAAGTGGGAAAATGCCCAGGAGGGCGTCTGGGGGAAAGTCATTGTCATAACGGCCTCAAAGAACAGTACCGGCCAGGAGCGCTCCGGAGTAATCAAGCTTTTCAGCGGTCTCACTAAAGACGATGCCATAAACGCGATGAACGGCAAATTAGACCCGACGCGCGCTGTCGCCAAGGAAATCCATTTGAGGCAAGCTGCGTCAGGAGGCCAGGGAAGTGTTCCCTCCGGCGCCCTGGGCGGATCTTTCACCATTGACAGCCAGGGGCATAAGGTTGCTTTCTCCAAAGGTAATCTTCAGTATCAGGCAAGCACGAAAACATGGCGTTTTGCTGAGCACCAGTGGGACTTTGTGGGCTTCAAATACTATATTGAAACCGGTGACGACCACTTCGAGTGGATTTATACCGGTACTGTTTCGGGCAGCACAAATGAGTACGTCAGTTCGTCGAACAGCGGATGGATAGACGTATTTGGCTGGGGCACGAGCGGATACAACGGGAGGTATCCTTATATGACGTCGTTGAACCCTGCGAACTATAGCATAGGCAACGGAAAAAGCATAGCCGGAACCAACTATGACTGGGGCGTTTTCAACGCCATCGGCAACGGCGGAAACAAAGCCGGCCTGTGGCGCACCCTCACCAGAAACGAGTGGGAATATGTCCTGGTCGGACGTAATACCGATTATCACTGCGCCCCTGCCACCGTGAACGGCGTCCACGGGCTCATCCTCCTTCCCGACAATTGGACACCTTCCACATATCATCTAGAGAACATCGACGTGGCAGAATGGTATAATTGGTCTGTCAACGTCATCTCCCAGTCCAACTGGACCAATAAGCTGGAGCCGGCCGGAGCAGTATTCCTGCCTTGCGCCGGGACACGGGGCGATATCAATTATCCGGATGAGCCCGCCAACGGTATGGGAACAGGCCCGGAGGGCTATCTCCCGTTCTCCGGAACGTACTGGTCCTCAACCCTGGCTAACGACGAAAGCGCCTGCTGCTTGCAGTTCAGTTTCGGCAGCGGCAATCCTGAGGTTACCACCACCTATCTGTGCCTGGGCGAGTCTGTGCGCCTGGTCGCCGACAGGTAAACTGCCTGAATTCCATTTTTTTCCGTAGCTTTGCGTACGGGGATGTACAAAAAGCCGCTCATACTGATTGTCGCTGCGATATTAGCCGTAAGCGCCTCTGCCGAAGACCGGACGTTCCAGAAGATTTCCTTCGAGCGGCTGCCGGACCTGCAGACGCCGCGCGGCGTAGGCCAGCCGGTGCTCCTGGGCGATGAGGTAACGGTCTTCGGAGGCCATACCACCGGCTACAAGCCAGCAGAAACGGCGGAGTATTTTCGCGCAGGAGCATGGCACAGCATCCCTATGACCTGGCCCCACGACGGCGGCGCCGTTTCGGTATTGCCCGACGGAAGAGTCTTCCTCGCCGGCGGCAACGCCGAGCCCTTCGGCATAGGCCAGAGCTGGGGCGCGGAAATCTACGACCCCGCCGGCCACAGCTTCTCCCCCATCGGTATAATGGACCGCAAAAGGAGCCTTCTCTGCGCGGCGCCGCTCCCCGACGGCAGGGTGCTGATTGCCGGCAACTGGGGCGGGGCCGACGGAATCGAAGCATATACGCCCGGGAGCGGTTTTACGTCCGTCAAGCCCCTGGAGCCCGGCCTGTGCTATCCGTACATCCTCCGCAGTTCGCGGGACGATGTAGTCATCTTCAGTCCGATGGATTCCAAAGGGGAGCCCACGGGGCCGTTTGTCCGGCATCTTGAGGGTGCAGCCACAGAAGTGCCGCTCCTGGAGGAATGGGAGCCGATTTTCAACTACGCCAGCTCCGATGGTGAGCAGAAAATAGCCGACTACACCTATCTCCTCCTGGCCAACCGGCGTGGCGGCCCCGGAACGGCAATCCTCAAAGTCTCCGGAGGAGAATTCTCGATCCTTGAGCTGGAAGATCCGCTTCCGGCGGCAGGTCCGTCCGGGGACCGGGTGTTCTGGAGCGTCGGCCCCCAGATAGACCGCGCCGGCCGCCTCGCCTGGATACAGGGCAACGACGTACACGGGCGCATCTACTTTGCCCGTATCGATTACAACGCCACGCTTGACGGCGGCAAGGCATCGGTGGCGCTCTTTTACGCCGAGACCTCCGAGGGCTTCCCATACGGAAAGGCGCTGCTGCTGCCGGGCGAAAGGCTATTCCTTGCCGGGGGCGTCTGTCAGGTCCAGGGAGAAAGCGTCATCGTCAACGACAACTTCAACGTCTTGTCCGCAGTGTACCTCTTCCATACCAAGGAGCCCCGGAAAGCCGGCGTGCCGCTTTGGGCGATTATTGCAGGCGCGCTGCTGGTTTGCGTGGGCGGCGTGCTGACTGCAGCCCGCCTGGGCAGAAGAAAGGGGCAGGAGCCTGCGGAAGAGCAGTCCAGGAAGCTCGACGCCGACCTCATGGCGGAAATGTCACGCCTGATAGAGGAGAAAGAGTTATTCCTGCGCAAGGACCTGCGCGTTGCCGATGTCGCCAGGGAACTGGCCACCAACCGCACCTACATGAGCATCCTGGTGAACAATCTCACAGGCTCAGGCTTCTCGGACCTGATAAGCGGATACCGCATCCGCTACGCCCAGAAGCTTATGCTCGAGCATCCCGAGATGGTGCACGGCGACGTGGCCATAGCCTCGGGCTTCGCCTCCCGCACCGCCTTCCTGCGCACCTTCAAAGCAAAAACGGGACTCTCCCCCACTGAGTGGAAGGAGAAGCAGGGTTAAAGCCGCTTCTTTTGTTTATCTTTGCGAACCTCACTTTTTTTATTAACAAAAAACGGGGTTCTGCGTCTTATTGATAGTTTAAAATTTTTTATATGAAAAAGATATTGTTAACACTCAGCCTTTTCCTCCCGTTGCTGGCATATTCCTGCACTTCCGGAAGGAACAACTCCAATACCGATATCGCTTCTGCCATAAGCGCGTGCTGCCAGTACGACGGAGCGGAAGCAATCAAGCTGGGCCGCACCGCAACCATGTTGTTAAGGGGCGCCGTGCGCATGGCGGGAGTCGATGACCCTGACGTTCAGGAAGTTCTCAACCTGACGAAAAACCTTCGCGGCGTTTCTATCCTCAGCTACGACGACTGCTCCACGGAGGACCGGTCACGGATTGAAGGCAAACTCGAGAGGGCGCTGTCCGGCAGCGAGATGCTGCTCGAAGCAAGTGACAGCGGCGAGAAGGTGAAGATCTACGGGCTGGTGGACAACGACTCGGATATGGTCAGCGACATCATCCTGTACACTCCTTCGGCTTGTGCGCTGATATGCATCAAAGGCTCTGTCTCCATGGAGTCCCTTTCAAGAATCGCTTCCGATGACTGAATCCCTCTTCCATAAAGAGTATATCGCCCTTGCACAGACGCTGTACAGGATCGCATACTACATGCTCGAATCCGAGGCGGAAGCGGAAGACGCTGTGCAGGAAGTATATACGAAGTTATGGGCGTCGAAAGACAGTCTTGACGGGGTCGGCTCACCCAAGGCCTACTGCATCCGGATGCTCAAGAACCTGTGCCTCGACAGGATCAGAAGGGCCCAGATACTCAGCTTTCCGGAAGAGATGCCGGACAAGATGTATTCTCCAGGGGCGGATGAGACCATCGACTCGAAGACCCGTCTGAACAAGGTTCTCGAAGCGGTCAAGGCCCTGCCCGACAAGCAGCGGAATGTCTTGATACTCCGCACGGTGGAAGGCCTCTCATATGAAGAGATCGCCGAGCGGACGGGAATGAATTACCTTACCTGCCGCGTTCTGCTTTCGCAGGCACGGTCAAAAATCAAATCAAAAGCATGAAAAAGATTGAAGACATAGAGAGAATGGACCTGGACGAGCTTGAATCGGCCGCACTTGAAGAGAATGTGGCCGCCCCCGCCGGGCTCGAAGACCGGATCATGGCTTCACTTGCCGCAAAAGCGATCGCCGGGTCCCGGCCGGCTCCCGCGCCGGTACGATGGCTCCCTTATGCAGCCCTCGCCGTTGCAGCCGCCCTTGCCGCCGTCATCTTTATCCCGGGGAGCAAGTCCGACAGGCTCATGGATACTTTTGATGATCCTTATCTCGCTTACGCCCAGGTGGAAGCGACATTCCAGAAAATATCAGACAAAATGGCCGCCGGCGTAGAACTCGCGTCCAAGGCCGGCGAGACCGCAGACAAAACAGTCGGAATAATCAATAAAGTAACAGAAAAATGAAACGCATCGTCATACTCGCAGCCCTGTTGCTCACCACTATTTCTTCCTTCGCCCAGAGCGGGAAAAGCATCTATCAGAAGTATTCAGACCTCGAAGGCGTCAGCGCCGTGTATATCTCCCCGGCCATGTTCCGTCTCATAGGAAAGCTTCCGGACCTGACAGTAGAAGGCGAGGACATCAACCTTGCTCCCATCATCCAGTCCCTGTCCGGCCTGTATCTGATTGACAGCGAGAACAGTACGATCAACGCAAGCCTGAAGGCCGAGGCCGAGAGGTTTGTCAAGAACGGAAACTATGAATTGCTGATGGAAGCCAAAGACTCCGGAGAGGTCGTGAGAATGTACTCCGTCGGCACGGAAACCGTCGTGAACGGCTTCGTAATGATAGCTGATGAAGGAACGGAAACGACCTTCATCTACCTGGACGGAAACATGAACAGGGACGACCTGGAAAAGCTCCTCGCGGAGAAGCTGTCTGAATAGCAATTCCTTCAACAAGACAGCGCTCGCCTGACGGCGAGCGCTGTGGTTACACATACTGGAATTTCTTACTTGTCTACTTCAACCGGACGGATGGAGCATCCCCAGCTGCGTTGGACGTGATCACTCTTGTTTACGCCGGAGGTGAAGTAAATGTCCCCGGCTTCGTCCGGGTAGTCCGAAGCGAGCGATGCAGACCAGTATCGGCCGTAGGTCCCCGCATCGATCTGGTCTGTAAGGGCACGGTAGCCTGCGGCGGGAAGGAAAATACTGTTGCCGTTGGACCCGGTCACCAGTCTTCCGCTTATTCCGTTCTGCGTCGTCCACGTCCATGTGCATTTCTCCCGGAGTTCCGTCCAATCGGCATCATCCGGCATTATCCAACCGCTGCCCCAGTTGGCTCTGGCTGCATCGTCTGCACTAGAGTAGGCGTACAACCATAATTTGTTGTCCGGAGAACCGGTGCCGCCCCAATAGTCTGTCATGTTTGAAGGACAATATCTGGTAAGAGTGTGGGAACTGCCGTTGCACCATTTGTAAGTCGACCAGGAATAGTCGGCCTTCGGCTCGGTCTCGCCCCAGGCGAAGAAGTCGCCGAACTCCTCCGGCTTGCTTGCGCCAACGTTGAAGCTGGCCCACCTTCTACCGGAAGGGAGGCCGAGATCCACGGCTTGAGGTTTAACCACAACGGTCACTGTGCAGGATGCCGTCTTGCTGCCGTCCGCCGAATACGCCGTAATCGTAGCCTGGCCTTTGGAAATGGCAGTTACCGCACCGTATGCATCCACACCTGCAATTGATCCGTCGGATGAGCTCCAGGACACCTTCTTGTAGGTTGCATTGTCGGGATATACAGTGGCGGTGAGTATATATGTCTCGCCGCACTCAAGCTCAAGATCCTTAAACGCTCCTATACTCGTTACGGGAACCACGGCGCCATAGACCGGACGGACCGAGAACCCCTCACAGCGGGAGTAGCTTTGCCAATAGACATCTTTGGAATAGAAGGTGACGAGGCTCGCTTCGTGCGGGTAGTCCGTAATGATGTACGAAGACCAGTAGTAGCCGTAGGACCCAGCATTGCCAAAGAGGGTACCGCCTGCAGCGGGAAGGAAGATACTTTTGCCGTTCGTCTTGCTGGTGACAAGTTGGCCGTTTACACTATTCTGGGTTGTCCATGTCCAGGTGCAGTTATCAAGGAGCTCTGTCCACTCTTCATCCGAAGGTATTCGCCAACTGCCGCCCCAATTGGCCGTGGCAGGATCGTCTGTAGCGTCAAGAATTATCTTATGGTCCTCTGTGCCGTAGTAAGCTCTGGTGCTGTATTTGGTGAGGGTCATTTTACTGCCTTTGCACCATTTGTAGTAACCCCAGTTATACTGGCTCTTCGGCTTCGGTTCCGTTTCACCCCAGGCGAAGTAGTCGCCGTATTCCTCGGGAGCTTCTGCGCCCACGTTGAATGTGGCCCACATGGTTCCGGAAGGGAGGCCGAGGTCCACGTATTCTTTCGTTACGCTTGCGTATTCGTTAAGCGGCTTGGCAAGAGTGCCGAAGACACCGGCCTTGACTGTTATTTTTTTTGTCGTGGTCGCCACTAACTTTTTGCCGTCGGTGGTGGTAAGGGTAGCGGTGAATCCCTTGCTCAAGGTCCCCGGGATCATTACGATGAAGTAATTGGTGCCGGACTGGAATGCGGTGCCGGATTTGGGTGTCAGCGTGATGGTTTTATCCGATCCTTCAGCAACGATTGTGTTCTTGTCGAAATAGATATTGAAATCTCCGGCAAGCGCGGTTGAACCGTTGGTTGTGAACTCTATGGACTTGATGTCGTCGCGGGACAGGGTGAACTTCAGGCCTCCGTACACAGGCTTCATGCTCAGGTTCCTGTCGCTCTTGGTAAAAGAGCCGTAGGACACCATCAGGTCCTTATATATATTATCCGCTAAAGCCTTCTGATTTGCCGGGAGTGTACCGGTCAACCGCTTGCTCGAAGAAAAGTACCTCTTTGCGGCGGAATACGGGTAAAAAGCATAGAATTCGCTGTAGTTCTTTGTGTCGAGAGTTCCTTTAAAGTAACAGGTCTTGGCAGTCGAGCCGATAAAGTTTGCCCTGAACTCTGACCCGCTTGTGCCGGTAGTGGGATAAACCATCAGCTTGTCAGTGGCATTCCACCATACCTCCTTGGTGTTCACGATGGTCGTGCGGGTGTCGGGAGTGGCGCTTGCGGACGGAGACTCTTCGTAGTCTTCGTGGGTGGCGCAGATGACGAACTCCTCGCCGTCAAGCCCGGGCATTTCGACGTCCTGAATCATCTCCTTTGTGCAGCCGGCCAGGCTAAGCGCTGCGGCCGCGGCAAGTATCGTATAAAGCTTTTTCATCTTTCTTCCCTCCTCGCGTTAAATGGTCCATTCTTCAAAAGTAAGGTCCTGGTTGGAGGCACTTCCAACGCTGTCGCACAGGAGTTCCGCAAGGCTTGCGGGCACCGCCTCCGCTGCGGGAGGACAGTAAGTCGATTGTTTCTTCAAGGTCATATTGTTTCGGTTTAACTATGTATCTGATTACAAGGCACATAAGTTTCCACCTCCGGGAGTTTTTCCCGGAGGTCGGAACGCAAATTGTTGATTATTAAATGGTTACAATACCCCCCCCCTATGACGGGATTTCACAGGGGCGCCGGAAACGGCCGGACGGTATGAACTGCAGCAAAGCAAAAATGCCGGAATTTGGAACCGCTAATATAGCGATTCTGCCGCAGAATAGCAAACGGAGTCAGGCCAGTTGCCATATTTTGCACCGCCTGTTATGCCTTACGCCTGCCCTTGGCCGTCTTGATGATAATAAAGATTCCGAGGGCGATGAAGCTGACAAGGATGCTGGCCATTTCCGGGATATGCTGGAGGGGACTTACCCAGAACTCGGAAAGAATCTTGTTGCGGGCAAACACCTCCACGAAGGTCCAGAATACCACCACCGTGGAAACCGCCATGCGGATGTTGGGGCCCCAGGCGGCCAGCTTCAGCTCATATCTGAACATAAAAATCGAACCTATCAGGCATCCTATGGCGATGGCGATCGTCACCGGATGGTGGTCTCCCAGGAACACGGGGTCGTAAACGAACATCAGCAGCAGGTAGCAGGTCCACATCATCACGTTCAGCTCTTCGAATACGGTGATGGCCGTGTGACGGCTCAGGTGGCTCGGGACTATCTCGTCGCGCTTGCTGCCGAAGAATACCTTCTGCAGCCAGTTGAGGGCATGGCATCCGGTCTTGCTTCCGAATACATACAGGACGATGAACATCACCCAGAAGCCGAAAGTGGCGGGAAGGATGAGGTACTCGGGCCGGGAACCGCGCAGGGCCTTCAGCTCTGCCGCCGGTATATCCTGTACGTTCACGCCGTTTATCAGCATCTCGTGCGACACCCCTATGCCGTTCACGTATTCTGTCGTTGACTGGACGATGCCTGAGCCCACGAGGTCATAGTGCACTCCGAAGCGGGCGGCGAAGTAGCCGAAGAGGAATTCCACCCAACCTGTCCAGAACAGCAGTCCTCCGAAGAGGCCCATGAGCGTCTGCTTCACATCACCTTTCACAAAAACGCCCCACACCACGATGGCAAGCCCCACGGCTCCCATGGCGAAGGCGCTGTAGTGCAAAGCCGTAACGGACATTGTGTCTTCCATTATGCGCATGAGCGCATGGCCTAGCGGCATGGTGAACAGGACCAGCAGGAAGGAGGCTATGGTCTTGCCCCAGTATTTCTTTGTCTGCATATTATCGGGCTGCAATATATTCGGCACTAATTTAAGAATTTTCAGCGTCAAGTGCACATTTGGCCGCACCAGAATCTCCGATTTTTCGTAACTTGCGACTATGATTAAGAATATTGGCATCATCGGTGCCGGACACATCGCCGAAAAAGCCGCTGCAACACTTGCAGCGATGGATGACATGAATTTCCTGGCCATCGGCTCCAGGTCCCTGGAAAAGGCTCAGGCTTTTGCCGCCCGCTTCGGAGCGGAACGCGCATACGGCTCCTACCAGGAGCTGTTTTCCGACCCTGACGTGGACCTTGTCTATATCGCCCTTCCTCATTCCTGCCATTTCGGGGCCGCGCGCGACGCCATCAACGCCGGCAAACCCTGCCTGGTGGAGAAGAGCTTCATGATGAGTTCTACGGAGGCGGCCGCCATAATCGCCCTTGCGCATTCAAAAGGGATATTTGTGGGGGAGGCCATTTGGCCCCGGTATATGCCCGTGCGCCGGATAGCAAGGGAGCTTATAGATTCCGGAATCATCGGGAAGCCCCGTATGGTAAACGCCACCCTGGCGTACGAGGTGTCGTCCAAGGAGAGGGTGCTGCGGCCGGAGCTTGGCGGAGGCGCATTGCTAGACCTGGGCGTGTACCTGCTGAACTTCGTGCGGATGTATTTCGACAGTCCCGTGGAGCGTCTGAACACCAGCTGCGTAATCAGTGAGACCGGTGTGGACGCGACCGAGTCCATAACAATGATTCTCTCGGACGGCACAATGGCGTCGGTGCAGGCGTCCGCCTGGTGCCAGGGGGGCAACGAAGCCGTCATCGCCGGCACCACCGGTTATCTGGTTTTCGACGACCTCATCAATCCGCGCCATATCAGAGTGTGCCGAAAACGCCACGTGGTCGAGCAGGAAATCACTCTGCCGGAGCAGATTACGGGCTTCGAGTATGAGTTCCGCGCTTGCCGGGACGCTATTGAGGCGGGGTTGATAGAGCCGCCCCAGATGCCGCATTCCGAGATTCTTTACGTCATGCATCTGATGGACCGTCTCCGCGCCGAGTGGGGCGTCGCCTGACAGAATTGAATAATTATAAAAGCTATCCGCCGCCCAAAAGCATCATTAATAGTGCCCGAAAACTGACAGGACAAGAACTTCAACGACTTCGTCATATATCTTATACACAAGACGGTGCTCCTTGGTAATACGACGGGAATACACAGAGCCATCATACCCTTTAAGCTGCTCCACTTGACCAGTACCGGTTCGTGGATGCAAGCGAAGTTCATCTAACAACGCAGCTAGTTTAGTTAGGGCTTGAGGTGCTTTTTTCTGAAGCTCTTTCAAGTCCTTCTTTGCATCTTCAGTAAATACGATTGTGTACATATCAGCCCTCATTAATCATCCGGGCGAGGAACTCCTCGCTGCTCTCTCCCTCACTCATCCTATGCACTTTGCCGGACTCATAATCGGCTATACCTTGACGTATTTTTGCATCAAGTGTGGTCTGATCGATGAGATTATCGCTCTCAGATACAGGCACAAGTCTGTAGCTGCCGTGAGACCTTGAGGTTATCACGACATCATTTATACGGGCCAAATCAAAGTATTTCCTCTGGTTTGCGCGAAACTCTCTGCTGCTTACAACAACCATAACTAAATCATTTACTCTGCAAATATAATATAATTCTAATAATGTACCAAAATGGTACACATTATTAACTGGCAGGACACAATTAATACCCCTGCGCCAACTGTGCCACCGTGCCGGGTGAGAATGGCGGCCTTTTGCACCCGGATTTCCCACGACAAGGCATCATCAGCGGCGCATAAGGTTCTGATAAATCCTTATCTTTGCCATATGAAAAGACTGATAGTATTCGTTTCCCTGGCGCTTGTGGCGGCAGGCTGCACCGTCTCAGCAGAAAAAAGTTATGTCCGCAAGGCCGTCAGGCTGATGGACAAACAGGCCCTGTTTGCCGAAGGTCCCGCCTGGGAAGAGGCTCGGAGCGAGGCTCTGGATGCAGAGCCGGCAACTATGGAAGAAGCGCACGAGGTGGTCCGGAAAGCCATCAAGGTGGCAGGCGGCAAGCACTCGTTCATCTGGACGCAGGAGTATCAGCAGCAGGATGCGGAATCCAATCAGTCCGTATCCCCTTCCGTAGAGGTACTGGACGACGGAATCGCTGTCATCACCCTTCCTCCGTTCAACGCCCAGGGCAATGCCGAGATGCAGCGGTACGCGAATGCGGTGCTCGATGTCCTGCCGGATTCTGTCCCTGGCGCAGTCATCGACCTGCGGGGCAATACCGGAGGCAACATGTACCCCATGTGCGCCGCCGTGCATCCGCTGCTGACGGACGGCATCGTGCTGAAGTTCCGCACCAGGAAGAATCAGAGCCCCATCACCAGAAGTTACTTTCCCCAGACCGCCGGAGTCGGGGCCCGTACGTTCATCGGCTGCCCTGTAGCCCTGCTCGTGGACAGCCTTACCGCCAGTTCCGGGGAGATGGTGATGATTTGCTTCCGAGGCCAGGACCGCTCGCGCGTCTTCGGCATGCCTACGGCCGGATACACTTCAGGCAACCGGTTGTTCCCCATGCCGGACGGCTCCCGGCTCGCCCTGACAACCAGCAGCACCCTCGCCCGCACCGGAGAAGAATTCTGCAACGACCCCATCGCCCCTGACGTCATGACCGACAGCCCCCTTGAAGACGCCCTCGCCTGGCTCAGGGAGGAATGATCGGCTGCGGAAGGAACGGAGATACGCGCGCCCTCTGCAGCGCACCCGGATTCCCCACTACAAGGCGCCGTCTGGCGCAGGTCCGAAAAAAGTTCGGGGTCCGGCGCCGCAAATCGGCCTTCTGCGCTCTGTGGTGGCGCAGGTGCCGGCAAAAAAATCGGACCTGCGCCACGGAGACCGGGCCTGACGCCAGAAAAACCTGTGACCTGCGCCAAAACAGCCGCGGGTGGTGAGCACGTCGTTCGCATAAGCACTGCGGGAGATAGAAGGGGGACGTCGCTTGCGACGTGC
>JAFZLQ010000010.1 GCA_017551425.1 Bacteroidales bacterium | reverse complement strand
CTTGTCGGAGCCCTGGTTGTCGGTGTGACACTGGACCTCGAAACGGATGGTCGGATTGGCCTTCATATACTCGGCGACATTGTCGATCTCCGGCTGGGACTCGGGCTTGATGGTGGCCTTGCCGGTGTCGAAGAGGATGTTGTTGGTCACGAACTTGCCGGTCTGGGCGATGGCCTGCTCCACGGCCTTGGCGGCCTCGGAGAGGTTGGTCGTCTCGCGCTCGTAGAGCTCCTTGGCGCCGGCGCAGAGGAGCACGTTGGTAAAGCCTTTATACTTGTACTCGCCGTTGCTCCAGAACTTGAAGCGCTCAGGAGCCTGTACGTTCGGCAGATTGACGATGCGGTTGTCATTGATGTAGATCTTGAGCGCGCGCTTGTTGAACGACACGGCGAAATGGTTCCACTGGCCCACTTTGATGTAAGACTTAATATCATCCCAATCTAAGTTTCCTGATACAGAATCATCGCTGTTAGGTTTTTTAAAATCGTATTGTATCCAGCAATCAGGATTCCAGGAGCGGTATGCAAACTCGAATCGTCCAACCCGGTCATTCCGACCCATATCAAAGATCAGTTCCATGCTGGATTGGCCAAGATCTCCCTGCTTGCTGCAGAAATAATCCCACTCGAGGGTGAAGACATCAGGCAGATAGGACTTCATGTTCTCCATCAGCGGCTCCACGAAATTGTAGTCTGTCGTGTAGCTCAGATACTTCTGGCCGTTGATAACCGCCGTCTCGGCATTGCCCTCTCCCTGGATGTCCCACTTGGACGGGAACTCGCCCACCTGCTCGTTCTTGAAGTCGTCCTGGAAGAGGATGACGCTGCCGCGCACGAAGTCACTCTTGACATTCTCGGACACGGCGTCAGGCGTATCGTCCACTTTCTCCTGGTCCTGGACATCGTAGTTCTCCTCCTCGACGGTTTCATTGTTCCGGCGGTTGCGCCGGTCATTGTTGCCCTGGTTATTGCCGGTATTCCCGTTCAGGACGTCGTTGATACCCCGCTCAACCTTGTTGCCGATGTTGTTCTCAACGGCATTCTTGGCACGCTGGCCGAGACGGTTCAGAATGTTCTGCGCGGATGCACCGATGCACGTCAGCATCAGCACGGTAAGCAGTAATGCGATCTTTTTCATATTCAATCGGTATTGGTTATTGTTCATACTTTTCCATTCTCGCAAATATACGTTTTTTTTGCAACTATCGCACCAACGGCAAAAAGATTCCGGGGCAAGCCCGGAATGTCTCCAACCACAAAAATTTATTATATTTGCGTCTGTTATGGCAGAAGAGAAGAATATCATCTGGGAGCGCGCCGGCAAGGCCGGGCTGGTGCTCGGGGGCGTGTCGATCGCCTATATGCTTTGCACGATGCTGACCGCCAGGCTGGCCGAGAACGGCTCCGCTTTCCTGTTTTCGATGTTGAACCTCCTGCTGTGGCTGGCGAAATTCATCGGCTGCATCTACCTGATGCGCCTGTTCATGCTGCGCTTCAGCCAGGCGGACCCGTCGGCGGACAACGCCCGGGTGTTCCGTTTCGGCACGATGACGGCCCTGCTGTCGGCACTGCTGTATTCGGCGTTCTACCTGGCATACGTGAGCTTCATCCAGCCCGACTTCTTCTCGAAATCGATGGAGATGCTCCAGGACAATCCTTTCCTGGACAGCAACTCGATGAGCGCCATCGAGGAGATGATGCCGAAGCTGCCCACCATTTCGTTCTTCGCGAACCTGATCTGGTGCTGGCTCTTCGGCACGGTCCTCGCCGCCATCTTCTCGCGCAACATCCCTCCGCAGAACCCGTTCACAGACAAGCAGTAGTATGGGCATTTCCGTCATCATCCCCGCCTACAACGAGGCCAAATCCCTGCCCGAGCTGTCCGCCTGGATCGCCCGCGTGATGCAGGAGCGCGGCTATGCCTACGAAGTCCTGTTCGTCGACGACGGCAGCACGGACGGCACCTGGAGCACGCTGCAGGCGCTCGCCGCAGAGGATCCGCACGTGCACGCCCTGCGCTTCCGGCGCAATTACGGCAAGTCCGCGGCGCTGTACTGCGGGTTTGCGCGGGCACGGGGCGAGGTGGTGTTCACGATGGACGCCGACCTGCAGGATTCGCCGGAGGAGATTCCGGAGATGTACCGGATGATACGCGAGGAAGAGTACGATCTGGTGTCGGGCTGGAAGCAGCACCGCAAGGACAACGCCCTGACGAAGAATCTCCCGTCGAAACTGTACAACGCAACGGCCCGCTGCATCACGGGCATCAAGCTGCACGATATGAACTGCGGGCTGAAGGCCTACCGCGCCGAGGTGGTCAAGAGCATCGAGGTGTATGGGGAGATGCACCGCTATATCCCCTATCTCGCCAAGAATGCGGGCTTTACGAAAATCGGCGAGAAGCCGGTGCAGCACGCGAAGCGCAAATACGGCAAGAGCAAGTTCGGCCTGAACCGTTTCGTGAACGGTTTCCTGGACCTGCAGACGCTGTGGTTCCTGACGAAGTTCGGAGGCAATCCGATGCATTTCTTCGGGGTCACGGGCCTGCTGATGTTCCTGGTGGGTTTCGTGATGACGGTGTGGATCATCGTCGAGAAGCTGGTGCAGCAGGCGCACGGGCTGAAGTTCCGCGCCGTGACCGAGCAGCCGCTTTTCTATCTCGCGCTCGTCGCCGTCGTGCTCGGCGTCATCCTCTTCCTCGCCGGCTTCATCGGCGAGATGGTCGCCCGCTCCAACTCCGACCGCAACCGCTACAACATCGCAGAAGAACTCTGATTTCTG
>JAFZLQ010000036.1 GCA_017551425.1 Bacteroidales bacterium | reverse complement strand
CTGTCGCGGGGAGGGGGAAAGAGGCGAGAGACCGGCGAATCGCTCTGCGACGGGATTGTGGCGGTGCTCAGCGTCCTGTCGCGGAGGGGAAAGAGGCGAGAGACCGGCGAATCGCTCTGCGACGGGATTGTGGCGGTGCTCAGCGTCCTGTCGCGGATGAGGGGGGATAATAGTTAGATCGGAAGGACGATGAATACCAGCGCATCCCATAGGGCATGGCTGATGATCAAGGCGGGCAAGGCCCTGGGGCATATCCGGTAGATGAGGCCCCAGACGGCTCCGGCAACCAGGGCGGCCATTATCAGCATGAAATTGAATGACCAGATATGGACGAGGGCGTAGATAAGCGCCGTAACTATCAGCGCCAGGGTGGGACCGATCCTGCCGCCGAGCGTACGCTGCACGTAGCCTCTCCAGAAGAGCTCTTCCGCCGGACCGATGAGGAACAGCAACAGCACGGCTATCGCCCATGACGGCAGTCCCTCTTTCATTGAATAGACGGCATCCACCTCAGGGCGCGCGAAGTCGAACCAGGCGGCAGAGAGCTTGTCTCCTATCCAGAAGATGCCCCAGAGAGCGAACGCAATCGCCACTCCGCCAAGGAGTTGCAGCAGCGGCTTTTCAACTGTCAGCAGCGCCTTGCGGTCCGTCGTAAACGACAATGCCAAAGTCGTCAGAACAACTGCCGACGCCGACATCACTATCCAGAAGTTCGGAGCCCCCTGCGTCCACGGACTGAACATATAGAACCACAGCGCCGCGGTTGTGACGATGGCAATCACTAATCTTTTCATTCTTGCTATTTCTTGAGAATCCTACTGTGATCGCTGAAAACTACGGCCTCCGGCCTATCCCTCCCACTCACAACTGCGTGGGCGCAGATGGTTTTCAGCAATCACAGTCGGATTCTCTTAACAAACTATAGCAACACCGACAGGAACAATCCAAGCGCCAGCGGCACCGAAAAGGCCATCTGCAGCTTGGCGGAACCCTGGTCGAGCCCCTTCATGGCGTCCAGTCCGGCCTTGTCGTACGTAAGCGCCTGCTTGAGATTCTTGAAGGCAGGGATCGCGGCGACAAAGCACAGCAGTGCAAGAGGATGCAGGAGGCCCAAAGCTGCCGCAACGCCGACGGAAGCGAACGGAATCACCATATAAACGGCATACAGCACGCTGGAAGCCTTGCCTCCTATCAGCATCGCAAAGGTCTTGATTCCGGCGGCCCGGTCAGTCTCTGTGTCGAAGGTATTGTTGGCATGCAGTACGGAAACGGTGATGATGCCGATGGGCAGCGACAGCACCAGCGCATCCCAGTGCATCGCCCCGGTGACGGCATAAGCGGTCCCGAGCACGGGCAGGATGCCGAAGATCACAAAGATGTCGGCATCGCCCAGAGCGTGATACTTCAGGAATGAATAGAGCGCCGTCAGCAACACGCCAACTCCGCCGATGATCCACAGCACCGGCCCGCTCAGAATGGCGATGACGGCACCCACCGTGATACCGGCGATGAACAGCACTACGCTGAACGTCAGGTACTCCACCGGAGCGAACTTGTGAAACACCAGGTTGGGCACGGCGAAGGCGTTCTCGTTATCGACGCCGGTCTTGAAATCGTAATAATCGCTCAGCACGTTTCCGGCGGAATGCAGCAGCACCACCCCAAGCAGGCATAGGACGAACAGTACCCAGGGCAAGGCGCCGCCTGGCAGGAGCCCCTTGCTGAACACATACGCAAACGATGCCAGTACAGGCATCGTGGAGACAGGAAAAGACCAGTAGCGGGTTACCGCAAACCATTCTTTAAAACTGTGTTTTGCCATATCTTACAATGTTTTAAGCCAATTGAGAATAAAGTCGGAGCGACGGGCCATCACCTCGTAATCGAGCGTGTCGAAACTGTCTTCCGGCTTGTTGGTGTTCATGGTGATGCCGGAGGTGAACATGACGGCCGGTATGCCCTTGAGCAGGAACGGAGCCTGGTCCGAGGCGGTATTGTAGAAGTAGTCCGTGAAACTCTTGCTGCGGTAGTAATCGTAATAGAGGCGCAGCCCGGTGCCCTCGTTCAGCTTGTCGAATTCCTTGGACTTCTGCTTCTCGAACTTTTCTCCGCCCAGGACGATTAGGAAGTCGGGCCTGTACTTGTTGGGAGGAGCAAGCGTACTGCCGATTATGTCGATATTGACAGCCATGCTGAGCTTCCACGGCCCGTCGCAAAGGGCCTCGGCGCCCGCCCTGTCTGCATTGTGACCGTCCAGGGCCGCGAAGATGTAGTTTGAGCGAGAGCCGGCCAGCGAATCTGCCAGGGCGAGCAGCACGGCTACGCCGGAAGCATTGGCGTCAGCCCCGGGGAGTATATCGTCGCCGAGCATGCCCATCCCGTCGAAATATGCCATTACAAGTACGTACGAGCTTGATTTCGGGTTGCCCCGGTGTATGCCGATTATGTTGTGCCCGACGCCCTTTGCCGTCTTGAAACAGCCCACGGAAGTGTCCAGCCCCGCAGCGTCGAACCGCCTCAGCACATACCAGGAAGCCTCGACAGCCCCGCATGACCCGAACCCCCGGCCCTTCAGCAGCGTACTGCTCAGATACTCCACATCTTCCTTCAATCCGCTGGCAGCCGAAGCAGAAAGAGATAGATATAGAAACAGAACGCAGCAGGGAAAAATAAACAGCAATGCCCGGAAAATATGTTGCCATCCTTGGCACCGTAAGAGGGAGAGGCCCGCTTGCGGGAGGGGTCGCGAAGCGACGGTTTTCCGGACACTGCTGTTTATTTTTCCCATCGATAGCAATTCAGGCACGATAAATGATTATCTTTGCAAAAATAGTGAAAAAGTTTCTGCTTACAATGGCGATTTTGCTCGCCGCAGCCCCAGGAGTCCTTGCCCAATACGACAAGGACGTCTTCAGTCTGCGCGGCAGGCTCGCACTGCAGGACGGCAAGTACACCCAGGCCATCGAGCATTTCAACATCCTTGCCAGGCTCGATTCCACGGACTACTGGTGCTTCTTCTTCCGCGGCATCGCCAAGTTCAACCTGGGCGACGTACGCGGCGCAAGGCAGGACTTCAACACCTCGGTGCGCCTCAACCCCGTGTTCACCAACGGCTACCACTACCGCGCCATCACCGAAAGCCGCACCGGCGAGTACGACAAAGCCTTCGAAGACTTCGACAGGGCCATCGAACTGAGGCCCGGATTCATCGGCATTTATTACAGCCGCGGCGTAACAAACTTCCTCGCCAGACGCTTCCCGGAGGCAGTAGATGACTTCGACCGATACATACGCCGCGAGCCCAAGGACCCGTCGGCATACCTCAACAGGGGCGCCTCATACCTGTTTCTGGGCGATACGCTCAGGGCGATGAACGACTACAACCACGCCATCAAGCTCGACCGTTTCGAGCCCGAGTGCTACATACGCCGCGGACGCGTCTATGCTGCCCAGGGCAACTTCATCGACGCCGTAAAGGACATGACGCACGCCATACAGCTGGACAGCACGAACACCCTCGCATACTTCAACCGGGCGCTCATGTACTACGAGCTGCACGACTACAATTCCGCCATGCGCGACCTCGACCGCGTGCTGAAGGACGAACCCGGGAACGCGCTCACGCTGTACAACCGTTCGCTCCTGTATGCGCAGGTGGGCGATTTCACCAGCGCCCTGGAAGACATGGACCGCGTCATCAACATCAACCCGGGCAACGTGCTGGCGTACTTCAACCGGGCCGCCTTCTTCCTTGAGATGGGCCGGTACCGGGACGCCCTCAGCGATTACAACCGCGCCATCGAACTGTATCCCGACTTCGCCAAGGCATACCTCAACCGTTCGTATGTGGAGAACCTCCTCGGCATGACCAGACAGTCGAAGGAAGACTACCAGACCGCCCGCCGGAAGGTCGGCGAATACAGGGCAAAGAACGCCTCAGGAGAGGCCTCGTTCGCAGATACGACGCGCAAATACAACGCCCTGCTGGCACTCGACGCCGAGTTCGCCAAGAAGGATTTCGACGACGAGCTCCTGCAGCACCGCGACATCGACATACGCCTTCGTCCGCTCTACAAGTTCAAGCTTGCGGCCGAACGCGAACGGCGTGACCTGGCACTCAGCAGCCGGGTGGAGAATCCCCTGGTGGACCGCTTCATTGACGCCGTGCCGGTGCCGGTTGTCGTTTCCAATTCAGACAGCCTCGCCACTCTCAGGCTCGTGCGTTCGCTGTCTTCCGTGCTTTCCGGCGACGGCAGCAGCGGCGCTGGTTCGGTTCAGCTCACCCCGTCCCAGACCTTCTTCATACGCGGCATCTACGACGTGCAGGAGAAGAAGTTCAGCAACGCCCTGGCATGGTTCGACAAGGCCGTGGAAGCTTCGGAGACCGAGTCCGAAAAAGACCGGTACAGCCGCTTCTACAAGGCGTTCTACCTGATGAACAGGGGCGTGCTTCGGGCAGAGATGATAGATTTCATCGCCTCGCTCGAGGGCAACGTGCAGACGCTGTCGATGGACGAGAACGGCTCCACCCGCGCCCGCGTATCCGACCGCGTCGCCCGCACCTACGACTACTCCGAGGCGCTGGACGACATGCGTGAGGCCATCGCCCTGGTGCCGGACATGCCGCAGCTGTATTTCAACCTGGGCAACCTGCTGTGCCTCAGCGGGGAGATGGTGTCGGCGATAGACAGTTACACGGAGGCGCTGCGGCTGCATCCCGTCATGGGCGACGCCTATTTCAACCGCGGCCTCGTGCTTATCTACGTGAAAGACAAGGAGAAAGGCTGCATCGACCTGTCGCGTGCCGGAGAGCTGGGAGTCGGGGACGCATACAGCGTCATAGAGAAGTACTGCAAGAACGATGAGTAGCGTACGTTTCAAATCATTCTCGTCCGGCAGTTGCGGCAACTGCTATTTCATAGGTCTGTTCGAAGACGGGAGCCGCCGGTGCGATGCGGGTGTGCTGATAGACGCCGGCGTCAGTCCCCGCAGGCTGAAGAAGGAGCTGCAGGGCGACGGGCTCTGCTTCGACGACTTCGACGCCGTGCTGGTCACCCACGACCACATGGACCACATACGCGCCCTCGGGTCTATCTGCAAGCACATAGGCAAGCCCGTCTGGGCGACTGCCGAGCTGCACCGGGCGCTGAGCTTCCACCCCATGTCCCGCGACTGGATAGGCGGGCACAGGGTTGTGATGGCGGAGGGCGAATGGAACGAGATAGTGCCCGGAAGGATACGCGCCCGATGCTTCGTGGTGCCTCACGACGCCTCCCAGACAGTGGGGTACGCCATCATGCTCGACAGCTTCAAATTCGTGATAATGACCGATATAGGCTGCATGACGCCCGAGGCGCTCAACTGGGCGCGCCAGGCCGACACCGTGGTGATAGAGAGCAACTACGACCCGGAAATGCTGCGGAACGGTCCCTATCCTCTCGACCTGCAGGCACGCATCCGCGGCGGCCACGGGCACCTCTCCAATTACGAATGCGCCGAGGCCATCGAGGCCTTCCGCCACGACGGGCTTCGGCATATCTTCCTCTGCCACCTCAGCGAGCACAACAACACCCCCGACCTGGCCTACCGTACCAGTCTTGACGCCGCCGCCGGCATTCCCCTCGCACCACTCCCCAGAATGACCGCCTCGCCGCTGTATATTCTGATGGATTAGTTTTTTCCCCATCCTTCCCATCATCTCCCTCCTCTCCTCCCCCCTCCGCGACAGGACGCTGAGCACTGCCACAATCCCGTCGCGCAGCGATTAGCCGATCTTTCGCCCCTTTCCCCTCCGCGACAGGACGCTGAGCACCGTCACAATCCCGTCGCGCAGCGATTAGCCGATCTCTCGCCTCTTTCCTTCCCGCGACAGGACGCTGGGCACCGCCACAATCCCGTCGCACAGCGATTAGCCGATCTTTCGCCTCTTTCCCCTCCGCGACAGGACGCTGAGCACCGCCACAATCCCGTCGCAGAGCGATTCGCCGGTCTCTCGCCTCTTTCCCCCTCCCCGCGACAGGACGCTGGGCACCGCCACAATCCCGTCGCACAGCGATTCGCCGATCTTTCGCCTCTTTCCCCTCCGCGACAGGACGCTGGACTATGTCACAATCCCGTCGCACAGCGATTCGCCGGTCTTTCGCCTCTTTCCCCTCCGCGACAGGACGCTGGACTATGTCACAATCCCGTCGCAGATAGATCAAGATGCGACAGGCAAGGCGATGGCAATTCCGTCGCCGGCCCAAAATGGGATAAAGCCGGAAAAATCCGTATACTTGTCCTGCTATGATACAGAAGACCAATGCGGCAAGATTGCTGGATGCGGCGGGCATAGAATACGCGCTCGTTCCGTATGATGTCGACGAAGAGCACCTCGAGGCATCTCACGTTGCGGAACAGCTGGGAGAGGACATAGACCGAGTGTTCAAGACTCTGGTGCTGAGGGGCGATAAGACCGGTCCTTTCGTCTGCGTCATCCCGGGATCGCTCGAGGTGGACCTCAAGCTCGCCGCCCGTATTTCCGGCAACAAGAACTGCGAGATGCTCCACGTCAGGGAGCTGCTGCCTCTCACCGGATACATCCGCGGAGGCTGCTCCCCCATCGGCATGAAGAAGCCTTTCCCGACGTTCATCCACGAAAGCGCGCTGCTGTACGATACGATTTACGTAAGCGCCGGCGTGCGCGGCCTGCAGATCCGCATCGCGCCGCAGGACCTGATTCAATTCGTAAACGCTGAAATATATCCTATATGAAACACTTTGCCACGCTCCTGACCGTACTGGCTGCATTCTGCGCATGCACTGCGCCTCAGCCTGCAGATGTCAATTCCTACGTTCCCCGCTACGCCGTGATGGCCCACCGCGGCTCCACCTACTGGGCGCCGGAAGAAACGGAAAGCGCCTGGCGCTGGGCCAGGGAGATGGGGGCCGATTATCTTGAATCCGACCTGCAGTGCACCAAGGACGGCGTGATCCTTGCCAACCACGACGTCAACCTCACCCGTACTACCAATATCGAAGAGGTCTTCGGAGACGCGGTTCCGGCATCAAGACGTGATTTCTATCTTTCGCTCGGATTCAGCGCAGAAGATGCTGACGCCCAGCTGGAATGCGACGCCGAGGGCTTCATCCCGTATCATGCCGCGTCATACTACTATGCAGAACTGCTGATGCTAGACGCCGGCTCCTGGTTCAACGCCGCCAGGCCCGGGCAGGCACGCCCCGCATATGCCGGAAGCCAGTACGTATCGGCGCTGCAGGACCAGATAGCCTACGCCGAGGGCCACATGCTCAAGCGTGATGCCGACGGCCGCCGGGTGCTGCCGTACTGCATCAAGCCGGAATGCGAGGGCAAGACGCTTGCGCAAATCCGTTCTGAGGCGAAGGAACACGGCAAGTATATGGAGTTTCTGGACTACGACTTCGCCGGCGCCTACGTTGACGATCCTGCAGACGGAGGCCATCGCCCCGGAATCTACATCGAATTCAAGGAGCCGGAGGTCAATCCCGAAGATATGGAGCAGCGCGTTTATGACATACTCGACGCTTGCGGATGGAATATTATTACTGTCGAACCCGCTGAAACTGAATTCTACAGGGACGGTCTGGTGCAGGTGGGAAAGACCCGCGGCAAGGTCATACTTCAGACCTTCTCCACCGCATCGCTCATACGCGCGAACGAAGTATTCAAGGGGCGCCTCCCCATGTGCTTCTTACTGTGGCCGCCGTGCCCCGAGGACATTCCCGGAGGCGATTTGGAGACGGAAGACGGCTTCCGCGCCATCCTCGAGTGGGCGAAGGCCAACGGTGCCGGCATCAGCGGCCCGTCCATCTCCGGTGCGCCAAACGATTACGCCGAGCTGAATCATGCCTGGCAGGCCGATCTGGTTCACGAGGCCGGGATGCTCAATCATCCCTACTCCTTCGACTCCTTGGCCCAGATGGAGGAGCAGACCGCCCGCTCCGACGGATTCTTCACCAACCGCTCCGACCTCACCCTGCAATACCTCATCGACCACGGTCTCCGCGCCGGTGACGTCAATCCCGAAGCGCCCGCAACAGTTCCGAATCCCGTAGCAACGCTCGTGAGACTGGGGTACTGACGGTGTCCGTGAGCAGGGTACTGTATCCAAAAACCTTTGGTCGCCCGTGACCATGAACGGGAGGGGCCCGCGCCGCAGGCGTGGGAGGGGCGGAGCGTAGCGGAGGGTTTTTGGATACAGTACCCTGCGGGAGGACACGACAGTACCCTCACCCCGCTAACCCAGCGCAGTCGTGGGGCTGAAGTACAGGAAGCCCAGCTGGTAGCGGGCGGAGACGAAGAGCGGGGTGTCGAAGAGGCCGAAGAAGGTGAAGGCCTCGCGCAGGACGCGCTCGCGGTCGTCGGAGCGCTTGAGGCACTCGAGGGGCACACCCAGGGACGCCACCCTGTAGCCGTCGGCCGAATACATCACACCCGCAGGGGTACCGGACACATCGTACCGCATCCACACGCTGCCGCCCTTACCCGCAGGCGCAAGGCCGTCGGGATGGGTGCAACTGTAGCACTCGGTATTGAGCACGTGATAGAACGGCATGCCGTCCACCATTCCGAGCGACGAGGCGCTTGAGCCGGCATATTTGTAGCCTAGCACCTCCGGAACGAACTGCTGCGCCGCAGCCCGCTCCGGCGTATCCTTCCGGATCCCGTAAACGCTGCTCCATACGTCGGTGGCTATGTTGCAGCCGCTAAGCATCACATTGCCGCCCCGGGAAGTCCAGAAGCGCAGGGCCTCCTGCATCGGCGCCGGGAATACCTGGAAGCGGTCGGGATAAGCGCCGCTGCCGGATCTGGTGGTAACCTGGGCGCCGCAGACAAGGTCCAGGGTCTTGTATCTCCGCACCAGGGTGGTGTCCGCGCAGAAGGCCTCGGCGCTCATCGAGCAGAACGGGAGTCCCAGGGCCAGTACCGCACGCCCGTGGACTACGGGATAATCGAAGCTGTTGCCGGCAATAACGCTGCCCGCCATATCGGTATAGGTAGCGCCGAAGCCGGGGGCGTCGTCGCTCTCCCATTTGAGCTCGCGTCGGAACTCGTAATTCTCTCCGATGAAGGTGATGTCGCGCCTGTAGGGCATGCCCTCGTCGAGCCTCGACTCGAACCCTGCATACTCGGGAGTGTCCACCCATGCAGGGGCGGCGACGCGGTCGAAGTTGTTGACTATCAGCACCGTACTGCCGCTGCGCTTGCGGGGGACGCCCACCGAAAGCACCTCGGACGGGAAGCTGGATCCGCCGTCGTTGCAGGCGACCACCATGTACGAATAAACGTGCCCCGGCTCCAGTTCCAGCGTGGCCTCGCAGGAGCTCACCGGCACGCCGTCGTCGAAAGCGCCGTCGTCTATGCGCGTGTAAAGCATGAAGCTGCGGGCGCGGGCGGTGGGTTCAAGGGGATCGGCGGTAGGCTTCCAGCTGAGCTGCACCTCCCCATCTTCCGTGAGTTCCGCGGAGAAGGCATGAACCGGCAGCGGCTGCACGGCGTACGGCAGGCCGTAGCGGCATGCGAGATACTTCAGTATGCCCTTGTAGATAGCCCTGCTCACAAGGAAGCGGAACGAGGGGTCGAGCCCGTAGCGCATGTCGGCGAAGTTCTGGTGCGACAGGATTTCCAGCAGCACGGCGGGGACGTCGGTGGTGCGGGATTCGCTGTAGGAACGGTCCCATAGCTGGCGCCTGGTCCATTCGGGTTCGAAGCCTGTTCGCACATCCTCCACCAGCTGCGTCTGCACGAAGTCGGCGAAGGTGCGGTTGGTCATGCGGTCGTTGCCGTCGGTGAATTTGCGGGAGGCGTCGTCGGTGCGGAGGGTATAGATAGACAGCGTGCCGATGATGGTGTCTCCCAGGGCGGTTCCGGCGTCGGTATGCAAAGCCAGCGAGCAGTCGAAGGGTATCTCCTTGCGGCCCTTTAGCATCTTGACCCAGGCGCCACGTATGGCGTAATCGTTAACGTAATCCGTTTCCCACGCACGCAGGGTGCTGTCCGCCCCGGCCCACGGGAGCCAGTAGGACGCGCCCTCAACATAGCTCGGCATGCCGGACAGCTTGCCGCCGCGCGCTATCTTTCCCATGCCGCCGCCGAAACGGACGGCGTCTGCGTTCACGGTCTCCCCCGTCGCGCCCTTGTTGTCGAGTTCCACATGCCCGAAGGTGCCTGCGCCGAACTCGAAGGTGCCGAGATACACCCAGGTGCCTCCGCCCTTGCGCTGGTCCACGAAAAACTCGGTATCCCCGCCAAGATGATGGACGATGTAGCGGGCCGACCGGCAGCTGGAGCGCGTGCTGGCATAGCTCACATAGACGGCGTACTCTCCCCTTTCCGGGATGACGGGAGTCCATACCACATGGGAACCGGCCACGGGACTGCATGCGGCGGTCCGGGTGGTGCCGAGGGTGAAGGGATTGTCCGTAATATCGTACACCTGCTTGAGGTCGGCGAAACCGGCCGGACCGCTCTCCCACGCGCCGCTTTCCTCATACATTCCGGGGATGCGGAGAGGCGCGCCAGCGGGCTTGCGCACGAAGGTGGAATCGTTGTCGCATATAACCTCCTGACGCTGTACGTCCCGTTCGCGCGGAGTCATTACGTACGCACCCGCATTCTCAAGCATAGGTATCAGATAATCAAGCACATAGCTCTGGGTGTACATATCCTCCACGGTACGGTGGAGAGGGGCGCGCTGCCAGCGCCAGACGTCATCGTCTTCGTTGTAATAGTAGCCGTGACTCTGCCAGAGGGCGATATGTCTGCCGCTCAGGCCTTTGCCTATACGCGGTGCGAGGGCGCGGCGGACTAAGGGGATGCGGGGGGAATTCTTTACCGTGTATTCGAACTCCGGCGACTTGCCGTCACGGCTCAACACAGGGGTTGCGAGATCGTCCAGGACCCCGCCCATCGTAAGGAAACGGCCGGGTTCATGGCCTTTGAAGGCCGCTTCCGCCTCAGTCCCGAATTCAGACTTGAACCACTCCACGTCATCTTTGTGCCATGGGTAGTCGGCAAGGTTGCGGGAGAAATAGAACTCCAGCTTCTCATCCTTCAGGAACACTTTGTCCAGCGAGACCCTCGATTCCACCGAGAAGCGCCGGTTGCAGCGGGCCGTAAGGGTATCGCAGGCCACGGAGAAATCCCCGGCGCGAGGCACGCCCTGGCCTGCCGCCGGAAGGACGGCCAGCAACATCAACAGTATGAGAAACTTACGCTTTGGCATTTCCGGCAGGACGGATGAAGATTCTCAACAGAAAAGTTATCACGGAAGCCGACAGCATACCCAGCATGTCGGCCCTGAAATCGGCAATATCCATAGTGCGGTACGGGAGCCTCCCCTGAACGTATTCCGTTACGCCGGCAAGGCAGCAGCCCACGGCGAAGATGAGCACTATGATACAGACAGTCACGAATATGCCCTTGCGCTCCAGCGGGAACGACAGATACGCCAGCAGCGGGAACGGGAAGAACATCAGGAAGTGTACGACCTTGTCTGCGTCCATGCCGAGAAACTTGCCGGGAACGGTAGGCAGCGACGAGAACTTGGCGAAGCAGAGCACCGCCACGGCCACCAGGTACAACAGGGTGAGTATCTTGAATACAGTAGTGCGTTTCATAGGGATTGCATCTCGTAGAGTTTCTTGTAGTAGCCGCCGAGCGCCAGCAGCTCTTCATGACGGCCGCGTTCAACTATGCGGCCGGAATCGATGACGATAATCTCGTCCGCGTTCCTGACGGTGCTCAGGCGGTGGGCTATGGCTATTGTGGTACGGTTGCTCATCAGCCTGTCCAGGGCGTCCTGTACGCTGCGCTCAGCCTCGGAATCGAGCGATGCCGTGGCTTCGTCCAGAATGAGTATGGGCGGATTCTTCAGCACGGCGCGCGCTATGCTGAGGCGCTGGCGCTGGCCGCCGCTGAGCAGCACGCCGCGGTCTCCCGCCATGGCGCCGTATCCGCCTTCCTTCTCCATTATGAACTCGTGGGCGTTGGCTATCTCGGCCGCGGCACGGACTTCATCGGGCCCGGCGCCATCGACCCCGAAGGCTATGTTGTTGAAAATCGTATCGTTGAAAAGGATGGGATCCTGATTCACATATCCTATGAGCGAACGCAGGTCCCTGACGGACACTTTCCGCACGTCCACCCCGTCTATAGTTATGCGTCCCGAGCCTACGTCGTAGAAGCGGGCGACGAGGTCGGCGAGGGTGGACTTGCCGGCGCCGGATGCGCCCACGATGGCGACAGTGCTCCCCTTGGGTATCTCCAGGTTGATGTTTTCCAGCACCTTGCGGCCGTCGTCGTAACTGAAGCTGACGTTCTCGAAGACTATGCTGCCGGAGAATCCGTCCAGCGCCACGGGATCCGCAGGGTCTTCTATGTTGTTGACAGCCTGGAGCACCGCGTCTATGCGTTCCATGCTGGCGAGGCCCTTGGGAATGCCGTATGCGGCCCTGGCGAAGTCCTTTATGGGCTGGATGACGCTGTACAGCATCACCATATAGAAGATGAACGTGGGAGCGTCTATGGTGGCCCTGTCCGCAAGTATGAGCGTTCCGCCGAACCACAGCACCACAGCAATCATCACCGTACCGAGGAATTCGCTGAGCGGATGGGCGAGGGCCTGGCGAGTGGCGACGCGGGAATTCAGGCGCCGCATGTCGTCCGTTACGGCGTCGAAGCGGGCGGACATCTTCTTCTCCGCCAGGAAGGCCTTGATGACACGGAGGCCGCCCAGGGTTTCCTCGACCTGGCTCATGGTGTCGCTCCATCTGGCCTGGGCCTCTGTGGACTGGCGCCTGAGCTTGCGTCCCAGCACGCCCATCAGCCACATCATGAGCGGGGCGAAGACCAGCACGAAGAGGGTCAGCTGCCAGGAGATGAAGAAGAGGGTGCAGATGTAGAAGACGATGAGGATGGGGTTCTTGATGAGCATGTCCAGCGAGGCGGTGAGCGAACTCTCCACTTCCTGCACGTCGCCGCTCATTCGGGCGATTATGTCTCCCCTGCGCTCCCGGCTGAACCATCCGAGAGGAAGGGACAACACCTTGTCGTACAGCTCTTTACGCAGGTCCTTCACCACACCCGTGCGTATGGGCACCATTACGGCCGACGAGCCGAAGTAGCAGGCGGTCTTGAGAAGGGTGAAGAAACAAAGTATGAGGCAGAGGGCTAGCAGCACGCTCCCGGCGCCCCATTTGCCCATGGCGTCCGACACATACCAGTACAGGTTGTTGAGGGCGATGTCCCGCACGCGCCCGGCGGAATCCCACGGGATGAATTCATACTGCATCTTGTCGATATTGAAGAGTATCTTCAGTATCGGTATCAGCAGCGAGAATGAGAATATGTTGAAGACAGCGGAAAGGATATTCAGCACCACGCTCCCGCCGAGATATCCCCGGTAGGGCTTGACGTAACGCCTGAGTACCTTTCCGAAATCCTTCATGCTACAACGCTTTTACGGGCACGCCGAACCAGTGGACCATGATGAGGTACACCACGCCGCTCACCACGATGACGGCGGGAATGGTAAGTATCCAGGCCCAGACTATGTTCTTTGCGGTAATCCACTTGACGGACTTCACTCCCCTGGTGAGGCCGGTGCCGATTATGGAGCCGGTGATGGTATGGGTGGTGCTCACGGGGATGCCGAGGACAGCAGTAAGGATGAGGGTGATGGCTCCGGATGCCTCGGCGCAGAATCCCTGCGTGGGGAACAGCTTGGAGAGGCCCTCGCTGAGCGTACGGATGACCGACCAGCCGCCGGTCACGGTTCCGAGGGCGATGAGGCCGTAGCAGGTGAATTTCAGCCACATGGGCACGTAGAAGCCGGTATAACCTGCCGCCTGCGCCGCAACGGCGCCGTTGCCGTAGAGGAACTGGAGGACAGGACTGTCGGGGCTGGATGCGAATGCGGTGGCGAAGAGTATGGCGATGATACCCATGGTCTTCTGGCCGTCGTTGCCGCCGAAGCCCAGGGAGAATGCGGCGCTGGAGAACAGCTGCAGGCGGCGGAAGTGTTTATCGACCGTCTTGGCCTTGACCCTGTGGAACAGCACCATTATGATGCAGTTGAGCACGAAGCCCATCAGCATGCCGAGGAGAGGCGAAATGAATATGAAGGCGATGATCTTGAAGATGCCGCTGGTCACCAGGTACTGCCCGCCATAGACGAACCAAACGGGGCCGATGAGACCGCCCACAAGGGCGTGGGAGGCCGAAACCGGCAGTCCGAGCTTGGTGCAGAAGAAGATGTAGATGACCGAGCCGAGAAGCGCCGCGAGTATCACGTACACGTCTATGCACTGCTCTTCCACGATGCCCTTGCCCATGGTGGCAGCCACGGTGGTGTCGAAGATGAACATCGCGATGAAGATCCAGAACGCGGCCCAGAACACCGCCAGCTTGGGAGGCAGCGCCTTGGTGGCTATGACAGACGCGATGCAGTTGGCGGCGTCGTTCATGCCGTTGGTGAAGCTGAATGCTAGCGCAATCAGCGCCGTTATGATGACGATGGCTATCATCTCAACTGTTCTTGACCACTATTCCGCGTATCTTGCTGGAAACCACCTTGGCCACGTCGGAGGTGTTCTCGAGGGCCTGGGCGATGTTCTTCTTCTTGATGAGCTCCTTGGCATCGGGCTCCTTGGCGAAGAGATTTGACATGTAGGACTCGAAGATGTCGTCCACCGTATGCTCGATGTCCTTTATCTCGTCGCACTTCTCAGCCACTATCTTGGAGTCTTTGCGTATTGTGTCGAAGCGGCCGGTGACTTCCACCAGTATGGCGGCGGCCTTGTCGATGTACTCGGCTATCTTGATGAGCTTGCGGGAAGGCTCCTTGGGCTGGTAGATGGCGATCAGCTTGGAAGAGTCGCGCATACAGTCAAGGAAGGAATCCATACACTCGGCGAGTTCGTGGATGTCGTCCCTGTCGAAAGGCGTGAGGTAAGCGTCAATCAGCACCTGGGTGATCTTGGCGTGGATGGCGTCGCCCTGGGTCTCGTATTCCTTGATGCGGTTGGCGAGCATGCGGCGCTCGTCGGGATCGGAGGCGGAAGTCTGTTTGATTAGGAGCTCGGAGGCTTTCTTGCTGGCCTCTGCCAGTTGGACGAACAGGGGGAAGAAACTCTTTTCCTTCACCACGAAGAGCTGGAGAAAATGATCTAAGTTCATATTAATTGATTCTTTCCAATGAATACTTGATTGACAGGGTCGCGGCGAAATTCCGTGCCAGGACGTCCCCTGCGTCGAAATACAGGGCCGGGACCACTTTTATTATTCCTGCGTAGAGGGGCAGTTCCAGCAGGAATGCGGAGCTGAACTGGCGCATGGGCTTCTCGAGACGAGTGCCGGTGTCATATTGGCCGCCAAGGCTCAGATGCGTGCCGTAACTCTCTGAATATGTGAGCATCAGCTTATACGGCATCAGCTGGAACAGGCTGCCCGACAGTCCAAGGTGATGCGCCTGCATGAGGTTGCTCCAGATGCCCATGGTCACTCCCGTCCTGGACCAGCTGCCCTCTGCGGTTCCCCTGGGGAATAACAGCGGATTGCCTATGGTGCGGCCGTATGAGGTCCAGCCGGATTTGAATATGTAATGGTTGTAATAGTTGTCCGCGCCGCCGGCTATGAAGTAAACGGTGCCGTCGGGATAGGTGACGAGGCCGTGCTTCGCCGTCGCTATCTCATGCTCGGTGGCGGGACGGCGTTCACGGTCGCCGGACTGGTTCATGGTGTTGGCGTACTCGTAAACTATGTCAGACACCCAGCCGCTCTTGTCTTTGAAAGAGAAGCAAACGGTGTTGACTCCGTCCGGGAAATTCTGGAAGATGAGCCCCGACTTGTCTTCGAATGGAATGTCGTGCTGCAGTGTGAGGGTCCAGTCGTCGGTCTTGTAGTCGAAACGGAAATACTCGCAGCCCAGATGGTTGCCGAGGGCGTTTTTCTGTTCTCCGGCAAGGGAGTCGTCCCCTCCCTTGCTGCCGGTTATCACGCGCAGGTAGTTGCCGAACGAGACTTTCTGCTCGCCGTAAACGGGAGATGTTCCGCCCCACTGGATGTAGTCGTCGAGGCCGCCGGTGAGCGTTATGTGCGACCCTATGTTGATCCTGGCGTAGGCGTGTGTGTTGTGGACCATGGAACCGCTCACATAACGTTCGTCCAGGGGGATATAGTCTCCGAAGCTGCCGCCTATCTGGAAATGCCCCTTGGTGAAAGGCACGTCCCAGGGCTCAAGGTTGATGCTGTAGCCCGGCATGGGGCGGGCGTTGCCGCTTGCGATGCTGTGGCCGCCCGTCACGGAAAGCGTGCCCAGGTGGCTGTCGGCCGCCATGAACTGCTGGCCGGGATGCCACAGGCCGGCGTCCAGGCGGATCTGCTTCCAGCGCAGCGAGCCGTAGAGCTCGTCTATCAGGAAGTTCTTGTATTCTATCCTGTCCGTACGCAGGCCGGCGGATGCGCCAATGCGCCACTGGAGAGTCTTGCTCTCGTCGAAGCCCTTCTGTACCTGCAGCAGACCCAGTCCGCCGTTGGCGTCCGGCATAACACCGTACTGGTTGGCGGTGGCCCAGAACGGCATGCTGCCGCCCTGCGAGGAAAGGGCTCCCAGAAGGAGCAGGGACACTATCCAGTCGTTCATACGGTTCTTCCCGGATATGCTTCGAGGGCCTTCTGCAGGCACACGAGCGCCTTGGCAAGGTCTTCCCTGTTGAGTACGTATGCTATCCTCACCTCCTGACGGCCTTCGCCGGGAGTGCTGTAGAATCCAGACGCGGGGGCAGTCATGACGGTGGCGCCTTCGTAACGGAACTCGGTCAGGCACCATTTGCAGAACTTCTCGGTATCGTCGACCGGAAGCTTTGCGACTGTATAGAAGGCGCCGTTGGGCATGGGGCTGAATACGCCGGGGATGCGGTTGAGGCCTTCTATGAGGAAGTTGCGGCGGGAGATGTATTCGTCGTACACTCCCCTGAGGTAGTCCTCGCCGGCGTCTATGCTGGCCTCGGCCACGATCTGGCCGATGAGCGGCGGACTGAGGCGCGCCTGGCAGAACTTCATGGCGGCGTCGTGCACCTTCCTGTTGCGTGTGCAGAGGCAGCCTATGCGTATGCCGCATTCGGAGTAACGCTTGGAGACGGAATCGAGCAGGACGGCGTTCTCTTCGAGCCCCTCCAGATGAAGGGCGCTGACGTAAGGCGTGCCGGTATAGACGAACTCCCGGTAAACCTCGTCGCTGAACAGATACAGGCCGTGGGAGAGCACTATCTCGCGCAGGCGCTGCATCTCCTCGGGAGAATAGAGGTAGCCGGTGGGATTGTTGGGATTGCAGATGAGTATGGCCTTGGTTCGCGGCGTTATCTTCTCCTCGAACGCCTCGACCGAAGGGAGCCTGAATCCGTCTTCTATGCGCGTCACTATGGGCTTGATGACGGCTCCTGCAGCAATGGCGAACGACCTGTAGTTGGCGTAGAAAGGCTCTGTGACTATGATTTCGTCGCCCGGGTCGAGGCAGGTCATGAATGCCAGCTGCAGGGCTTCCGAGCCTCCCGTGGTCACGATTATCTCCTCCGGGGAGAGCCTGATTCCGAACCTGTCGTAGTAACCAGCCAGTTTGCGGCGCAGGGAAAGATAGCCGTCTGAGGGGCTGTACTCCAGGATGCTGCGGTCTATGGAACGCAGGGCCTGCAATCCGCACTCCGGAGTCCTGATGTCCGGCTGGCCTATGTTGAGGTGATATACGTGTACTCCCTCGCTCTTGGCCTGGTCGGCATAGGGCGCGAGTTTGCGTATCGGGGAGCTGGGAATGTCGATGGCTCTCTGGCTAAGTTCCATGATTACTGCTGCTTATAGTGTATATCTCACGCCTGCGGTGGCCCCGAAGCTGTTGCCCAGGATCTCTCCCGCATCGGCGTAAATGCCGTATATTACATCAATCCTGCCCCTGCCGAGAGCGAAAGGCACGTAGCCGTTGAGGCCTGCGCTGAACTGCTTGACGCCCTTGTCTATGGTATTGGGCTCCCACCAGTTCCAGCCGGTGTTCCAGGTGGTGGGGCCTTTGACGTAAGGGTTCGTGTAAGTGCCGTAGTTGTCGCTGAAGGTGAGCATAAGGCGCCATGGTGCCTTGCGGAACAGCTTGCCGGAAAGGCCCATGTGGATTGCCTTGTAGCGGTTGTTGCGAACGGAGGTGATGCCCGCTTTGCTTGTGGCGGTATAGAACGTCGGGGCTCCTATCATGCGGCCGAAATGGGTCCATCCGGACCTGTACTCGCCGTTGGTGAAGTAGTTGTCGCCTCCGAAAAAATTGTGGGTGCGGGTGTCGTACCAGTTTATCTGGTGGCCGTCGGCGTCAGTCTCCTTGTCATGGATTGTACCCGACTGCCACATCGTGTAGTGGAATTCCACCAGTGCGTCCGTAATCCACCTGTCCTTGTCTTTCAGGCCCCAGTGCAGGGTATAGATGCCGTCTGGGATGTTGTTGAAGCGCATGCCGGACTTGTCGTTGTAAGGCTTGTCCAGCTGGAAGGTGAGGTCCCAGGCATCGGCCCGCCATCCCATGCGGAGCTGTTCCGCGCCGCCGTGGTCTCCCAGGCAGTTCATCTGGTCGCTCACCGAGCCTGACGGGGATGCGCTGCGGCCGGTGCAGATGCGGAAGTAGTTCTCCGGGGTGATTTCTATGGGAATGTAGCGCGGGTCGCTCGGGGTGCCGCCCCAGAGGGCGTAGTGATCGAGCCCTATCTGCACGTAGAAGTGCTTGCGGGTGTCGTAGCGCAGGTAGCCGCGAAGGCGGTGCACCAGCGCGCCCTGTACGAAGCGGTCGTCTATGGTGGTGTAATCCGCCCAGTCTCCGCTTATGAACAGGTGGCGTCCGGTAAACGGCACCGCCAGCGGTTCCAGCGAGAAATTGACGCCGGGCATGGTACGGGCGTTGTTGCTTTCCACGATATGCCCCTCGGATACGGACAGGGAGCCGAGCGCAGGATCGGCGCCCAGGAATTCGCGGTCGCGGTGGCGCATTCCCACATCCACACGCAGGACCTTCCAGCGTGCAGAGGCGTAAAGCTCATCCACCATCGGGCGCAGGGACGGGCTCCCTGCGTTCAGGGGATCGCCCTGCTGAAAGCTGGCGGCGAGGCTGACTCCGGCCCTCCACTGGAACTCCTTGCTCTCGTCGAAAGGCTTGTAGGCCTGCATGACGCCGAGCGCCCCGTTGTAATCGGGCATCAGTCCGTACTGGTTGGAAACCGCCCAGAACGGAGTGGAGCCGCTTGTGGAGAGGGCTCCCAGAAGCATCAGGGAGAATACGAAATCGTGCATTATTCGGGCTTGTACGAATCCTTGAGCGTGGCGGTGCGGTTGAATACCGGCTTTTCGGGCGTGCTGTCGGAATCCTTTATATAGTATCCGGTGCGCTCGAACTGGACCGCTATGCCGGAGGCGTCATCCAGCAGCGCGGGCTCTGCATAACCCTTGGCGAGGACGAGGGACTCCGGATTGAGGAAGTCCTTGTAGTCCTTGTCTTCGGGCACCTGGCTCATGTCCGCCAGGGTGAAGAGACGGTCGTAGTTGCGTATCTCAAGCTCCTTTGCGTGAGCGGCGCTCACCCAGTGGATGGTGCCCTTGACGCTGCGCCACTCCCCTCCTCCGGGGCGGGTGGAAGGGTCGTAGCTGCACCTGAGCTCAACTATGTTGCCGTCGGCGTCCTTCACTACCTCCTCGCATTTGATGATGTAGGTGTACTTGAGGCGCACTTCGCCGTTCGGCTTCAGGCGGAAGAACTTCTTGGGGGCGTCCTCCATGAAATCGGCCCTCTCTATGTAGAGCTCGCGGCTGAAAGGAACCTTGCGGCTTGCGCCTTCCGGTTCCGCCGGGTTGAGCGGGCAGTCGAACCATTCCACCTGGCCCTCGGGATAGTTGACTATGGTCAGCTTGAGGGGATCCTGCACCACCATGTAGCGGTTGCTGCGGGCGTTCAGGTCCTGGCGCACGCACCATTCGAGAAGCTGGATGTCCATGAGCTGGTCGCGCTTGCTCACGCCTATCTTGTCGCAGAAGAGCTTGAGGCCCTCGGGGGTGTAGCCGCGACGGCGTACGCCGCAGAGCGTAGGCATGCGGGGATCGTCCCATCCGCTCACCAGCCCCTTCTGCACCAGCTCCAGAAGCTTGCGCTTGCTCATTAGCGTGTAGGTGAGGTTGAGGCGTGCGAACTCATACTGATGGCTGGGATAGATGCCCAGGGTCT
>JAFZLQ010000035.1 GCA_017551425.1 Bacteroidales bacterium | reverse complement strand
CTGGAGCTGACGCACCCGGAGGGCATCGAGCCTCCGTTCACCACCAAGGCGTCCAGCGGCGAGCACCATCTGGCCTATGGCGACAAGTTCTTCACGGAAGACCTCAAGTACCAGCCCCACAGCCCGTACAGCGCCGCCAAGGCGTCCAGCGACCACTTCGTGCGCGCCTTCCACGACACCTTCGGCATGCCCACCATCGTGACCAACTGCTCCAACAACTACGGCCCCTACCAGTTCCCCGAAAAGCTTATCCCGTTGTTCATCAACAATATACGCCAGCGCAAGCCGTTGCCTGTTTACGGCAGGGGCGAAAACGTGCGCGACTGGCTGTATGTTGAAGACCACGCCCGCGCCATTGACCTCATCTTCCACAAGGGAACCGTAGCCGAGACATACAACATCGGCGGATTCAACGAATGGAAGAACATAGACATCATCAAGGTGCTCATCAACACGGTTGACCGTCTGCTCGGCCGCCCCGAAGGCGCCGACATGGACCTCATCACCTATGTCACGGACCGCGCCGGCCACGACCTGCGCTACGCCATCGATTCTTCAAAACTCCAGCGCGAACTGGGATGGGAGCCATCCCTGCAGTTCGAAGAGGGGATCGAGAAGACCGTCCGCTGGTATCTGGACAACCAGGACTGGCTGGACAACGTTACCAGCGGCGATTACCAGAAGTATTACGACGAAATGTACAAGGGCCGTTAGCCCCTTTTGAATATGTTCGTAAAGAAAACTTATCTGTTTGCCGTCCTCCTGCTGCTCGTTCCTGCATTCAGCGTTCTGGATGCACAGAACGCCTACAGGGATACGCGTTCAAACGCCATGTCGGTGCGTCTTGAGGGCGGAACATCCTGGGCCCTTGGGTCCGGATTCGAAAACATCAGGGCGAACACAATCAACGAAATCCAGCCCTATGGAGGAGTCGGCGTGCTCCGGTATTTCCAGCCCTGGCTTCGCGCCGGCATGGATTACAGCTATTCCAGCATGGCACGGGAGCAGCTTTTCCCGTCTATGGATCCTTCCGATGAGGGGATTGCCTACCGCGAATTCACGTCGTCCTTCCACAGCGTTTCCGTGAGCGCAGAGTACGACGTGATGGATTTCAGGCATGATTTCGCCTCCGACCGCCTCTGCATCTGGCTCGGAATCGGCGCCGGAGTGTTCTTCGCCCATGGGAACATATGGACGCTTTCCGCCACCAGCAGCATAGATACCGCCAGCGGCAAGCAGAAAGTGCACGTGGGCGCCAACAACGCCCCGGACAACTGCACCTCCATCATGATTCCCGCCACGGTCTCCATGGAGTACGCCGTCCTTCCGCAGCTGTACGCCACCCTTGGCGGAGGCTTCCGTTTTATTCCCGCGGCGCAGGATCCGTTTCCCAAGGGTCAGGCGTTTGCAAAATTAGGTCTTGTATTCATTTTTAAATAGTTGCCATGAAACAGTTGAGAGTTTGCATATTCATGATGATGTGCGCAGGTGCCATGCTGCTTTTCCACTCCTGCGAAAACCTGCGCCCCGAAATGAATCTCACCTTCGAATCCGACATGAGCGTTCTCATAAAGGCGATAGAAGACAAGGACAACTCGCTCGAAAACAAGCTGAATGCCATAGAAGAGGCACTGAACGAGGGCCGGCTCCAGAACCAGCAGGCCTTCGATCTGGTGATGCAGGCAATAGAATCGCTTGCGTCCAAAATCAACCAGAATCCGGATACTCCGGTTTCGCAGGACGTCACGAATGCGGAGCTCCTTGTGGCAATCAACAATGTGCTTTCTTCATTGAGCTTCCTTTACAATGCCGTCACCGTGGATCAGGCTGCCGTTCTTGCCGAGATTCTTGAAGCGGTTCGTGGCATGAGCGACTGCAAGGATATCCTCAACGCTATCCTGGATGCGATTCAGAATCTCAACATCCCCCAGCAGCCCCAGCCCCAGAACGGCTCGCACGAATACGTAGAGATGGGAGACGGTCTCAAATGGGCGAAATGCAATCTTGGAGCCGACAACCCGGAAGATTACGGCAACCATTATGCATGGGGAGAGACATCGCCCAAACGCAGTTTTACCTGGAATAACTATAAATGGTCTTCTCCCGGGCAGTTCGGACAGTATTACCAGCAGCAGCCATATTATGCACTCACAAAGTACACTGTCAACGATGGTGTATACGATGCCGCCTGGTACGGCTTTTCCGGCCAGATGATGGTGTTCAAGGGCGACGGAATGGACTCGTATGATGATGCAGGCTATGTTGATGATCCTGCCCGCATCAACTGGGGTGTCGGCTGGCGTACGCCTTCCGTCGCCGAATGGAGTGTGCTGATGAGCCCCTTGTCATTCCAATGGACATGGACAGACAACTACAACGATACCGGTGTCGCCGGTATGCTGGTGGAGAGCCTTGTCGACGGATATCAGGGCAACAGCATATTCCTTCCCATGTGCGGCGGCTTCATGGATTATTTCATTTCCCTGGAGAACAGCGGCTACTGGACATCCGAACTTGGCGACACCAGCATGACTGCCTGTTACTTCGGATTCTACGGAAATGATACGATGATAATCGCAACGGAACGTTGCTACGGCATGCCGGTGCGTGCAGTGCACGATTAGATCCCGAGGAGCTTCTTGCGTGCCAGCAGGCAGTCTCCAAGACAAATCGCCTTTCTGCCAAGCGTGGAAAGGCGTATTTTTGTATCTGCGGTGACTCGAGCCATGGAAAGGCGGTTGACGGCGGTGCGGATGGGGAGGAGCAGGTGCTCCTTGCCGACTATGAGACGTCCTCCGATTATCACCAGTCCGGGATTGAAGATGTTGATGACGCCGGCAAGTCCGCGTCCCAGCATGGCTCCGATGGCGCCGATGCACTCGATGGCAAGGACGTCACCGTTCTGTACGGCCTCGAGGATGTCCGAAAGGTCTATGGTCCCCGTCTCCGAATAAATCTTGGAAAGCGATGACCGGCGCCCTTCCTTGAGCTTGTCGATTATCATGCGGTGCAGGGCTGAGCCGGACGCGCCCGTCTCCAGGCACCCGACCTTGCCGCAGCGGCACATGATGTCGTTGTCGAGGAGAGGGAAGTGGCCGATTTCTCCGGAGAAACCCGACTTGCCGTAATACAGGTGCCCGTCGAGTATCATTCCCATGCCGAGGCCCCAGCTGAGATTCACGGCTATCATGTCCTTGTCCGCCGCCTTGCCGAGGTTCATGTACTCGCCGTAGGTGAGGGCGCGGGAATCGTTCTCTATGCTTACGGGAACGTTCAACTCCCTCTGGAACAGGTCTTTGAGGGGAAGGTCGTCACTCACGAAATAGGACAGGGAATAACCCTCCTCGGGATTCACGCGGCCGGTAAGGCTTACGCCGGCCGCCAGGACCTTGATCCAGGGAATGCCCGCGGCGATGACCTGGTCCTTGACCATGCGGCACATCTGCCGGAAGGACTCGCCGGAAGACTCCAGAACGAACTCGATGTCTTCTATATGCTTGAGAATGGCGCCCTTGAAGTCTGTGATGGCGATGTGGAAGTGGTGCCTTGCGACATCGATGCCCACGAAGAAACCCGCGCTCGGATTGAGCCCGTAGATGCTGGGGCGCCGTCCGCCCGATGTGCCTATCTTGCCCTCGTCCAACAGGAAGCCGTCGTCGATAAGCTCCCCTATGAGCTTGGTGATCGTAGGGACGCTTATTCCAAGGGTTTTGCTGAAGAAAGAGATGCTGGATTCGTCGTGCCGTATGCACAAACGCAATATCTCGCGCTTTATGAAAGCGTTCTTCCCGGAGGTATCGCTAAGGAAACCGTTGGCCATTGTAGTAGTGTTATGGTGCAAAAATATCAATAAATTCCTATATTTGTACAGATTTTGTAAAAAATTTTAAAATGAAATTGTCATTAAAGGCAAAACTCACATTAAGTCTGAGTTCGATAGCCGCAATTCTTGTGGTTTCGGCCACCCTCTCGGTGCTGGAATACGCCAAGATGAGCACCTACGTCTCAGACCTCATAGCCGACGACATAACCAGCCTGAACACAGCCCACAAGCTGTCCGACATCTGCAACAAATACAACCTCGACATACTTACGGTAATAGGCGACGACTTCTACGGCGAGCTTCCGCAGTTCGACCAGGAGTACTTCCTCTCCCACTGCGACGTGCTCAAGTCCTCTCTCGAATCCAATGTCATCCAGCCGCTTACTGACTCCGTAATCTATTCCTGCTCGGCGTATGTCCTCACTTCGCTCGAGCTGGAAAACGTTCTCGATTCCTATTTCATAGACTCGCGCAGCTGGTACTTCAACCGCCTGCAGCCGGGCTTCCAGGTGCTCAAGAAAGACATCGACGCCCTCGAAACCGCCATCTACAACGACCTTGAACAGAATTCCAAGACCTTCGAGCGCGGCTTCTACCGCAGTATCATACCCGGCATCGTGGCCGTAGGCGTGGGACTGCTGCTCGTAATAATGCTGCTCTTCTTCATGCTCGCATATTACGTCAAGCCGCTGTACCGCATGCTCGATTCGCTGGAGGGCTACCGCTCTTACAACAAGCGGTACACGTACACCTTCGAGGGGGACGACGAGCTGGTGCAGCTGAACGGCGGCATCAGCGAGCTGGCAAACGAAAACCTCACGCTCCGCAAGCGCCTGAAGGACCTCAAGTCAAAGCGTTCCGATGAACTGGAAGTCAATTAGCCGCAACGTAGGCTCGGCCCTCCTGGTGAGCTCGCTGTTCATGTTCCTGGCGGTGATAGTATCACTGTTCAGCGGCCGGGACAGTGCGCTGGTGGCGCTGGTCATCAGCTTCGTCATCACCTTCATCGTGGGCGCATTCCCATTCATCTTCGTACGCAAGACTTCCGACATCACGCTCAAGGAGGGCTATGTTACAATCGTCCTTTCCTGGCTGCTGTCCTTCGTCTTCGGCATGCTGCCGTACGCCCTTTGGGGCGGCCCGTTCTCGCTCCAGAACGCCTGGTTCGAGAGCGTGTCGGGATTCACCACCACCGGAGCGACCATCCTGGAAAATGTTGAAGCCTTGCCGCGGAGCCTTCTTTTCTGGCGCAGCGCCACCCATTTCATCGGAGGCTTGGGAGTCGTCGTATTCCTGCTGCTCATAATTCCCGATTCCAGCCCGGTCAAGCTCAGGCTCGTGAACATGGAAGTCGGATCGCTGTCCCGCAGCGCATACGGCGGCCGTATCAACAGGACGGTCCCCATCTTCACATCCATCTACCTGGGCATATTCGTACTTGCCTTCGTCCTGTACCTGCTGGGCGGAATGCCGTTCTTCGACGCTCTCTGCCACGGCATGAGCGTCACCGCAACCGGCGGATTCAGCACCCGCAACGCCTCCATCGGGGCATTCGACTCGCGCTGGATCGAGGGCGCGACCATGCTTTGCATGTACCTGTCGTCGCTCCACTTCGGCCTCCTGTTCCTGACCCTGGTGAACCGGTCCCTCAAGCCGCTCAACAACCCCATACTCAGGTTCTACACCATCTGCGTCCTTGTTTTTGCGGTGCTGCTCGGCATCAACCTCAAGCTCGGAGGGTATTGCGGCACATGGGCCGATTCGCTGTGGAACGGCCTCTTCGAGGTGATGTGCATATCCACCACCACCGGCTTCGCCATCATCGACAACAGTACCTGGCCCGGGGTGATGTGTGCACTGATCCTGATTCCGGCGCTTGTCTGCGCCTGCGCCGGCTCCACCTCCGGCGGTCTCAAGATAGACCGTATCATACTCCTGCTCAAGTCCGTCGGGCGCCAGCTCAAGCGCATCATGCATCCTTCTTCCGTCAACGAGGTGCGCCTTTCCGGCCGCATCCTCAAAGACGAAGACGTGGCTCCGCAGCTGCTTTACATCGTGCTGTACATGGTGCTGCTGTGCCTGTCGGTCACGCTTTGCCTCTGGGCTGGTGTCGGCTGGCAGAATTCGCTGGGCGCATCCATAACCAGCATCAGCAACGTGGGCCCCGCACTCGGTGAAATGGGCTCGATGGGCAACTTCAACTGCGCTCCCACCTTCGCCAAGCTGGTGTTCACCTTCGACATGTTCCTCGGCCGTATCGAGATCTATCCGGTGCTTGCGGTCGTCGCCATGCTTTTCGACCGCCGTAACCGCTGATGGATGCCGCATCGCTCCATAACGGTTTTCTCAAGCTGCTCAAAGTAGAACCTACGCCTTGTCAGGATGCCCTTTTCCGCAGCCTGGGGCAGTTCCTTACTACTGACGACGGAGACATCTTCGTGGTGGACGGATATGCCGGTACCGGCAAGACCACGGCCCTGGCTGCCGTCATAGGTTATCTCAAGCGGCTGGGGATACAGTCGGTGCTCCTGGCCCCCACCGGACGCGCCGCAAAGGTGCTTTCCGGTATGGCCGGCATTGGCGCGTCCACAATCCACAAGCATATCTACCGCCAGAAATCCGTGGGCGCCGACGGCTACGGCCGCTTCACCCTCGCCCCCAACAAGGCAAAGCATACGCTGTTCGTGGTAGACGAGGTTTCGCTGATAGGAATCGAAGCGGGAGCGCAGCAGACGCCGTCCGTCTTCGGTTCCGGCAACCTCCTGGAAGACCTCGTAAGCTTCGTGCGCTCCGGCGACGACTGCCGGCTAATCCTCATGGGCGACAGGGCCCAGCTGCCCCCGGTCGGGCTGGAGATATCCCCGGCGCTGGACAGCTCCTTCATGGACAACTTCGGCGGGGTGAAGTACGCCACTCTCACCACCGTGGTGAGGCAGGCGGCCGAATCGGGCATACTCGTAAACGCCACCGCCCTGCGTACGCGCATCGCCTCCGGGGAAGAGTTCTTCGAGGGGCCCCAGCTCGACGTACGCGGACGTGAAGACATAGTGCGTATTAACGGCGGCGACCTTCTGGAGGCCATCGGCGACGCCTACGGCCGTTACGACGACACCATAGTCCTGTGCCGCTCCAACAAGAGGGCGATTCGCTACAACCTGGGCATACGCGCCAAGGTGCTGTACAAGGAGGAGGAGCTTTCCCGGGGCGACCGCTTCATGATAGTCAAGAACTGCTACCAGTTCGTGGATGACGTCGATGAGCTGGACTACATAGCCAACGGCGACGTGGCGGAGCTGCACAAGATATGGAATTACGAAGACCGCTACGGCCTCCGTTTTGCCGACGCTCTGCTCAGCTTCCCCGATTACGGCGACTGCGAGATACGCGCCAAGGTGTGCCTGGATACGCTCACCAGCGAGGCGGCGTCGCTCACCTACGAGCAGCAGAATGCCCTCTACGCCGGCGTCAGCGCCGATTATGCCGAGCTCAAGACCAAGAAACGCATCTGGGACGCGGTGCGCGAAGACCCGTACTTCAACGCCCTGCAGCTCAAATATGCCGACGCCATCACCTGCCACAAGGCCCAGGGCGGCCAGTGGGACTGCGTGTTCATAGACAACCCGTTCTGGCAGCCCGAGCGTACGGCGGAGGACCTCAAATGGCTTTACACAGCCCTCACCAGGGCCGTCCGGAAGGTGTACCTGGTGAATTTCCCTGACAGTTTCTTCGTATGAGTTTTGCCGACATACTCCAGGGGCTTGACGCCCGCGACCGTGCAAAGCTGGAACGCAAGATGCCGTCGTGGGCGGGTGCGGAGGTGACCGTCCCCGCTTCCATAAACCTGGAGCAGTGCTCGTCCGAAACCGCAGCCCTTTACAAGGCCGGGCTCGTTGCCGCCGGCGCACGCGTCGCCGACCTTACCGGAGGCCTGGGGGCTGACAGCTGGGCCTTCTCCCGCCGCGCTTCCCGTGTCTGGTACAACGAGCGCGATTCCGTGCTGCTGGAGGCGGTGAAACGCAATTTCGCGGCGCTGGGAGTGGATAATGTGAGCTTCAGCGGGTACGATGTGTCTGCAGAGTCAGACGGCTGGAAAACAGCGCTGACGGAGTTCGCTCCCGATGCGATCTATCTCGATCCCGCGCGCCGCAATTCCGCCGGACGCAAGGTCTTTCTGCTCGAAGACTGCAGCCCGGACGTCGTCTCCCTGATGCCGCAGCTGCTGAAACTGGCCCCTCTGGTGATGGTCAAAGTCTCCCCGATGGCTGACCTCACCATGCTGCAGCGCCGCCTGGCCGGATATCTCTCGGAACTGCATGTCGTCGGCGCAGACGGCG
>JAFZLQ010000034.1 GCA_017551425.1 Bacteroidales bacterium | reverse complement strand
GCCTGATAACCGCCGGCCGGGGCTGCGGAACCCTGGTAACCGCCGGCCGAAGCTGCCGGAGCGGGAGCCTGGTAGGCCGGGGCCTGATAGCCGCCCTGCTGGGATGCCCTGTATCCGCCCTGGCCGTAGCCTCCCTGGGCGGAAGCGGGAGCGACATCGCCCTCGCCGTCGCGGCGTCCGAGAAGCTGCACGTTGTCTGCGACTATTTCCGTCATGTATTTCTTAAGGCCCTGCTGGTCTGTGTATGAACGGGTGCGGATGTGACCCTCTACGTAAATCTGGCTACCCTTGCGGATATAACGCTCGGCGAGGTCTGCGAGCTGGCGCCAGAGGACGAGGTTGTGCCACTCGGTGGTCTCGCGCAGTTCTCCGCCGCGGTCGCGGTAACGGTCTGTAGTGGCAAGTGTGAAGGTTGCGACTTTAGTGCTCTGGCCGCCCTGGGCGGATCCCTGGTCAAGGTAACGTACTTCCGGATCTCTACCAACGTTACCGATTAGCAATACTTTGTTTAATGTGGGCATAATGACAATAAATTTTAATAGTTTAAGCGGTCTCAAATATAAGGAATTATTTCGGAAATGCCCGAAGAATTTCGTACTTTTGCGGTCTGAATGTACGAATTGCTGGAAAAGATAAACTCCCCCGCAGACCTCAGGGCGCTCCCGGAAAAAAGCCTCGAGCAGCTCTGCCGTGAGATTCGCGGCTACATCATAGAATGCTGTGCGGAGAACCCCGGGCACCTGGCCTCGAGCCTCGGCGCCGTGGAGCTCATTGTGGGCTTCCATTACGTCTTCGACAGCCCCACGGACAAGATAGTCTTCGACGTCGGCCACCAGGCCTACGCCCACAAGATACTCACCGGCCGCCGCGAACTGTTCAGGCAGAACCGCAAGGAAGGCGGCCCCTCAGGCTTCCCCTCAAGGGCGGAGAGCGAGTACGACGCATTCGGCGCCGGCCACTCCTCCACATCCGTCTCCGCCGCCCTCGGCCTTGCGGAGGCCGCACGCCGTCAGGGCCTGCACGACAAAGTCGTCGCCCTCATAGGAGACGGCGCCCTCACCGGAGGCCTGGCCCTGGAGGGCCTGAACAATGCAGGTTCGGGCAACGCCGGCCTGCTCGTCATCCTCAATGACAACAACCAGTCCATAGACGGCAACACCGGAGCCCTGCACAACAACCTCCTGCGCATCACCTCCAGCGTACGCTACAACCGCCTCAAGAACAAGGTCTGGGAGCGCCTGGGCCCGAGCCGCCTGCGTGCGTCCATCCAGAAATGGACCCGCCAGATAAAGTCCTCGGCCGTGCGCGATTCCGGAGGAGACCTTTTCGAGGCCCTCGGGTTCCGCTACTTCGGCCCCATCGACGGCAACGACATAGGCCAGGTGGTTTCCACCCTCCGCAAGCTCAAGAACATAGGCGGGCCGCGCCTGCTGCACTGCTATACCGTAAAGGGCAAGGGCTACCCCGCCGCGGAGAAAGACCCGGTGATATGGCACGCGCCAGGCAGATTCGACCCGCAGACCGGCGAGCGCATCAAAGGCGCGCGTACGGCGGACCGCTATCAGGACGTCTTCGGCGCCACCCTCTGCGAGCTGGCGGAAAAGGATCCCAGGGTGATAGGCATCACACCGGCGATGGCGACGGGATGCGGCATGACGGAATTCGCGCGCCGCTTCCCCGAGCGTTTCTACGACGTCGGCATAGAGGAGGAGCATGCCGCCACCTTCTCGGCCGGACTCGCCGCCGGCGGGCTCAGGCCCGTCTGCAACATATACTCGTCGTTCGCCCAGCGCTCGTACGACCAGATAATCCACGACGTGGCCCTGCAGGGGCTTCCGGTGGTGTTCTGCTTCGACCGTGCCGGCCTCGTGGGCGAAGACGGCGCCACCCATCAGGGGGCCTTCGACATGGCGGCCTTCCGCAGCATCCCCGGCACCGTCATCAGCGCACCCAGAGACGAGATCGAACTCCGCAATCTCATGTACACCGCCCTGCAGCAGGAGCGCGGACCATTTATAATAAGGTACCCGCGCGGGGCGGGAGAGGGTGTCGACTGGCACGGCGCGCAGTTCTCCGCGCTGCCCGTGGGCAAGGCGCAGGAGCTGGCCGAAGGTACCGGCGTCGCAATAGTTTCCACCGGTCCCGTGAGCAACAGGGCCCTGGAGGCCGCGGCCGCATTCCCCGGTCGCGTGGGCGTGTACCACTTCCCCTTCGTCAAGCCTCTTGACGGCGCCATGCTGGACAGGATCGCATCCCGATACACCATGGTGATAACCGCCGAGGACGGATGCCTCGCAGGAGGGCTCTTCGGGGCTGTGAGCGAATACTTTACGAGCCACGGATACGCGGTGGGCATACACCCGCTGGGCATCACCGACGAGTTTGTGGCGCACGCTCCCCAGGCACGCCAGAGGCAGCGCTACGGACTCGACCGTGAAAGCATAGAAAAAATCTTGCAAAAGTTTTTGCAGAATTCAAAATAATTCGTACCTTTGCACTCCCTTTAAGGGGCATTGACATACTGCCGATGTAGCTCAGATGGCCAGAGCGTGTGATTTGTAATCTCAAGGTCGTGGGTTCGATTCCCTCCATCGGCTCATCGCAGTTAACAACGGGCAAGTACCAGAGTGGCCAAATGGGGCAGACTGTAAATCTGCTGGCGCACGCCTACGGTGGTTCGAATCCATCCTTGCCCACGAAGCGGAAGAAGAACAACTTCCACCATTATGCGGGGTTCGTATAACGGCTATTATGTCAGCCTTCCAAGCTGAAAATGGGAGTTCGATTC
>JAFZLQ010000033.1 GCA_017551425.1 Bacteroidales bacterium | reverse complement strand
GGAGGCGGCCTTCGCCAGACCCTGGACGGCGGCAAGTGGGACGACGGCCTGGTGGAAGTGTCCATCCAGGGCGGTGTGAACCATATCAAGGGCTTCTCCCAGATGATGCATATCTTCAAGGGCGACTTCGCCGTCCTCCCCGGCATCATCTCCAGGCGTTTCAAGAAGATGACCGTCAAGCCTCTGGGCAAGAATGCCGATTATGTGGAGCTCGACGGCGAGGTGCCCGGCACCCTGCCCGTTACCGTGGAGGTCACCGGCCAGCAGATCAACATAATAGTACCGTAAATGGCGAGCGGATTGGTTAAGGATGCAGGTCTCGGATTCAAAGAGTACCTGCTCCGCGGCATCGGCTACGTGATGGCGCATCTGGTGCACAGGCCCAAGGTTTACGGCAGGAAGCCCAGTATAGACAAGCCCACCATATTCGCGTGCCGCCACGTCGGAATGATGGATCCCGTCATCCTGATGGACGAGTATCCCAGCATCCTGATGCACCCGCTTGTGGCTGACGACTATTACGAGAAGAACGGCTTCACCCGTTTCTTCTACGATACCGCCTGCTGCATTCCCATCGACAGGCATAATTCATCCCGCAAGTGGATGTACGATTCCCAGGCGGTGTTGCAGAAGGGCGAGCACATAATCATTTTCCCGGAAGGGAGGCGCAACAAGGAAGGCGGGGGACTGCTGCCGTTCAAGACGGGCGCGGCCTACCTCGCCGGCCTCACCGGAGCCCAGATCGTGCCGGTGTACAACAAGTTCTGGAAGTTCCCGCACCGCTACCGCCTGGCGATAGGGGAGCCCTTCGAGCTTGACCCCGTGCCGGAAGGCGGCGCCACAAGCGAGTGGGCCCACGCCCAGACCGCCCGCATCCAGGAAGCGGTCGCCGCTCTCGCCCCGCTGTTGGGGGAATAGGTGTTTCTGCTCCTATTACAGATCCACGTACCTGTACCACTGGCCGAGGCCGACTTGCTCGAAGGAGTCTCCGGCCTGGTGCAGGGCGAAGCAGGTGACGCTCTCGGGTGAGTTCTTGGCCAGGAAGACGGTAACTGCACCGTTGCGGTCGAGGGCGATTGTCACGACGTCGGGGATGCCGAAGCGGCCGTCGTCATCGACATTCCACACGCTGGAATCCTCGGATCCGGACTCGACTATCGTAGTAAGGGTGGTGGTGGCGAGGATTTCGCCGCCGTCGTGCCATACAAAGGCCACCATGGCCTCGCGGTTGACGTGTTCGAACTCCACGATGTCCAGCTCGCCCTTGCCCTCGCGAAGCCATGCTGCCTTGCGGCTGTACATCACGGTGCGGCCGGTGCGCCCGGCCATTGCGGTCTCTACGAACCTGGGGGCGGAGACTTCCTTCTCGGGATACTTCCAGCGTCCGAATGCGGGGAAGGTATGGTAAGCGACGAACCAGTCATCTGCCACCAGCGCCTCTATTTCCATCGAACTGTAGCCGCGGAACATTCTGGCTATGTCCTCCGGGGACGACTGAAGCGTATAGAAAACGCCCATGGTGCTGTCGAAGTCCTGATCGACGCGCCCCGGCCGCTTGCCTGCGGCACCTGCTGTATTGCCGCTCAGCACCGCTGGAGCGAGGTTCTGCTTGAAGATCACCCACTGGGAGTCGCCTTCCGGGAACCCGTCGCCCCTGTCTCCTGGTATTACGAAGCGGGTCCTGCTCTTGTCGGGATAAGCGCAGAACGGCTTGGGATAGCTGTTCCAGTCGTAAGGGATGTCCGTGTACGCAAGGGAACCCGGGGCAAAATGCTGCGACCCGTCATAGGTCTTTACCTGCGTGACGCCATGGGAGAACCTGAATGTGTCTTCATCGATCCCGGTAACGCGGAAATACCTGCCGAACGGACCCTTGACGCTCTGGGGCAGCTGCACCGTGCCTGAATAGCGGCCCCCGCAGGCGAGGGTGCAGGTGCTGCCGTCGTCGCTTATGCGGTACATGCAGCCGTCCGGGCTGACGAAGCAGCGGTCGTCACGCTTGTAAAGCCCGTCGGGGCTGATGCCGGCACTGTGGGGAGGCGTTTCGGAAAGAAGGCTCTCCGTAACCAGGATATAGCCCATCATGGGCACATCCTCGTCGTTTACGGGGTCAAGGTCCAAGGAGACGGAGTAGTCGATGTCTTCTGCGGGATAGCGCCAGACAAAGGCGCCGTCGCTCAGTTCCACCGGTCCGGAAGTGGAGCTGTCGTAAACGATCCTGTCCCCTGCCGGAGTGGTGACTGCAAGCAGGAATTCCGTGGAATGGAAATCCGCCGGAACGAGGTACAGGTCTCCGGAGACAGTACCGGGAATGTCCATCCTGTAATGCCCGCCCCAGTCCTGGGCGAACGAAACGGCCGCGAACACAAGGATCGCGGCGCATGCGCAAAACAATCGTTTCATAAGGCTAACCTACTTGTGCACCGTTGGTTACGACCTCGGCCGGAGTAACGTAGCGCATGGTGCCGTCGGCCTGTTTGGCCATGAGTATCATGCCGTGGCTCTCTATGCCGCGGATCGCCCTGGGCTTGAGGTTGGCAAGGATGCATATCTGCTTGCCGACCATGTCTTCGGGCTTGTAGTATTCGGCGATGCCGGACACTATGACGCGGCGGTCGATGCCGGTGTCGATGGTGAGCTTGAGGAGCTTGTCCGTCTTGGGAACCCGCTCCGCCTCGAGCACGGTAGCGGTGCGGATGTCCATTTTCTCGAAGTCCTCGAAGCTGCATTCGTCCTTCTGCGGAGCCACGCGTTTAGCCTCTTCCGCCTTGCGGGCGGCCTCTATGCGTGCGCGGGCCTCGTCGAGCTTACGGAGCTGGACTTCGATGGCTTCGTCCTCTATCTTGGCGAAAAGCAGCTCGGGCTCGCCGATTTCAAAGCCGGCGGGCAGGATCTGCGGACGTCCGAGAATCTCCCAGTCGAGGCGCAGTTCCCCGGGAGCGGCGGCGGGGACAGGCCCGCTGACGGTATGCAGCGCGCATCCTTCGCCGGGCTTGTAGGTATTCACCGTCTCCGCTTCTCCCACGCGATGGTCGGAGCCCGCGAACAGCGTGACGCCCAGCATCTTGCGCAGCCTCTCCGCGGCAAACGGGGTGAAGGGCTCGAAGGCGATGGCGAGGCTGGCGCATACCTGAAGCGACAGGTTGAGTATGGTGCCGGTGCGTTCCATGTCGGTCTTGGCGACCTTCCAGGGCTCGGTGTCGGATATGTACTTGTTGCCGGCGCGTGCCATGCCCATGGCGTCGCGGAGGGCCTCCCTGAAGCGGAAGTTCTCTATGTTCTTCTCCATGGACTCCTTGAGCGCCGGGATCTCGGCCAGCAGCTCCTTGTCCACGTCCTGCAGTTGCCCGCAAGGGGGCACCTTGCCGCCGAAGTACTTGTGGGTAAGCACCACGGCGCGGTTGACGAAGTTGCCGAATACCGCCACCAGCTCGTTGTTGTTGCGGGCCTGGAAGTCTTTCCAGCTGAAGTCGTTGTCGGCAGTCTGCGGCGCGTTGGCGGTGAGGGTGTAGCGCATGACGTCTTCCTTGCCCGGGAAGTCCTCAAGGTATTCATGCGCCCATACGGCCCAGCCGCGGGAGGTGGATATCTTGTCCCCCTCGAGATTCAGGAACTCGTTGGCGGGCACATTGTCCGGCAGCACATAACCGCCGTAAGCCTTGAGCATGGCGGGGAACACGATGCAGTGGAAGACTATGTTGTCTTTTCCGATGAAGTGAATCAGGCGCGTATCCTCGCTCTTCCACCATTGCTCCCAGCTCTCGGGCAGCAGCTCGCGGGTATTGGAGATATAGCCGATGGGGGCGTCGAACCAGACGTAGAGCACCTTGCCCTCGGCGCCCTCTACGGGCACGGGCACGCCCCAGTCGAGGTCCCGGGTGACGGCGCGTGGCTGCAGGCCTCCGTCGAGCCAGCTCTTCACCTGTCCATAGACGTTGGTGCGCCACTCCTTGTGGCCCTCGAGTATCCATTCGCGCAGCCACTGCTCGTAATCCTGCAGCGGGAGGTACCAGTGGGTGGTCTTTTTCTTGACAGGGGCGGCTCCGCTGAGCTTGGAGCGGGGGTCGATGAGTTCCTCCGGGCTGAGGGTGCTGCCGCATTTCTCGCACTGGTCGCCGTAGGCTCCGGGATTGCCGCATTTGGGGCAGGTGCCTACGATATAGCGGTCTGCAAGGAAGGTTTTGGCCTCCGGATCGTAGTACTGCTCGCTCTCGCGCGTGGTGAACTTGCCCTCGTCGTACATCTTGCGGAAGAACTCGGAGGCGCCCTCGGCATGCACCGCGGACGAGGTGCGGCCGTAGATGTCGAAGTTGATTCCCAGTCCGGTGAAGGAATCCTTGATGACCTTGTGGTAGCGGTCCACTATGTCCTGCGGGGTGCATCCCTGCTCGCGCGCCTTGATGGTGATGGGCACGCCGTGCTCATCCGAGCCGCAAATGTAAAGGACGTCGCGGCCCCTCATGCGGAGATAGCGGACATAGATGTCTGCGGGTACGTAAACGCCGGCGAGGTGGCCGATGTGCACGGGGCCGTTGGCGTACGGCAGCGCGCAGGTTACGAGAGTTCGTTTTGTATTCATTGCTTTTCTGTTTTTTCTCTTCCTATCTTCTGGTTGATGCGGCGCTGGGCCGTCTGCAGCTTGAGCATCTCCTGCATCAGCTTGAGCTGCTCCTGGGGCGACGCGGACACAAGCGAGCGGCGTATGTTGTCTATGCGGTCCTGTACGCGGCGCTCGGCATAGACCATTATGGCCTTGGGAACGCCGGACACCAGGAATGTGGTGCGGCTGGTGAGCGCCGCCTCGAATGCCCCAACGGTAAGCTGGTACTTCTCCGTGGAGAAGCCGGCGGCTAGGCTTGCTATGGTGCGGTCTTCCCCGTCGAGCATCGACTTGACTATCTGCTCCTGGCTTAAACCGCTGTCGTACAGGTTCATATAAGCGTCGTAAAGCTTGCGGTAAGCGCTGTTGGCGAATACTGTGCCATCGTCTTCCATGGCCTCGCGGATGAAGCCGGCGACGGTGGGTTTGTCGTCTTCGGTGCCGGAGTAGTATGGGGAATCGGTCTCGAAGTCGAGTTCCTCGGTGCCGTATGTCAGCAGGAAGTACAGCAGGTCTCGCTCGGCCGGGGCCAGCGTGCGATTCTCTTCTACGGGATGCCCGATCAGGTCGGGCATGACGGAGGGCCCGTCATTCCCGGCCTGACCGTCATTCTCAAACCGCCCGTCATTCCCGGCCTCACCGGGAATCTCGCGCCGGCGGTCCCTCATGGCGTCCTCCTGCATCTTTTTGCGGACGTTTCCGATGCGCTGGAAAATGATTCCGGGCTCGATGTTGAATCGCAGCGAGACGGTATCCACATACACGGAACGTTTGACGGGGTCCGGAATCTGTGCGATGGTATCCGCGATGTCGTTTATCAGCTCGGCCTTCTTGAGCGGGTCGTTGCCGGCCTCGGACAGCAGCAGGTCCGTCTTGAACTCGATGAAGTCGCGCTCGCCGGCGGCTATGTAGTCCTGTACCTCCTTGAGAGTGTGCGTGCGGCCGAAGGAATCGGGATCTTCGCCTTCGGGCAGGAGGACTATCTTCACGTTGAGGCCTTCCTGAAGCACCAGCCCTAGGCCGCGCAGGGCGGCGTGGATTCCGGCACTGTCGCCATCGTACATTATGGTTACGTTCTCCGTAAACTTATGGATGAGGCGGATCTGCTCTACCGTGAGCGAGGTGCCGAGGGATGCCACGACATTGGTGATGCCGAGCTGGTGCAGGGTGACCATATCGACGTTGCCCTCGACCAGGATGCACTTGCCGCTGCGGGCGATCTCGGCCTTTGCGAACCATATGCCCAGCAGCTGGCGGCTCTTGACGTAAATCTCTGTCTCCGGGGAATTTACGTACTTTGCCGGATTGTCTGCATGGAGGGTCCTGCCGCTGAAGGCCAGCACGCGCCCGCTCACGGAATGAATGGGGAACATGACCCTCTCGCGGAACTTGTCCGCAAGGCTGCCGTCCTCCCGCTGGACTGCGAGGCCGGCGGCGAGGAGGTATTCCTGCTTGTAACCGGCCGCTTTGGCGGCGTCCAGCAATGCGGTGCGTCCCGACGGCGCCCAGCCGAGCCCGAAGCGGCGTATGGTCTCGTCTTCGAGCCCGCGGCCGCGGAGATATGCATAGCCGACCGAGCGGCCCTCGGGCGTATTGAGCTGCTCCGCAAAGAACTTCTGGGCGAATTCGCTCACCAGCAGAAGGCTCTCGCGCCTCTGGCGGCGCTCTATCTCCTCTGCGCTCTCCTCTTCTTCCACCACGTCTATCTTATATTTGGCGGCCAGATATCTGAGGGCCTCGGCGTAGGAGCAGTGTTCGTGCTCCATTACGAAGCCCACGGCGGAGCCGGACTTGCCGCAGCCGAAGCATTTGAAGATGCCCTTGGCCGGAGAGACGTAGAAAGAAGGGGTCTTTTCGTTGTGGAAGGGACAGCAGGCCACGTAGTTGGCACCGCGGCGCTTGAGCGTCACGAAGTCACCTACAACATCCTCAATGCGTGCGGTGTCGAGGATGAGGCTTACGGTCTCCCTGGGTATCACGAGGCTATCTCACAAAGGAATTTGATGCGGACGAGGCGGATTTCCATCTCGTCGTACTCCGAGCCGAGCGCCTCGATAGCCTCGGAGACGGAGTCTGAAGACGCCTCTTCCTTGAAGTATTCGTATATTTCCTCGACTATGTCTTCGTCGAGGGTGGACTCGATGTAGTAGTCCAGGTTGAGCTTGGTGCCGGTGGAGACTATCGCCTCTATCTCTGTCATGAGCTCGTCCATATCCAGGCCCCTGGCGTCTGCGATGTCTTCCAGCGACATGCATTTGTCTATGCTCTGGATGATGAAAATCTTGTTCGCAGACTTGCTGGGGACCGATTTGACCACGAAGTCGTCCGGGCGGATGATTTCGTTCTCATCTACGTATTTGCGGATGAGATCCACGAACTCGGCGCCGAACTTGCGGGCCTTGCCCTCGCCTACGCCCTGGCAGCCGCGGAGTTCCTCAATGGTGATTGGATAGAGGATCGACATGTCTTCCAGGGCCGGGTCCCCGAAGAGTATCCAGGGCTGGAGGCCGAGCTTGCGGGCCATGTCCCGGCGGAGGTCCTTGAGCATGGCGAGAAGCATGGGATCGCCGGCGCTGCCGCCTTTCATCGCGGCTGCTGTGGCGGCTGCGGATTCTTCATCCTCGTCGTCGTCCGCGGGGCCGGTGCCGGCAAAGACGCGGTCTTCCACCATCATGAGTTCATGGGGATGCTTGAGGAACTCGCGTCCCTCGTCCGTCACGTCTATGTGGCCGTAGCTCTCTATCTCCTTCTCCAGGAAGTGGAGTATGAGACCCTGGTGTATGCATGAGCACCAGAACTTCTCCGAGTGGTTCTTTCCGGCGCCGAACAGCGGCAGGGTGTCGTGCTTGTACGACTTTATCATGGCGTTGGACGTGCCGGAAAGGATGAGCGCGAGGTGCTCGATCTTGAAGTGCTCGGGGAGCATCTCTATGAGCTCTATCACGAGTCGCATCTCCCTCCAGCCGTCGAAGGTGGGTTTGGGATTGACGCAGTTGTCGCAGCTGCAGCAGTTGTCCTGCGGATAATCCTCGCCGAAGTAATTGAGAAGCAGCTTCCTGCGGCACTGGTTGGACTCGGCGTACGCCACCACCTCTCCGAGCAGCTGGCGGTTGATCTCCTGCTCGCTCACAGGCTTGCCCTGCATGAACTTTTCCAGCTTCTGTATGTCTTTGTAGCTGTAGTAGGCTATGCAGCTGCCCTCCTTGCCGTCGCGGCCGGAGCGTCCTGTCTCCTGGTAGTAGGATTCTATGCTCTTGGGGATGTCGTAATGCAGCACGAAGCGTACGTCGGGCTTGTCTATGCCCATTCCGAAGGCTATGGTGGCGACGATTACGTTGATCTCCTCCGTGAGGAAGGCGTCCTGGTTCTCCGCCCGCGTCTTGGCGTCAAGACCTGCGTGGTACGGACGCGCCTTGATGCCGTTGATGCTGAGCAGCTGGGCTATCTCCTCGACCTTCTTGCGGCTCAGGCAGTAAACTATGCCGGACTTGCCGGGATTCTGCTTGATGTATTTGATCATGTCTTTGTCCACGTCCTGCTTGTCGCGCACCTCGTAATAGAGGTTGGGACGGTTGAACGAAGACTTGAAGACGGCCGCATTCTGTATGCCGAGGTTCTTGAGGATGTCGCTCTGCACCTTGGGGGTGGCGGTGGCGGTGAGAGCGATTATGGGCAGACGGCCGATTTCGTCCACCAGCACGCGTATGCGGCGGTACTCCGGGCGGAAGTCGTGCCCCCATTCGGAGATACAGTGGGCCTCGTCCACGGCGTAGAAGGAAATCTTCACGTCCCGCAGCAGGGAGACGTTCTCCTCTTTGGTGAGGGACTCCGGGGCCACGTAGAGGATCTTGGTCCTGCCGCTCAGCAGGTCTGCCCGTACGGCGTCTATCTGCACCTTGCTGAGCGAGGAATTGAGGAAATGGGCTATGCTTCCCTCGCCGGCCTCGAACCCGCGCAGAAGGTCCACCTGGTTCTTCATGAGGGCGATGAGGGGCGATATGACTATCGCGGTGCCTTCCATGAGCAGGGCGGGCAGCTGGTAGCAGAGCGACTTGCCGCCGCCCGTGGGCATGAGCACAAAGGCATCTCCGCCACCCAGAAGATGGCGGATGATGCGTTCCTGGTCTCCCTTGAAGGTGTCGTATCCGAAGAAATCCTTAAGGGTCTTGTGTATGGTGGCGGAGTCGACAGTCATCCCGGAAGCGCTAGTCTAATGTGTGAATTGCAAGTCCGGAACGGAGTTTGGGCTCGAACCATGTAGTCTTGGGCGGCATGATGTTGCCGCTGTCGGCTATGTCGAGCAGCTGTTTCATGGAGACGGGATAGAGGGCGAAGGCGACTTTCATGCCGGTTTCGTCCACGCGGCGCACGAGCTCGCCGAGCCCGCGGATGCCGCCGATGAAGTCTATGCGCTTGTCTGTGCGGAGGTCCTTTATGCCGAGCAGCTTGTCCAGCACGAGATTGGACAGGATGGTGACGTCGAGCACCCCGATGGGGTCTTTGTCGTCGTACCTGCCCTCGCGTGCGGTGAGGGAATACCAGCGGCCGCCGAGGTACATGCTGAAGTTGTGCAGCCCCTTGGGCTTGAGGATTTCCTTGCCGGCGTGCTCCACGATGAAGTCTTCTTCGAGGGCGGAGAGGAACTGCCCGTCGGTCATGCCGTTGAGGTCTTTGACCACACGGTTGTAGTCCAGGATCTTGAGCTGGCTCTCCGGGAAGCATACGGCCATGAAGAAGTTGTATTCCTCGTTGCCTGTATGATTGGGGTTCTGGGCGCGCTTCTCCGCTCCCACGCGGGCTGCCGCGGCGGTGCGGTGATGGCCGTCGGCCACGTAGAAGGCGTCTATGCGGGTGGTGAATATGCGGGTGATGCGTTCTACTGTCAGCGGGTCTCCGATGATCCAGAACTCATGGCCGAAGCCGTTCTCGCAGGTGAAGGAATACTCCGGCTGGCCCTTTACGGCTTCCGCGACTATTTCGTTGAGCTCGGGGTCGTCCCTGTACGAGAAGAATACGGGCTCGATGTTGGCGTTCTGGATGCGCACGTGGATCATGCGGTCGTCTTCCTTGTCTTTGCGGGTGAGCTCATGCTTCTTGATGACGCCGGAGGCGTAGTCGTCCGTATGGGCGCAGAGCACGAGGCCGTACTGGGTGCGGCCGGCCATTGTCTGGGCATAGACGTAGTAGCACGGGCCGCCGTCCCTGCGGAGCCAGCCGCGCTCCTGCCAGAGGCGGAAGTTCTCCACGGCCTTGTCGTAAACTTTGGGGTCGTGCTCGTCCGCGATGGGGGTGAAGTCTATCTCCGGCTTGGTGATGTGGAGGAGGGATTTCTCCCCGGCCATCTTTCGTGCTTCTTCTGAATTCAGGACGTCATACGGAGGTGCTGCGACCTCTGTGACGATGCTTCTGGGAGGCCTGAGTGCTGCAAAGGGTTTTACTCGTACCATAGTGTTATTAGTTAATCTTTCCGAAGGTACGAGTTTTTTTTCAGAATTGCAAGAGATGCGTTCGGCTAAAAATCTATCTCCCCGCAGCGGTAGAAGTCCAGGAGCCGCGTCTGGTAGAGGCACTGGAAGCGGGCCTGGATGTACTCTGACTCGGCTCGCAGCCACGAGTTGCGGGCGTCGTTGTAGTCGGCTATGCCGGCTTTCCCGACCTTGTATTTCTCTTCCGTGAGTTCATAGTGCTCGCGGGCGCTGCGTGCGCTCTCCAGGCTGCCGTTGTACCGCGCCTGCGAATTGACGGCGTTGTAGTAGGCCTGCTGGATTTCCTTGTAAAGGGACTTCTTGGCGCTCTCCAGCTGGATCTCCTGGCCGCGGTAGGATATCTCGGCGCTGCGCACCTGGTTGCGCGCGGAGAAGCGCTGGAAAATGGGCACCTGCAGCGATACTCCCAGGTACTGGCTGAAGTTGTTCTTGATCTGGTCTCCGAAAGACGCAGACGCCATCTTGGAATTGGTGTAATAGTTGGTACCGAGACCGCCGCTTAGGGAAAGGGAGGGCAGGAAGGCGCCCTTGGCGCGGTCGATGCTCACCTTGGCGTAGTCGAGGTTGATCTTTGCTGCCTCGATGGACGGCTTGTTGTCCACCGCCTGCTCGTAAATGGCCTCGGGGCGCATGAGCAGTATCGCGGCCACGTCGCCTACCTCGGGAACGACTATGGAGAAGCCCTCGGGGGACTGCAGTTCAAGCAGCTGGGTGAGTTCCAGCACGGAAATGTCGAGGTTGCCCGCCGCCTGGATCTCGCTCTGCCTGCTCTGGGCGAGGGTGGCCTGCTGGGCCGACACCTCAGCAGAGCTCACCTTGCCTGCCGCATAGCGTTCGCGCACCTGCTCCAGCAGCTCAGCGTCATGCGCCGACTGCTCCTTGGCTACGCGCAGAAGTTCCTGGTTATAAAGGATCTGCACGTACGCCTGGGCCACTGCCACGCGTATGTCGTCGCGGGCTTTTTCCAGCTCCGCCGTAGCTGCGGCCAGATTGAGCTTGCTCAGCTTGATGCCGTTGGTGATGTCGAATCCCTGGAAGATGGGGAGGTCGGCGCCGAGGCTGAACGACGTGGAAGTGGTGTTCGAGTTGGAATACGTATTGTCTGCCGTAAGGCCGCGGCCGAAGGAGAAGTTCTCGCCGGCGGAGGCGCTCACGCCGGGCAGACGGCGGCTTTCCGCTGTGTTGAGGTCAACCTCGCGCTGCTCCACAGTAAGGCTGCTCTGCTGCACCGTGAGATTGTGCTCCAGGGCGTAGTCGATGCAGTCCTTGAGGCTCCAGGGCCCCTGCTGTGCGGACGCGCAGACGCTACCCAGCACTGCGGCCGCCGTAAGTATCAGTCTTCTCATTTGTCCCCGGGTTTCTTGGTTTCCTTGATGATGCGCGAGCCGCGGACTATGTCGCCCTCGGACAGGCCTTCCAGAATCTGTATGTTGAGGCCGTCGGACAGTCCTGTCTTTACGGGCGTCTTCTCAAAACCGCCCTCGGCGCCCTTCAGATAGACGAAAGTGTCGTCCCCTTCGAACTCCAGCGCGCTCTCCGGTATAATCAGCACGCTGTCTGCATGCTCGAGCACTATTTCCGCGTTGGCGCTGTATCCGGAGCGTATCATCCTGTCCCCGTCGGCCCTGACGGCGGCCTTGATTTCGAACTGGTTGGCGCCGTTGTTCTCCGTGGCCTTGGGCGAAATGTACTCCAGGGAGGCCTCGGTGCTGTAGTCCGCAAGTGCGCCTATGCTGATGAGCATGGGCATTCCCTCCACCAGCGAACCTACCTCGGTCTCGTCTATGTTGCCGTCGAAGATGAGGTCCGACATGTTGGCTACCGTGGCCACGGTGGTGCCGTCGTTCATGGTATTGGCCTGGATGACGGAGTTGCCCACCTTCACGGGTATGTCGAGGATGAGGCCGGTGATGGTGGAGCGCACGAGCGTGGAGCTTCCTGTGGCGTTGCTCTTGGAGACGCCGTCGCGGATGACCTCCAGGGACTCCTGGGCGGCGTTCTTCTCTTCCACCGCCTGGTTGTAGGTCTGGAGAACCTGGTCGTATTCCTCGTCGCTCACGAGGTGCTTGTCGTACAGGGCCTTTTCGCGCTCATAGTTGGTCTTGGCCTGCTTGAGGTTGATCTCTGCGAGGCGCACGCGGCTCTGGGCTGAACTGAGGGAGTTCATGTCGGGGATGACGCGGAGCTTGGCGATCACCTCGCCTTCCTTCACCTGCTGGCCGGCCTCCTTGCAGAGCTCGGAGATGATGCCGTTGATCTGCGGCTTCACGTTCACCTCGTTGCGCGGCACTATCTTGCCTGTGATGACGGTGGTACGGCTGATGTCGCCCATCGTGGCTTCCAGCTCCTGGTACTGCACCTTCTCGGGGCGGGATTTCTTGAACAGGAACACGAAGGTTCCGACGAAGATTACCGCGATCAGTGCGAAAATGATGTACTTGAATACTCGTTTCATATGTTTTGTCTTATTATTATTCGTCTCTCATTGCATCCACCGGCTTGATGGCCATTGCGCGGGAGGCCGGTGCGAGACCCGCGACCACACCCAGCGCCGTAAGCAGCAGCGCCGCCACTACGGCCGTCCAGAATCCTATCTGGAAGGTGGCTCCGGCGCTGTCCGGGGCCGAATTGACTATTGTCTCCAGCAGCCTCAGAAGCTGCACGGCGAAGACTATTCCGAACGACCCCGCCACCAGCGTGAGGCTGATGCTCTCCATGATTATCTGGCTGAGGATGTCCCGTGGCGTGGCTCCTATGGCGCGCCTGATGCCGATTTCGGTCGTGCGCTCCTTTACCGTCACCATCATGATGTTGCTCACGCCGATGACGCCGGCGAGTATGGTGCCGAGGCCGACCAGCCAGATGAGGAAGTTGACGCCCGTAAAGAGGTTGTCTATCAGCGTGAACATCTGCTCCGTGTTGATCACGAACATGGCCTGCTTGTCCGAAGGGTCGAACATGTGCTGCCTAGCGACGACCTGCCTGATGCGGGGCTCCAGCTCCGTCATCCGCACGCCGGAGCGTCCTGTGACGCAGAGAAGATCGACCGTGGCGCCCCTGTTGAGTATCTTCTGGGCTACGGGGAGAGGCACCGATACCGATTCGGAAGTGCGCCCGCTTATGCTCATGTTGCCGTCGCTGAAATCCACGCCGATTACCTGGTAATAGACTGGCCCCACACGTATGAAGCTGCCGCAGGGGTCTCCTCCCTCGGGGAAGAGATTGTTGTAAACCCGCTTGCCGATTACGCATACCTTGCGCTCCTGGAGGACGTCCGTCTCGTTTATGTATCGTCCGTATTTGATACGGGGCTCCTCTATCTTGGCATAATCTGCGTAGACGCCCTTGAAACTGCCGCTGAAGCTGTTGTCGTCGTGGATTATCGTCGATCCCCAGGAAGAAATGACCGGGGTTACGGTCTCCAGCTCCGGAATCATCTGCTTGAGACGGTCCACGTCTGTATATGTGAGGTTCCAGTATCGTCCTTCCTTGAAGCCCTTCCATGGCTTGGTGGTCTGGCTGGAGACCATAATTGCCGTATTGGTGGCGAAGCCCTCGAAGTTCGCTCCTATGACCTGCTTGAGCCCCTGGCCGCCGCCCATCATGAACAGCAGCATGAATATGCCCCAGAAGACGCCGAAGCCGGTAAGCAGGCTCCTGCTCTTGTTGCGCACCAGCGCATCCGCTATCTCGCGGAAACTGTCAACGTCGAGTTTCATTCTGCGCGCAGTGCTTCTATAGGTCTGACCATTGAGGCCTTGCGGGCCGGGAAGAATCCGGCTATTGAGCCGGCGACGATAAGGACCAGGGTGGCTTCCAGGGCCACGTCAAGCCCGACTGAAGGGTTGACGAGCATCGCTATCTGGTCGTCCATTATCGATACTGACGCCTGTCCTACGGTCTTGTCCAGCAGCTGGCAGGCCAGCATGCCCAGGAACATGCCGATGTATCCGAAAATCGCGGTGATGCTTACGCTTTCCGCCAGGATGAGCTTGGTGATGTCCCAGGGACTGGCGCCGATGGCCTTGCGGATGCCGAACTCGTGCGTGCGCTCCTTGACGGTGATGAGCATGATGTTGCTCACGCCCACAATGCCGCCGAGCAGCGTGAACAGGCCGATTATCCAAAGTGCGATGGTGAGGATGCCCGTAGCCTTGTTCATCTGCAGGTTCTGCTTGAAGCGGTTCCAGATCCAGACGGCGCGCTCGTCGTCGGGAGCGGCGCGGTGCTGCAGATTGATGGCTGCTCGGTATTCCTTCTCGAAGGCGTCGCTCTCAGCCTCCGTCTTGAGCCCGTGGAAGGTGAAGGTAAGGTCGTCGATGGCCTTTCCCTTGCCATAGACGGTCTTGACCGTGGTGAAAGGGGCGTAGAAGAGGTTGTCGTTGCGGGTCATGTCGGACTTGGTGATTCCGACGACGAGCCAGGCGAGGCCTCCTATCTTGACGTATTTGCCTACGAGCGCACCCGGATCGACCTTCTTTCCATCCCCTTCGGCACCAAGATGAATGCTGCCCATCTGGGCACCGGTGTTTCTCGTGCCTTCACCGCCAAGGAGGTTCTCCGCCATGTTCTGAGGGAGCACGACCACCTTGCGCAACTTGTTGATATCCGTGTCGTTGATGAAACGCCCGTAGAGCAGGTCTATCTTGTCGATCTGCCGGCGTGAGGGGTAATTCCCTTCTATGTAGCCGGAGCTGTATTTTTTGCCGTAGCTGATCTGCACGCTCGTGCCCACGGTTGCCACCACATCGTCAACATACTGGCTGAACATCTTGCCTGATGTGAGCTCTATGTCCCTGTCGTCCAGCTCTATGCGGCGGCCCTCCTTGAGACCGTCGTAAGGCTTGGAAGTGCGGCCGGGGTTGACCTGCATCGTGTTCGTGGCAATCTCTCCGCTGCCCCGCAGGAAGGAGTTCATGAGGCCGTTGCCGGCGCCCAGCAGCACGATGAGCATGAAGATGCCCCACGATACCGCGAAGCCGGTAAGGCAGGTGCGCAGCTTGTTGCGCCGCACGCTCTCCCATATTTCCGTGAAGATGTCTTTCATTTCATGATGGTTGAGGTGCCGAAGACGGAAGAGCGGTGCTCGCGGTTGTCTTCTATCTGCCCGATAATGCCGTCCTTTATGTGGACTATCTTGTCTGTGCAGTTGGCCACGCCGCTCTCGTGGGTTACGACTATTATGGTGACGCCGTCCTCCCGGTTGAGCCGGCCGAGCAGCTGCATCACTTCCTCAGAGGTCTTGGAATCGAGGGCGCCGGTGGGCTCGTCCGCGAGGAGGATCTTGGGATTGGTAATGAGGGCGCGGGCTATTGCGACTCTCTGCTTCTGGCCTCCGGACATCTCGTTGGGGTAGTGCCTGGCCCAGTCCGCGAGACCGAGGCGGTCCAGATACTGCATGGCGAGCTCGTGGCGCCTGGCGCGGTTCACGCCCTGGTAAAACAGGGGCAGTTCCACGTTCTCTACGGCCGTCTTGAAGCCTATTAGGTTGAAACTCTGGAAGATAAAGCCGATGAGGCGGTTGCGGTAATCCGCAGCCTGGCGCTCGCTCAGGCCCTTTATGAGGCGGCCGTCAATGTAGTACTCGCCGGTATCGTAATTGTCGAGTATTCCCAGAATGTTGAGCAGGGTGGATTTCCCGGAGCCGGAAGCTCCCATGATGGAAACGAATTCGCCTGCGTCTATATTCAGGTTGATGCCCTTGAGCACGTGCAGGGGCTGCCCGTTGTTGTATGTCTTGTTGACGTCTTTCAGTTCTATAAGCATAGCGCGTATTTGCCACAAAATCTGTGCCCCGGCGTAATTAACAAGCCTCGCAAAGATTATTACGATGCAAAGATATATAAACTTTTTAATACTTTGCAATACAAGGTAGATATTTTTTATTGATTTTGTTTTCGCATCCTTTCGTTAGCGGCCTCGCCGCTCCCGGTGGTCCATCGGCTGGACCACCAGACACGGAAAGAGGGCAAAAACGTCGCCGGTGGTCCTGTTGCTGGACCACCGGCCTAGGGTTTTCATCTATAATCTACAACTGAAGGCCTTCAAGCTTCCGGGAAATCTCCACTCTTGAGATACCGGTTACCCGGGCCAACTGATTTACATCTGCACTGAACCGGCGTTTTAATTGCTTTAAGAATTCAACAAGTTCCTCCGGCGTGAGTTCATCCTGTGAAGACTTGCGAAACAGGCTCCGGCAAAGGTCTTGAGATGATGCAATAATACTCTGATCCCTAAAAGACGGAGAGGCATCTTTATCCAGTCGCTTTTTCGCTTTTGAGGAATTCTTGAGAAAGAAGTGCATACGCGAAGGCGTGCGAAACAATGATTCAACAAACTTCACAGCCACATATGAACGAGGATGAATATACCCTTCTCCTATTAGCATACCATAACTTACTTTCGTTTTGCTGTGGAGCAAACTGCGCCTTTTTCTTCCCGAAAGGCTTGATACCCTGGTTCCCCTCATTGGTGAAGGGTTGAAGAAGGCATTGCCGGAGCCCCAGAGATAATCTGATGGGAAAGCACAGATATTCGCCGCTACCGGATTCATTATAATATACGCAATGCATTTTTCAAGGGCTTCATTCGCTGTATACAATTCCTGAGTATCCACTGTATTGCGCCTTAGGAATTCTCTTACGGAATACTTTCTTTCGTAATGCATTCCATAGATTTTTTTGAAGTGATTGATAAAATGATCAGCGCCCTCTCTTGTGCCTTCCACAAGGAAATGAATGTGATTTGACATCAAGATGAATGCAAGAATAGTGACATCTGCTACTACAGATGCAATGGGGACATAATTCATAGCGACTTTGAAATCGTCGTCATCGATGAACCAGATTCGGTCATCAAAATGATCTGTGGTGATAAAGAAGAAATTCATAGTATTAGTTTTCAGCAAATATAGAGGTTTTCTCATAAAGAACAACACAGGTGGTCCAGCTGTTGGACCTCCAGTAACGAAAAACCTACAATAATGCTCCCGGTGGTCCATCGGCTGGACCACCAGACACGGAAAAAGTGTAAAAACGTCGCCGGCGGTCCAGCAACAGGACCACCGGCGACGTTTTTGCCGGGGCTGGGATACTTAGATCCTCTGGCGGATAAGGAAGTAATATACCAGGAAGCCGACCCAGCTGAAGGCGAGCACTGCGATTGCAAGCAAGATCTTCATGATGAGGTCGAGTTTGGGTTTCTTGAAAATGTCGAGCACGCACCAGACGGCTGCGATGATACCCAGGATGTAAACGATTGTTCCGATCATAATGAATTAAAATAAAGTTGGTTCTTCGAATATAAGTTCGATAGGCTCTTCGGCGGTCTCCGGGATACGGATTTCCTTGCCGCGGATGTCCTGCCTGGCCTGCGCCGGAGCCTCACCCGGAGTTTCTACCGGAGCCTCTTCCGGAGCTGTAACTTCCTGCTCCTCAGGTTCTTCCTCAGGCTCTTCGTCTTCCGGCTTCACCAGCGGCTCCACGAATCGTACGCTTTGCACCTCGCCCCTCTCGACCACCTTCTTGCCCTTGGCGGCGTAGCCCTTCTTGCCGATCCACTCCTCTGCGTCGATGAGCTCCGCCGGCTTGTCGTCCAGCTTCCAGCTTACCTCGTACTGAGGATGCCTGTCGTCGCTGAGCTCAACGAGGCGGCTCTTGGCGCCCTCGGCTATGAACGAAAGGGGAGTGTTGTCGCTGGGGATGAAGGAGAAGCGCTTGACGTAGAACGACTTGACCCCTGCGTCCCAGTACAGGGCGGTGAATGTCTTGTCGGGATCGAACTTCTCTATCCTCAGCACATCTCCCTGGTAGCGGTTGGACAGGTCGAACGAAGTGGTGTAGAACGTGCCGTTCCTGAACACGGCCAGCACTTTGTCGCCCTCGCCGAATTCGCCCAGGTAAAGGCCGTGGCCCTCGTCGTTGAGTTTCTGGATATCTGTGTCGTACCAGATCTGCTTGCCGGCGATGGTGCTCACGCCCTTGCTGCGCAGCGTGATGTTGCGAATGGCGTTCTTGCTCACGAGGTTGCCGCGTGCCGTCCTGCTCTTGATGCCGAGCTCGGAGAAGTCGTACTCGAACGAGGTCTTCTTGAGCTTGGGCTTGGGACGGAGGAGTATGCGCACGGTCTCCGCCTCGCCGTTGTGGTTGGCGGTGAACCAGACTATCTGCGACCCGGGCTCGCCGGTGGTGATGTCGTATTCCTTGTCGCGCGTGACGGATGTCACGGCAAAACGCTTGGCGTAATAGACGCTGCTCTTGCCGGCGCGGTAGATGGCGTTGTAGATGGTGCGGGTGTCGCCCCTGTTGAACACGCCCACGTAAAGCAGGTCCTTGCCGAAGAAGGCTTTGTCGCTAACCTTCGTGACTATGTAGGTGCCGTCGCGGCGTATGACTATTATCTCGGAAAGGTCTGAGCATTCGCTGATGAACTCGCCTCCGTCGTCTTTCTTGAGCCCAATGCCCACGAAGCCCTCAGCAAGGTTGGCGCTGAGCTTGGCGTTGTTGTTCACCACCTTGGTGGCGGCGATGGTCTCGAAACCGGTGAGCTCCGTGTGCCTGGGGAAGTCCTTGCCGTACTTCTTCTTGAGCTGCTTGAACCAGTCGATGGTGAAGCGGTCGATGTGGGCGATGTTGTCCTTCACCTTTGCCATCTCGGCTTCAATACCCTTGATGCGCTCGTCAACGGCCTTGACGTCGAATTTGGAGATCTTGCGCACGGGCTTGTCAACAAGGCGCTCAATGTCTTCCATGGTCACCTCGCGGTGCAGCAGGCCCTCGTAGGTCTTCATCTTGGCGAGGGTGTCTTCCTTCTGCTCCTCCCAGCTCGACTGGTCCTGCTCGAGTATCTTATAGACGCGGTTCTCGAAGTACAGGCGCTCCAGCGAGCTGTAGTGCCAGTCGTTCTCCAGCTCCGCGAGCTTTATCTGCAGCTGCTGCAGGAGGATGTCCCTCGTGCGCATTGTGCTGTATTCGAGTATCTCGTTGACGGTGAGGAACTTGGGCTTGTTGTCGATGATTACGCAGGCGTTGGGGGCGATGTTGCATTCGCAGTCCGTGAATGCGTAAAGGGCGTCGATGGTCTTGTCCGGAGACACGTCCCCAGGCAAGTGGATGAGGATCTCCACCTTGTCTGTGGTCATGTCCTCGATCTTCTTTATCTTGATCTTGCCCTTGTCCTTTGCGCGCAGTATTGACTCGATGAGGTCTTTGGTGTACTTGCCGTAGGGAATCTCGGTGATGGCGATGGTGCTCTTGTCGATTTTCTCTATGCGGGCGCGCACTTTCACCCTGCCGCCGCGTTTGCCCTGCATGTACTTGGAGCAGTCTGCGAATCCGCCGGTGGGGAAGTCGGGATAGATTTCATAGGGCTTGCCCTCAAGAATGGCGACCGAAGCGTCCAGAAGCTCGTTGAAATTGTGCGGCAGTATCTTGGAGGCAAGGCCTACGCCGATGCCGTCGGTGCCCTGGGCGAGCAGCAGCGGGAAGCGCACCGGAAGCTCGGTGGGCTCGTCGTTGCGGCCGTCGTAGGACTTCATGGTAGGGGTGACCTTGGGGTCGAACAGCACCTCCTTGGCGAACTTGCTCAGGCGCGCCTCGATGTATCGGGGTGCGGCGTTGGCGTCTCCGGTGAGTATGTTGCCCCAGTTACCCTGGCAATCAACCGTAAAACCCTTCTGGCCCAGCGTTACGAGGGCTCCGAGAATGGACTGGTCTCCGTGCGGGTGATACTGCATGGCCTGGCCGACTATGTTGGCGACCTTGGTGAAGGAGCCGTCGTCTATCCTGTACATGGCGTGAAGGACCCTGCGCTGCACGGGCTTGAGGCCGTCTGCGATATGGGGTACGGCACGGTGCAGGATGACGTAGGAGGCATAGTCGAGGTACCAGTCCTTGAACATGCCGGAGAGCTTGAACTTGTGGGCGTCCCCTTCCAGCAGGCGTGTGAATTTGCCGCTGGACTGGGCGTCTTCCGCTATTTCGAGGTCATCGTCTTCGATGATTTCTTCGGTCACAATGTTCTCTTCTTCCATAGGTCTCAGTCTTCGTAGCCAAAGCGGCGCAACTCGCGTTTGTTCTCGCGCCAGTCGGGATCCACTTTAACGTAAATGCTCAGGAAGACCTTCTTCTGGAAAAAGTCTTCCATGTCTATGCGCGCCTGGGTGCCGGTTTTCTTGAGCGCGGCGCCCTTCTTGCCGATTATTATGCCCTTCTGCGACTCGCGCGACACGTAGATCACGGCGCTTATGTCGTAGCGCTCGGCGCCCTCCTTGAAGCTCTCTATGCCCACCTCGCAGCAGTAGGGAATCTCTTCCTGATAGTTGAGGAAAATCTTCTCGCGTATGATTTCCGATGCGAAGAAGCGGAGGTTCTTGTCTGTGAAGGCGTCCTTGTCGAACCACGGCGGGCAGACCGGCAGGCGCGAAACCACCGCGTCCAGGATGCTCTGCAGGTTGAACCTCTCCTGGGCGCTGGCGGGAATTATCTCGGCCCCGGGAAGCTGGGCCTTCCACCATGCGGAAAGCTCCATTACCTTCTCCTGGGTGCTGATGTCTATCTTGTTGATCACCACTATCACAGGGCACTCGAGACGCGCGAGCTTGGCCACGTATTCGGCGTTCTTGTCGGGCGTCTCCACGGTGTCCGTAACATAGAGGATGATGTCTGCGTCTCCAATTGCTCCGTCCACGAAGTTCATCATGTTCTGCTGGAGACGGTAGTTGGGCTTGAGTATGCCGGGGGTGTCTGAATACACTATCTGCCAGTCCTCGCCGTTCACTATGCCCATGATGCGGTGGCGCGTGGTCTGGGCCTTTGCGGTGACGATGGACAGCTTCTCGCCCACGAGGGCGTTCATCAGCGTGCTCTTGCCGACGTTGGGGTTGCCGATTATGTTGACGAATCCGCTGTGGTGCTCCATTATACGTATGCCCCCATCTTGAGCATGTTGACTTCTTTCTCGTTGAGGTAGCGCCATTCGCCTTTCTTGAGGCCCTTCTTGGTGAGGCCTGCAAAATAGACGCGGTCGAGGGCTTTTACCGTATAGCCGAGAGACTCGAAGATGCGGCGTACGATGCGGTTCTTGCCGGAGTGTATCTCTATGCCGAGCTTGCTGTGGTCGTTCTCGTCCACGAACTCGAGGGCGTCGGCGCGTACGGGACCGTCCTGCAGGGTGACGCCGGAGAGTATGCTGTCGTAGTCTTCCTGGGTGAGATTGCGCTCAAGGGCCACCTGGTAGATCTTTTTCTTGTCGTATGAGGGGTGGGTGAGGCGTTCGGCAATCTCTCCGTCGTTGGTGAACATCAGCACTCCGGTGGTGGCCTTGTCGAGCCTTCCTACCGGATAGACGCGTGTGGGGCAGCCTCCGAGGAGGTCCATCACGGTCTTGTCTGCGTGGGGATCGGATGCGGATGTCACGTAACCCTTGGGCTTGTTCATCACCAGGTAAACCTTGGTCTCTCCCTTGAGGCGCTCGCCGTTGAAGCGGACGTCGTCGTTGAAGATGTTAACCTTGGTGCCGAGCTCCGTAACAACCTCTCCGTTTACCGTAACGACGCCGGCCTGGATGAAGGTGTCGGCCTCGCGGCGCGAGCAGACGCCGGAATTGGCGATGAAGCGGTTGAGGCGCATCTCGTCCTTTGCCACGGGCTCGTATGCAGGGCCGTCGTAATCCCTGTCAACCTGGGGACGGCGGCTTATCATGCGGTTGATGCCCTCGTTGGAAGACTTGGAGAAGGGGGATTTGCCTCCCTTGAAGTTCTTGCCTCCCTTGCGGGGTTTGCCGGGCGCATGCTGCTTGCCCTGGTGCTCACCCCATGCGTTCTCCAGGCGCGTATGGCTGTCGCTGCGATAGGGGCGTTCCTCGTTGTTGCTGTATCTGGGTCTCGACGGGCGGTCGCCGTAGGGGCGCTCTCCGTAGGGACGGTCCCCGTGGGGCCGCTGCTCGCCGTAAGGGCGGCTGTTGCGGTTGTCCCCGTAAGGGCGGTTCTCGCCGTAGGCGCGGTGCTCGCCGTAATTGCGGTGTCCTCCGTAAGAATGATGCTCTCCGTAGCTGCTGCGGTGCTCTCCGTAGGGCCTGCGGTTCTCGTAGGGGCGGGAGCCCTCGCTCTGGAGATCTACTTTTTCTGTCCTGCCTGCGGTGGCGGACTTGCGTGGTCTAAGTTTTCGGCCGTCTTTTGAAAATCCTTCCATAGGTTTGCGTGATGACTCACGTCATCATTTCAGATTAAAGATATACGTTATGGTGCCCTCCTGCAGCGCCGGGGCACTGGCGCTCATGGTGAAGCCCGTTTCGAGGGCGGCGTTGCGTGCGGCCGTCCACAGGGCTTTGTCCGTTACCGTGGTGCCGTCCGCTCCGGGAACGGCTTTCTGTACTTTGCCGTACTGGTCAACCCAGATCTTCACGACAACCTTGCCGCTTTCCTGGGAAGTATATACGGGTTTCTTGAGGCCTGCCTTGTCGACCTCGCGGCCTTCAAGGTGGGCGTTGGGCTTGCCGTCGGTGTTGCCTTTGCTCACGTTGCCTGTAGGCTGACCGGGCTTGAATGTGGTGGATGCGTCGCTGGAGCCGTGCTGCGCCGTGAGTGTGGTGTCTTTCTTGGACATTCCGGGGAACGTGGCGCGGGGATCGACCGTAGGCTCTTCATCCCGTTTGGGCTCCGGCACATCCACGTCTCCGTGGGTGTCGGGCTTGGTGGCGGTGGTCTTGTTGGGCTTTGTGGAAACCGTGGGAGACTCCGCCTTCTGCACGAGTTCTATCTTCTCGTCAGGGTTGACATCCTCGCCCTTGGGGTCGCGCCCCGGATTCTGCTGGGCAAGGACGGGCTCGTCCTCGAAGTCGAGCAGTATGCTCTTCTCCTCGGGCGGCGGATACAGGTATTTGATACCGGTAAACGACACCAGCAGGGCCGCGCAGAGATGGACCGTCAGCGTGAGGACGATGCCGGTCAACGTGGAGTTGCGCTCCCTTTCGTGGCGTTCGCGGAGGTACTGTTTCATTCGGGTTGCGTGGCCAGGATTACCTTGTAATGGTTACGTTTGGCGATGTTCATCACCTGGACGATCTCCCTGATGGGGACCGATTCGTCGGAGTGGATGGAGAAGGTGGGATCCTCTTCAGTCTGGAGGAGATCCACGAGCTCGTCCTCGATCTGGTCGAAGGCGACGGGCGTCTCGTTGCCGTTCACGTGGTAGGTGTAGCGCTCCTCGCCCCAGTCCTTGATGGATACGGTAACGGTGGCCTTTGCGCCCACCTGCCCCGTGCTCTTGGGAAGAAGGAGCTTGAGGGCGTTGGGGTTCACCAGCGTACTCGTAACCAGGAAGAAGATAAGGAGCAGGAACACGATGTCGGTCATACTCGACATCGCCACGTTCGGGTCTGCCTTGGTTGTGCGCTTGAGTGCCATCACTCTTCTTCTTTAGCGGTTGTCTTTTCCTGGGGCTCGTCGTCCAGCAGATCCATGAACTCTATGGTGCTGCTCTCCATCTGGAACACCACGTTGGACACCTTGGAGGTGAGGTAGTTGTATCCGAAGTATGCGATGATACCCACGATGAGACCGCCGACGGTGGTGATCATTGCGGTGTAGATACCGCTGGAGAGGAGGGTTATATCGATGTTGTTACCTGCCTGGGACATGTTGAAGAAGGCCTGGACCATACCCATGACGGTGCCGAGGAAACCGATCATCGGGGCGCCGCCGGCTATCATGGCGAGGTAGGGAAGTCCCTTCTCCAGACGGGCGACCTCTACGTTGCCCACGTTCTCCACTGCGCTCTGGATGTCTCCGAGGGGCCTGCCGATGCGGTCTATGCCGGTCTCCACCATGCGGGCGACGGGGGTGTCGTACTTGGAGCAGAGGGTCTTGGCGCTCTTGAGCTTGCCGTCGTGGATGTAGTCGCGGATGTCCATCATGAAGTCCTTGTCGATCCTGGAGGCCTGGCGTATCATCCAGAGCTTCTTGCCGAAGATGAAGAGGGCTACTACCGACAGGGCGAGCAGAACGACCATGAGCCAGCCGCCCTTGACTGCCATATCGATGAGGGAAAAGGTCATTTCCTGCTGAACGGGAACAGCGGCCTGTACCGCCTCCACAGGGTCTGCCTGAAGTAAATAACTGAGCATATTCTAAGAGTTTATATTTCCAAATGTGCAAATATAATCAAAATTCCCGACTTTCAACCATCCCTGGCGGCCGTCTGCAAGTTCTACGTTGCACCATTCGCCCACCTGCTCCAGAACCTTGACCTTGGTGCCTTCGTGCAGCACGAACAGATTGACTCCGCTGCCCGGCGAACTCTTCACTTCAACGACGGCGGAAGTGACTATGGCGCCGGTGTCTGAACGGGCGTCGGTGCGCTGCCAGAACGCGAAGTCGAGGCAGAGCAGGGCGAGGACCAGCAGGGCGATACCGGCAAAGAATCCGGTCTTTCGCGCGCCGCCGCGCCCGAGCAGGAAAAGCAGCAGCATGGCCAGGGTCCCTGCAAGGAACACCAGGAACAGCACGGCCCAGACTCCGGAAGGCAGCAGCCAGCAGAGCTTGCGTCCCCAGGTCTCCAGGAAGAATTCAGGTACCTCCTCGATGCGGTCCTGCAGCTGCGTGCGGGCGAATTCGAGGTTGTAACGGGCGTCCGGGTCGGACGGATCCGCCTTCACCGCGCGCTCGTACCACAGGATGGCGTGGGCGATGTCGTTCTGCTTGAAGGCGGCGTTGCCGAGGTTGTAGTACAGCTTGCAGCTCTCCTGCCCGCCGTCGGCGATTGCCTGCCATGCGGCGGCAGCCTCCTCCCACCGTCCGTCGGCATAAGCGTCTGTGCCGGCCCGCCAGAGCGAGTCGGCATCCTGAGCCTGCGCAGGCAGGGTCAGCAGGGCAAGCAATGCTATTGCAGCACCGATTCCTTTGCCGGTAGACTTTTTCAGTGACATATCTATATCCGATATGACCGCCACGGCACCCTCGTAGTGCGCGCTCATGGCGTCGTGCCCCTCGGACGGGGCGTATCTTGCGAATTCGCAGGCGTCCAGCAGCCCGTTGAACCGCCCGGCGAGCTCTTCGCTCACCCCGGCTGCCACCAGACGCTCGCTGATGTTCTCCTTGCTGAGGTCCGCCGCCCCTATGGCGAGCTTGTCGGACACGAAGCCCAGCAGGGCCTTGTGAAGCTCCTCGTAGAAGGCGCCGTAGAGGTCTTTATGCAGGAAGTCCCCGGCCAGGGCGAGGCGCTTGCGGGCCATCTTGGAGGCGCCGCTCCGGCGTGTGCCCACTACGTCCGCCCTGCGTGCGGCGGCTTTGCGTACCAGGAAGTAAACGGCCGCGGCGACGGCGCAGAGCAGCGCCGCAATCAGCCAGAACAGGCCCGAGCCCACGAAGAAGTAGCCCTTGCGCGTAAGCTGCGGCCTGCGGGTGGCGATATAACGTATGTCGCTGCCCAGGTCGCGCACGTCCTTGCGGTTGGGATTCACCACCAGCTGCCCACCGGCGGATGCCTGGGCGCTTTCCGCACCCTTGCTCACCTTCAGCGGCATGGCCTCGCTGCGCAGGGTGACGAACTTGCCCGCTGCGGCGTCGTAGTAGCTGTATTCCACGGGGCCGATGACGAAGCTGCCGTGGCTGCGGGGTATGAAGGGGTACTCGAAGGTCTTGGTGTTCCCGTCAACGCTTGTCTTGATGTCGTACACCTCGAAGTCTGGCGGGAAATCCACCTTGGGCGCCTCCAGCAGCGAGATGTTGCCCTTGCCGCTTACGGCGATGCGCAGGGTGCCGGCGTCGTGCGTCTGAAGCGAATCGCGGCTCAGCGATGCGTTCATGCGGAACGAGCCCACGCCGCCGCCGAAGGACGCCGGAGCGCCCGCAGGAATGCGCGAAACGTTGATTTTGACGGCCGGAGTGCTGACGCGCTTGCGCACGGTGCGGTACTCGTCCTGGAAGAAACTGTCGAAGATGCTGCCGCTGGAGGCGCGCCTGTCGCGTACGTTCACGAGGCACACGAGTTCAGCGGGATCTATGGTGATTTCGCCGGCCTGCTGGGGAATCAGGGTCCAGCTGCGGAGCACGGCGGCGTCGTAGATGCGGTCGCCGACGTTCTCCCTGTGGAATTCGATGTTCTGCGGCGCCTGCACCTCCTGGCTCCAGAATCCGTTGAACGAAGGGAAGCGGGCGTCCTCGAAGCCTGCGATGTTCACCCGGTGGTACAGTTTGAGGGTGGCGTTGATGGTCTCTCCCACCACCGCTTTGGTCTTGCTTACGCTCAGGCGCATGAAGATGTCCTCGCCGGACGGAGTTTCGGCTCCGCCGTTACCGCTGCCGCCGGAGGCCTGCCCCTGTTGCTGCTGCCGGGCCGCCGCCCCGCCGGAAACCACCTGTATGGTAATGCTGCGGGAAGTGATCCGCTGGCCCTTTACGGTAGCGCTTGCCGCCGGAAGCTGGAAGGTGCCGGTAGCGCGCGGCATAAGTACGTAAGTATAAGTGGTTTGCGACGATTGAGTCTTCTTTCCGTTGATTATGCTGATAGACGACGAAGTGCCTTTCTGGGGTCCCCAGACAAGCTGGAATCCCTCGCCCGGCTCCCACTCGAAGTCGGACGGGCGGCTTTCGCCCTCTATGGTGAAGGTTACGTTGAACTGCTCGTCCGCGGCTACGAGATTCTGTGCGTTTACCGATATGGTGGCCTGCGCGAATGCGCTTGCCGACCATGCGAGCAATGCCGCGAGCAATATGGCTGATCGTCTCATTACCAATTCTTGTCTTTCTGTCTGGACTTGAGTGCGGAGGCCTTCTCCTTGTTCACCTTGTCCTGGGTTTCCTTTTCCTTGGCCTGGATTGCCTGCAGCATCTGCTGGGCCTGCTGGGGAGAAATCTGCTGGTCCTGAGGCTGATCCTGAGGCTGGTCCTGTTGATCTTGTTGATCCTGTTGATTCTGCTGATCGTTCTGGTCCTGCTGGTCCTGCTGGTCCTGATTCTGATCCTGGGCCTGGTTGTCCTGCCCGCCTCCGCCGTTCTGCTGGTTCTGGAGCATCAGCTTGGCATAGATGTAATTCTCCTTGGCGTCCAGGTCGTCGGGGGTGAGAAGGAGTGCCTGCCTGAAGGCCTCCACAGCGGAGGCATAGTCTTTCTTCTGCAGGGCGACGTCACCACTGTTGTAATGCCACCGGGCGGCGTTTTCTCCGGCTGGGGCTATGTCCTTGACGGTCTGCAGCGCCTTGCCCGCGCCCTCCCAGTCCTGCTGGCGGTACAGGCTCGACGCGAGGTTGTATTCGCCAGCCACGGAGAGGGAATCCTTCAGCACCGCCTTGCGGTAATCTATCTCGGCGGCCTTGTATTCCTCCTTCTTGAACTTGCGGTTGCCGGCACGCACTTCGCGCCTGTCCGCCTGCGCCTGCATGCTCAGGGCCGCGAAAAGCAGCAATGCCGTCATTATCAACTTGTTGAGTTTCATTGGAACAGGCTCACACGGTGCCTCCTTTCACCAATTAGCATTTCGAGTACGAACAGCGCGAGCGCCGCGGCGAAGAAGTACATGAACAGCTCGTCGTACTCCTCGAACACCATGGAGCTGTAGCGTTCGGCCTCCATTTTCTTGATGTCGTCCACTATGGGGCCGAGGCCGAATTCCTCGGTGCCCGCATGCACGTAGGCGCCGTTTCCGACCTCCGCCACCTTGCGGAGCGTGCCCTCGTCGAGCCGGGTCACAACTATGTTGCCCTGGCCGTCCTTCAGCAGTCCGCCTTCCACCGGAATAGGCTGGCCCTGGACGGAGCCCACGCCTATTGTGTAGATCTTTATGCCGAGCTCCGCCGCCTGCTTTGCGGCGTCCACGGCGTCGTCTTCGTGGTTCTCTCCGTCGGTGATTATTATGATGGCGCGGCTCTTGTCGCTCTGGGCGCTGAAGCTCTTGGCGGCGGTCTTGATGGCATCGCCTATGGCCGTGCCCTGTACCGGCACGGAACCGGTGTCTATGTTGCCCAGGAACATCTTCGCCGACACGTAGTCGGTGGTGATGGGGAGCTGCACGAACGAGGTTCCGGCGAAGATTATCAGGCCGATGCGGTCTCCCTGCAGCTTGTCGACCACGCGGGAGATGGCGAGTTTGGCCCTGTCCAGGCGGGAAGGGGAGTAGTCCTGGGCCAGCATGGAGTTGGACACGTCCAGGCATATCATTATCTCCGCGCCCATGGCTTCGTGCTCACGGAGTTTTGCGCCCATCTGCGGACGCGAGATCCCTATGGCGAAGCAGGCGAAAGCCAGGCTGAAGAGTATGACGCGCACCCAGCCCTTGGGGCCCGACCAGGACGGCATGAGCTGCCGCACGAGGGCGGGATCTCCGAAGCGGCGCACGCGGCGGGCCCTCAGCGCACGCAGGATGCCGTACACCACGGGGATGACGGGCACGAGCAGCAGGAGCCACAGGAATTCAGGGGAAGCGAACATCAGCATTACGGCATCCTCCTTATCAATATGCGGACGAGTATCTCCAGCAGCAGGCAAACGAGCGCCGCGATGGCATAACGTCCGAACAGTTCTTTATAGACGGGGAAGCTGTCGATTGTCGTACGCGCTTTCTCCATCTGGTTGATTTCTGAATATATCTCCGACAGCTTGGTGTTGTCGGTGGCGCGGAAGTAGCGCCCTCCGGTGACGCTTGCGATGGACTTCAGCAAGTCTTCGTCGATCTCCACCTTCATCTTCTGCACGTCTATGCCCCAGGGGGTCATAACGGGGTACGGCGCCATTCCGTTTGCTCCTACGCCTATGGTGTAAACCCTTATGCCGTAGGTCTTTGCAATCTCTGCCGCCGTCTGCGGGGCGATCTCGCCGGAGTTGTTCACGCCGTCCGTCAGCAGTATGACCACGCGACTCTTGGCGTCGGAATCCTTCATGCGGGCCACCGCCGTCGCAAGGCCGTTGCCTATGGCGGTGCCGTCTTCGATCAGCCCCGTCTGCACCTCCTTCATAAGGTTGATGAGGGTGGCGCGGTCGGTGGTGAGGGGACACTGGGTGTAGCTCTCGCCGGCAAAGACCACGATGCCCATGCGGTCGGAGGGCCTCTGGGCGATGAATTCTATGGCGATGTCCTTGGCGGCGCTGATGCGGTCGGGGTTGAAGTCGCGGGCGAGCATACTGGTGGACACGTCCATCGCCAGCACAATGTCTATGCCCTCGGTGTCTATCTTTTCGACCTCGGTGCTGGAACGCGGGCGTGCGATTGCCAGGACGATGCAGACGAGGGCCACCGTCCGCAGCACGAACGGCAGGTGCCTCAGGATTGCCAGCACGGGCATGCCTTCCTGCTTCCATGGTGCCGATGTGGATACGCGGAGGTGGGGCTTGCGGCCGCTCAGCTCCATCCACAGGTAATGCAGGACGAGCAGTGCGGGAACGGCCAGCAGCCACAGCAGACGCGGGTATTCGAAGTACATTATTCTTCCCCGGCCTCCTCTCCGGCTGCTTCCTTTTCAAGCTGGGTCTGGTATGTCGATGTAACGAAGCTCACGGCAAGCGGCAGCGCCCGGGCGTTGTCTTCGTCGGAGGCCACGAACTTGGCGAACTTCACGAAGTCGGCCCTCTCGAAGAGCTCCTTGAGGCTGCCGTACATGGCGGGGGTGATGTCCTTGTCGTCCTTGAGGGCCGCAAACAGCTCTGCGGTGGTCATTTCCGGGGCGTCCACGCCAAAACGGTCGTCTATGTAGAACTTGAGGGCGTCGGTGATTCCGGAATAGAACCCCTTCTGCTTCTCGGGCGCCCAGTATTTGTCCGAGCGGTATTTCTCAAGCTCGCGCAGGGCTACGATGTAGGCGGGATCCTTGGGCTTGAGGGCCTCCTGCCTGCGTTTGGAGGCACGTACGCCCATCCATACCAGAAGGGCGATGAGGCCTGCGGCCCCCAGCACTCCGAGCGCCCAGGGAAGGACCTCCCCGAAGGTTACGGGGTACTTTATCTGGCCCTTGATATCGTGGATCTCGAAGGTGGCGGTGTCCACCGGCATGGTCTTCACGTCCATGGTGACTCCCTTGAACACAAGGGTGTCGATGCTGTCTCCGCTTTTGCGGAGCACCGGGAGGTCGGGCAGATGGTATTCGCCTTCCTCGAACGGCACCAGCACTATTCCTGCCTTGATGTCGAAACCCTTTGCCAGGGCCTTGCGGGCCGATTTTTCGTTCTTGGCCCGGAAGCTGCGGCCGCGCACCAGGGTATCCAGCTGCCAGGTGCCGAGCACCGTGAGAGTGTCGTTGGAGATGCTCTGGATGTCGGGCAGGGCGATGCCGTCGTCCTGCCTGAGCCCGGTGAGGCTGATTTCGTATCGCAGCTGGTCTGCGATGAGTATGGAATCCCGCTTCTGGAGCTGCACGATTGCGGCATCTCCCGCCGGAACAATGTCCAGCAAAGCGGCGAGTATGATGGTCAGTATCTTCATTTGCGGGCGAACAGTGCCATCAGGCCCTTGACGTAGTCGGAGTCGGTGGCTATATCTACACTGTCGATTTTGTACTTGTTGAAGAGGCGTTCCTCACGGCGGCCGAGCTCGTCGAACCAGGCCGAATAGCTGCGGCGCACGCGTGCGGAGTCAGTATTTATCCAGCTGCCGCGGCCCGTCTCTGCGTCCTTTATGTGCACGAGGCCCACCGGAACGAGAGTGCGCTCCCTCGGGTCGTGAACCTTGATGACAGAGAGGTCGTGCCTGCCTGCGGCCACCTTGAGGGCGTCTTCGTAACGGGGCGTGCCGTCGGGGGCGACGTCAATCATGTCGCTGAGTATGAACGCGGTACACTTCTTCTTGAGCGCTCCGGTTAGGAACCTCAGGGCCTCGCTTATGTCCGTGCCGTCCGAGGTAGGCTCGAGCTGGAGCATCTCGCGGATTATGTGGAGCAGGTGGCTGCGGCCCTTCTTCGGAGGGATGAATTTCTCCACGTGGTCGCTGAAGAACAGGGCTCCCACTTTGTCGTTGTTGAGGATTGCGCTGAAGCTGAGCACAGCGGCGATTTCCGCTATGCGCTCGCGCTTTGTCTGCCCCTGGGTGCCGAAGAGTCCGGAACGGCTCACGTCCACCAGCAGCACCACGGTAAGCTCGCGCTCCTCCTCGAAGACCTTCACGTACGGGCTGCGGAGGCGCGCCGTGACGTTCCAGTCCATGCTGCGCACGTCGTCGCCCCACTGGTACTCGCGCACCTCGCTGAAGGCCATGCCCCTGCCCTTGAAGGCCGAGTGGTACTCTCCCGCGAATATCTGGTGCGAGAGCGCCTTGGTCTTTATCTCGATCTTCCGGACCTTCTTTATTAACTCTTCTGGTGTCATAATAATAGATTCTTCGCTTCGCTCAGAATGACAACGGGGATTTCTCCGTGCGCTTCGCTTAGTCGAAATGACAGGAAAGAATTGTCATTTCGAGCGAGCGGAGCGAGTCGAGAAATCTCTTTACGGAACTATAACAGCGTTAATCACCTTCTCAATAATCTGCTCTGCCGTAACATTCTCTGCCTCAGCCTCGTATGTGAGCCCGATGCGGTGCCTCAGCACCTCGTAGCAGACTGCCCTCACGTCCTCGGGAATGACGTAGCCGCGGCGCTTGATGAAGGCATAGGCCTTGGCCGCGAGGCTCAGCGAGATGCTGGCACGGGGCGAGGCCCCGAAGCCGATGAGTCCTTCGAGTTCCTTGAGACCGTATTCTCCCGGGGTGCGGGTGGCATATACTATATCTACGATGTAACGTTCGATCTTCTCGTCCATATAGACCTCTCGGACGAGTTTGCGGGCGCGGACGATTTCTTCCGGCGTAACCACTGGATTGGGCTCGGGGAAGCTGCCGCTGTTGTTCATGCGCACGATGAGCTTTTCCTCCTCCTTGCCGGGATAATCCACGATGACCTTGAGCATGAAACGGTCAACCTGGGCCTCGGGCAGGGGATAGGTGCCCTCCTGCTCGACGGGATTCTGGGTGGCCATCACCAGGAACGGCTCGGGAAGCTTGTAGGTGCTGTCTCCGAGGGTGACCTGACGCTCCTGCATGGCCTCGAGCAGCGCGGACTGCACTTTCGCCGGGGCGCGGTTGATTTCGTCAGCCAGCACGAAGTTGGCGAAGATGGGGCCTTTGTGAACCTCGAACTCCTCTTTCTTCTGGGAGTAGATGAGGGTGCCGGTAACGTCTGCGGGAAGGAGGTCCGGAGTGAACTGGATGCGGCTGAATTTTGCGCTTACCGCTTTGGATAAGGTGCTGATTGCCAGGGTTTTGGCGAGTCCCGGCATGCCTTCCAGAAGGATGTGGCCGTCTGCCAGGAGGGCTATCAGAAGATTTTCTACGAGGTGTTTCTGTCCTACGATCACCTTGCCCATCTCCAGGGAGAGGATGTCAACGAAGCCGCTCTCGCGCTGGATGCGTTCGTTGAGTTCTTTGATGTTTACGCTTTCCATTTATGAAGTTTTGTTTCGTGTTCGTATGTGCGCGGGATGACGTTGCAAAAAATGTGCCCGCAGCCACGTATGCGCGCAGAAAGAGTAAAGCACCCGGGAGCCATAAAACCAGTCTGAAAGGCTCCCGGGTGCTTTACTCTTTCTGCGGCTTATGAAAGCCTAGAGTCCTATGGTCTTGAAGAAGTCGTTCCCCTTGTCGTCAACGAGAATGAATGCCGGGAAATCCTCCACCCGTATCTTCCAGATGGCCTCCATTCCGAGCTCCGGATACTCCAGGCACTCGATGCTCTTGATGTTGTTCTGCGCCAGGATTGCGGCCACTCCGCCGATGGTGCCAAGGTAGAAGCCGCCGTGCTTCTTGCAGGCATCGGTCACCTGCTGGGTGCGGTTGCCCTTTGCAATCATCACCAGAGATGCGCCATTTGCCTGGAATTCATCCACATACGGATCCATACGGTTGGCCGTGGTGGGGCCCATCGAGCCGCAGGGGTAGCCCTCGGGAGTTTTTGCCGGGCCGGCGTAAAGCACGGGGTAGTCCTTGAAGTACTGGGGCAGGCCTTCGCCGGCGTCGAGCCTGGCTTTGAGTTTGGCGTGGGCGATGTCGCGGGCGACTATGATGGTGCCTTTGAGATTGACACGGGTGCTGACAGGATACTTTGTGAGTTCTGCGCGCACTGCGTCCATGCCCTTGTCAAGGTCGATTTCTATGCCCTTCGGGCCCTCGCCGGGACGGCGGTACTCTTCCGGAATCAGCTCCGACGGATTGGTGTCCATTTTCTCAATCCAGACACCGTCGGCGTTGATCTTGCTCTTGATGTTGCGGTCCGCCGAGCAGCTGACGCCCATGCCGATAGGGCAGCTGGCACCGTGGCGGGGCAGGCGTATGACTCGGATGTCGTGGGCGAGGTATTTGCCGCCGAACTGCGCTCCGAGGCCGATTCTGGCCGATGCTTCGAGGAGTTTCTTCTCCAGGTCGATATCGCGGAAAGCCCGGCCGGTTTCGTCTCCCGTGGTGGGGAGGTTGTCGTAGAATTTGATGCTGGCCAGCTTGACTGTTAGCAGGTTCTTCTCTGCGCTGGTGCCGCCGATCACGAATGCGATATGATAAGGCGGGCAGGCTGCGGTGCCGAGGCTCTTCATCTTGTCGATGAGGAACGGGAGGAGGGTGCCTTCGTTCTGGATGGTGGCCTTGGTCATAGGGTAGAAGTAGGTCTTGTTGGCGCTGCCGCCGCCCTTGGCAACCATAATAAAGCGGTATTCATCGCCCTGAGTGGCCTCTATGTCTATCTGTGCGGGCAGGTTGCACTTGGTGTTGACCTCGTTGTACATATCCAGCGGGGCGTTTTGGCTGTAGCGGAGATTCTCCTGCGTGTAGGTGTTGAACACGCCGCGGCTCAGGGCCTCCTCGTCTTCGAAATCGGTCCAGACCCTCTGGCCTTTCTCTCCGTGGATGATTGCCGTGCCGGTGTCCTGGCAGAACGGCAGTACGCCCTTCACGGCCGTCTCTGCGTTGCGGAGGAACTGCAGTGCCACGTATTTGTCGTTGTCCGAGGCCTCGGGATCGTGAAGGATGGCCGCCACCTGCTCGTTGTGGGCGCGGCGAAGCATGAACTGGCAGTCGTGGAAAGACTGCTGCGCTACCAGCGTGAGGGCCTCGGGGCTCACCTCGAGGATGGTCTTGCCGCCGCATCCGCAGTGGCCCCCGAATTTTGAGGTTTTGACCAGTTTCTCGGAACCGGGGATTTTGTAATACTCCGTGGTGTCGGGGCCGAGTTGGAACATCGGCGCATACTTGAATTCTGCCATATGGTTGATTGTTTACTGTTGCATCAGGAATTCTTTCATGAAAGCGTTGAGGTCTCCGTCCAGGACGCCCTGGGTATCGGCGGTTTCCATGCCGGTGCGGAGGTCCTTGACCATGCGGTAGGGGTGCAGCACGTAGGAGCGGATCTGCGAGCCCCATTCGATCTTTTTCTTTTGCCCTTCAAGTTCCGCCTGCTTCTCCTGACGCTTCTTGAGTTCGATGTCGTAGAGGCGGGATTTGAGGATGCGGAGGGCGTTCTGGCGATTGTCCTGCTGGCTGCGGGTTTCGGTGTTTTCCACCATTATGCCCGTGGGGATATGCCTCACGCGCACGCCGGTCTCCACCTTGTTGACGTTCTGCCCGCCGTGGCCTCCGGAGCGGAAGGTATCCCACTCGATATCGGCAGGGTTGATTTCTATGTTGATGGTGTCATCCACCAGAGGATAGACGAAGACGCTGCTGAAGGTAGTCTGGCGCTTGCCCTGGGCGTTGAAGGGGGATATGCGCACGAGCCGGTGCACGCCGCTTTCCGCCTTCAGATATCCGTAAGCATAATCGCCCTCGAACTGGATGGTGGCGCTCTTGATGCCCGCCTCATCCCCCTCGACCAACTCGGTGACGGTCATCTTGTAGCCGTTGCGCTCGCCCCAGCGCATATACATGCGCATCAGCATGGAACTCCAGTCGTTGGATTCAGTGCCACCGGCGCCGGAGTTGATGGTGAGCACCGCGCCGAGGCTGTCGCCCTCTTCGCCAAGCATATTCTTGAATTCCAGATCTTCCAGTTTGCGAACGGCCGTGGAGTATGCGGCATCGGTGTCGGGGCCTTCAGGATCCAGTTCCAGCAGCACTTCCAGATCGTCGACCGCAGAAACCACGGCATCGAAGGCAGTCACCCATGCCTTCACCCCGCTCACTTCCTTCAAAAACGCCTCGGCGGCCTTGGGATCATCCCAGAAGCCCGGTGCCTGGCAATGGGCATCCTTCTCGGCCAGATCGGCCCTCTTCCCTGCTATATCGAGAGACTTCTCCAGCACAGAGATGCGCTGGCGCAGTTCCTTTATCTGTTCCTGTGTTATCATCATCTTACAAATTTAATGATTATTCCCGATTTTTTCCGATATTTACAACACGAAATGAAACTTTCCGTCATCATTCCAGTCTTTAATGCGGAGCAGACGCTTGCCGCATGTGTCAAGAGCGTTGTTTTCGCGCTGGGAGTCATTGATTTCGAGGCGGTTATCGTAGATGACGGTTCCACCGACGGCACACTGGCGCTGGCAGAGAAACTGGCGGCGGAATTCCCGGCCATAAGCGTTTTGCATCAGGAAAACGGCGGAGTCGCCTCTGCCAGGAATCTCGGACTTAAAGAAGCCCGGGGTGAATGGGTGGCTTTTGTGGATGCCGACGATACCCTCGACCCTGGATGCGCCGGATCTTTGGCCAAGGCCCTCGATTCCAGCCGGGAAGACATGCTGATACTCAGGATGTTCGCGGGAAGCAAAGAGCGTTATCCCTGGAGCGGGCTGTTTGCGGACGGCAGCGTTTCAGACAGAGAAGGCTTGATGCGGAAGGGCTATCTCCGGGGCAGTTCCTGCGCATGCATATTCCGGGGTAATTTCCTCAAAACCAATAAGTTACAATTCCCGGAGGGAGTTCGGATCTCAGAAGATACCGTCTTTTTTGCGGCATGCCTCGGGGCTGCCGACAGCATACGTTTCGCAGATATCCCCTTCTACCGGATAGGCATCATCGAAGGCAGTGCATCCCGCACCTATCGCGATGACGACCCCGAGCAGTTGGCCCGGGCGATGGACGCCGTTGCAAGCGCGGTACAGGACGCGCTTGTGCGGAACTACACCATCTTCAAATTGATGATAGTTCTGGCGTCCAGATCCGCTGCAATGGGCATCCCCGCAAAAGAGGTTTATGACAGATGCGGCCTTGCCTCGCGCCTGCCCCTGCAAATGGACGGCATATACGCAGAAAGGCTCAAGATACGCATCCTGAACCTTTCTTTCGGTCTTTTCCGTTGGCTTATCGCGCTGCGCGATTCCCTTCGCTAACGGCCCATAAGGCCTTTCAGCCATAGAGTGAAGCGCCCGAGGGTAATCTGCCAGCCGGGCGTTTTTTCGTATTTCCGGTAATAGTACGCCTCGCTTTCGAACTTCATGCTGCGGATGCGTTTCCTGTCGTAATACTTCCGGGTGGTCGCCCCATGTTCGTGAAGCACGGAAACGGCAGGATAATAATATGTTACTTTTCCTATCGCCTTCATCCGCGCAGAAAGGATCATTTCCTCTCCGTAAAGGAAAGTTGCCGGATCGAACATACCCGCTTCTGCAAACGCTTCGGCCTTTACCATGAAACAGCACCCTGAAACCGTTGCGCAGGGCCCTTCCGGAGCGGTCTCGGCATAATCAACCATCATTTTCCGGCGCAAAGTGCCTTTGGAATAAACCAATTTACCCCAGTATGGCAGGAGATTTCTCTGGCTGAAAGTGGCCTTGGGTGAAGGGCTCTGCAGGCGGCCGTCCGGGCCAACCACTTTCGGCCCAATTATCCCGGCCTCCGGCAACTCATTCAGTTTTGCCGCCAGACGATCGGTCAAGTCCGGATAGGTGAATACTATGTCGTTGTTCACAAACAGGAGGAAGTCGGCCCCGAACTGCCTTATAGCATAGTCCGCACCGAGGTTATTTCCCTTCGCAAACCCCAGATTCTCTTTTGCCGGAACGATGTCCGCAAGGCCCTCGAGAGCGGCCTTCAGTTCTGCCACGGCGGCCTCTCCGGAACCATTGTCCACCACCACTACCCTGTGCTCTGCCGCCACCTTGGAGCATTCTTCCTTCACGAAACGGACAGTCCGTTCCGTATTGCCGAAGTTAATGACAATGATTCCTATCATTTCTCACAAATTTAGCAATTAAATTAGTATCTTCGCAAAAAATGGCGACTATAGGCATAATGGACTCGGGCGTAGGCGGTCTTTCGGTTTTCCGTGAGATCCGCAAGGTCCTGCCAGGCGAACACTACATCTATTATTCCGACAATGCCCATTGCCCCTATGGAGAAAAGACCCCCGAATACATCCGGGAGCGCCTTCGCGAAATAACCGATTACTTCATCTCCAAGGGTGCGGATGTGATAGTGCTGGCCTGCAACACCGCCACCGCCGCAGCCATCGAATGGCTCCGCAGCAACTATTCCCTGCCGTTCATAGGCATGGAACCGGCCGTCAAACCGGCGGCACTTGGCACGCAGACCGGAGTCATCGGAGTCCTTGCCACCGCAGGCACCCTTAAAGGCAGCAAATACCTCAATACCAAAGGGCGTTTTGCCGACCATGTAGAGATTGTCGAGCATGTCGGGAAGGGATTCGTGGAATTGGTAGAAAACGGCACACTGGATGGCCCTGAAGCCGAAGCCACGATCCGCACCAGCCTGAAGCCGCTGCTCGATGCCGGCGCCGACCGCATAGTACTCGGCTGCACCCATTATCCTTTCCTGCTGGGGACCCTCCGCAAAGTCGCCGGCGAACTCGGCCATCCGGACGTTCAGTTCATCGACCCCGCCCCCGCCGTCGCCGCCCGCCTCCTCCAGGTCATAAAAGAAAGCGGCGTAGCCATCAGCCACGCCGCTCCTCAGATTGAGTTGGTTTCATCCGGGGACGATTCCCGGCTCCGGAGAACCTTTTCCCTTATTTAAGATTCCTGCTGCATCTGGCCGAGGACCTCGAAGTAAGGCACTCCGTCGGCTACAGTCATGCGGTAGATGGTGTCATCCACCTTGTAGTACTCGTTGCCGTCGGCGAGGGTCACGACCTCGTAGTCTTCAGGCAGAGCCTTGATGAGGGCACCTGCAGGAGGAACGATGGTCTTGAACTGGCCCTTTGCATCTGCTACGAAGAATACACCGTCGTCGTAGTAGTAGTCCTGCCCGTTGGCTGCGAAACTCTGCACGAGGCCGAGTTTGTTGGCAAGTTGGAAGGAAGCATACGACTTGAGGGTATTGATATCCACCGAAGGAGTAGAAGAAGCAGCCTGCTGGCTTGCGATCGTCGCGTTGTTCTGTGCGATGGCGGCGTTCTGGGCCGCGATGGTCGCATTGTTCTGAGCGATGATCTGGTTCTGCTCGTTGATGGTCGAGTAGTTGCTGTTCACCACATTATAGGTGCGGTAGACGTTGTTGTAGTATGAGAACCTCAGCACGTCCAGTTCCAGTTCATAAAGCGCCCTGTCGAACAGGATGCCGTAAGGAGGACGGCAGATGTAGTATGCGTTGTTCCAGTAACGGTAGTAGATGCCGTTATAGAAGTAGTAGTACCTTCCCCAGTAGCGATATCTGTCGTAGTGAGGCAGATGATGCACCCTGTATCCATAGTAGTGAGGATGATGGCCGTAGAAGAAACCGGGACGATCGTAAGGCACGGGAGGACGATGCATGGGAGCGATACGCTTGCCATGGTCGTCGAAGCGGACATCGTTGGGGGTGCCGGCGGTCTGACGGTCGTAACTGTTGGTAGGATTCACATTCCTGTTGGTGTTGGCATTGCCCACACCGCCCACACTGCTGCGGGATCCGCCGCTGACAGTGGTGGTTTTGGAACTCGTAGAAGCGGCACTGCGGCTTCCGCCACTGGTGCTCACGCTGCTGCTGCGGGAAGTGTTGCTGCTTGCAGTCGAACTGCTGCGGGAAGTTCCGCTGCTGCCGGAGCGCGAGGTACTGGCACTGCTGCGAGTGCTGGAACTGCTGCTGCGGGTAGTGCTGGTGGTGGCGCTGCTGCGGTTCGAGGAACTGCTGGAACGCGAAGTGGTTGCGCTGCTGCGGTTGGAAGAACTGCTGGAGCGACTGCTGCTGGAGTTGCTGATTGTTCCGCCCACTGCCCTGGAGACAGACGACGATGACGAACTGCGGCTTCCGCTGCTGACCGAAGATGAACTACGGGAACTGCCGGAAGATGATGAAGAGCGGGACGTTGTCTGGCTTGAAGACGAACGGCTGCTGCCGCCGCTTCTGGATTGGGCATTAACAGTGCAAGGCGTAAGTGCTATCGCGACAGCCGCTGCGGCTGAGAGTGCGATTTTGTAGAACGTTTTCATAATGCTCAAT
>JAFZLQ010000032.1 GCA_017551425.1 Bacteroidales bacterium | reverse complement strand
TATTTGACGAGAAAGCGCCGAAGCCGTTCCCGTCTTTCTCTATGACTACAATAATCTTACTCATTATTAATAATATACAGCAACTTTAAAAGCATTCCATACCTTACTTCTTGTGACCAATGCCTCTCAATTAGTATCTTCTTTCCTTCTTTAACGTACACATCGTGTTTTCCACCGTGCCGGAGGAATAGCCAGCCTTTCTTGACGGCCAGCTTTCTCAGTTCGTTCCACGTCATAATTCGTTTAGGCGTTACAAATATAGCACAAAAATGTGATATTAGAAAATATAGGCTATCGAGAGTTGGATGTCGTTGGGGAGAACGAAGAAGCGCTCCCCCCCGCCTACGGTGCGGCCGCAGCGGACACATTCGTAAACCGTATATTTCTCATATCCCGTCCACAGTCCAAGTCCGATATCGAGGTTCAGGTGAGGGTTCAGCATAATTGTATAGCCGCCTGAGAGGCCTCCGCCGTAGCGGTCTCCCTCGGTAGTCTGCTGCGAGACGAATCCGCCCCGGTTGAATTCCTGGTACTTGAGCTTGCCGCCAAGCCACCAGCCTGAATAGACGTGCCACGGCCAGAACCGGGCTCCCGCCTCCAGGCTGCGCTGGCGGTCCGTTTTTTCGTTGTGCCCCTCACCCCATGTAAAGGGATTGTACTTAACGCCCGCCGATAAGGTCCAACGGCGGGCTATGCCGCAGGATGCTTCCAGATTCATCGTCCCCAACTCCGCATAATCCACAACGTTGGTGGACAAAGCGAAGTTCTGCGCAAAAGCGCCCACACACACCAGAAGCCCTGCGGCCGCCGTTATCAAGTTTTTCATAGCTTTCTATTTATCGTATCTGGCAAAAGCCTCGTTAATGACTGTCTTGAACTGGGGATAGTAGCTGAGAAGCTTGGCATGCAGCACTTCTATGCTCTCCACATCAGCGGTGAACAGGGGGGAGAGCTGCTCCAGCCCCAGTCCCCTGTCGTCCAGGTACATGAGAAGCTGCGGGCAGAACCAGCCGTCAGTCCCGGCAATCTCATAAGATCCGGAATAACGCCTCTGCATCAGCACGTTCTGGCAGTAGTAGGCATACATCTCCGCAATCTCCGCATATTCGCATCCCGCATCCCCCTGCACGCCGTAGGAATTCTCGAATCCCGAGCTCACGTACGATCGCAGGCAGTACTCCAGGTAATTCCACCACCAGTCCTTGTCCGTGCGCGTGAAATGCCCGGCATGGGCGAAGACATGCGTGGCGCGGGCATACACATCGGCATAAGTCTCTTCGCGGGAATGCCCCAGAAGCACGTCTCCCTGGCACAGTTTCATAAGGGCCTGATACTCCTTGGGGACGTCGGCCAGCGAGGCCATGGTCTCTATGAGCACGCCGTGATGCATCATCGTAACGAGCTCGCAGTCAAGCAGTTCGAAGTTCCAGACGCGCAGATCCCTGGGCGGCGCCGGAAGGGCTCCTGAGGACGCGCGGGATGCGGCTATGTAGTCGTACCCGGCATTGTTGACGACGCAGCGCAGGAAAAGTTTGCGCTCCGAATAGCAGTCAACCGTCAGGTCCAGCCCGCTGGCCGGCCCCTCGCCCATGGTCGATACGGACAGGGGAATCAGGATATAGTTGATACCCTGGCTGAAGCCTTTGATGTTCTGGAACACTATCCTGTAGCGCACGTCGGACGAAAAGCTCTTGCTCATACGGTAATAGCCCTCGTCGTCTGTATAGCAGACGGCAATCTTCACAAAGGCGTTGCAGCACACCTTTACGCCCTTCACCCCAATGGGCTCGGAGTCATAATCCGGGTCGATTACGCCTATGCGCCCACGGGGCATGACGGCGGATGATCCCTCGCGCGTGGCGGGCAGCAGCATGCCGGCATTGCCGGTAAGCCTGAAAGCCTCACGTTCCACGGCGTCCCAGTCTATGCCGTCAGCTTTGGTCGCAGGGGCGTGTTCCGGCAGATAGCAATCGTCAAGACGCTCGTACCTTATACTCTTGGGGAAGTCGAACCCAACCGGCACCACGGCATACTGCCAGGTGATCTCCCCTTCCGGGACCGAAGGGTCGTGGTACCAGTCTCCCTCGCGTACTATGCGGTAATCAAGGGGGTGGTCGATCAGTTCCACCCCCAGATCCGCGAGCTCGCGCATCTGCGCTTCGTCCTTTGGCAGAAAACGTACGTAATAGTCCGTGGGTTCCACTCCAGCACGCCCCGCTCCTGCAGGATAGACGGAGGCCAGGGCCTTGGACATGTTATCCACTGAATAAGGGTCGGGCAGTTGCTCCCCGAGGATAATCTCGTCGTGGGAGAAGCCTTCTTCCCCGCTGACGGGGACGTTCCAGTTGAGGTATTCCCTGCCGGTGCATGAGGCAAGGGCCAGCGCGGTGGCGAACAATAAAAAGATGTTTCTCATAGTCGTATGTTTTAGTCACTGCAAAGTTGGGAATAATTATCCGTTTAATCCCGGATTGTAACACTTAAATGCAAAACCGGCCCCCGGTGCTTGCCGGAGGCCGATTCAAAAAACGCGTCCCGCTGAAAAACGGGCTGATTTTTTAGAAGTAGGAGACCGTGGTGCCCTCGATCGCGCTCACCAGGCTGTTGCCGAGGCGGCTGACACCGAGTCTGAAGAGCTCGGTGCAGAGCCATGCCTGGCCCAGGACCGCATTGACGATGGAGTAATAATACACCGCGTCCTTAGCGTTGGAGACGCCGCCGGCGGCCTTGAAACCGACCTTGCGTCCGGAGACCTCGTAGTAACGGCGGATTGCCTCGCACATTACGTATGCGGCCTCGGGAGTGGCGTTCACATCGACCTTTCCGGTGGATGTCTTGATGAAGTCGGCGCCTGCCTCCATGGCGAGGAAGGATGCGCGGGCGATGTTCTCGGGGGTCTTGAGAAGACCGGTCTCGAGGATGACCTTGAGGGTGACGTTGCGCCTGACGGTAGCTGCGGCCTTGTCTATGGCGTTCTTCATTGCCACGATCTCTCCGTATGCGGCTTCATAGTCGCCGGCAAGGAAGGAATTGAGAGCCAGGACTATATCGATTTCGTCGGCGCCTTCGAGCACTGCAAGTTCGCACTCGCGCACCTTGACCTCAAGGAAGCTCTGGGCGGAGGGGAAGCAGCTGGAGACGCAGGTTACGTGCAGCGACTCACTGGTCTTGGTGGAACGCACCACGCCTGCGAAGTTGGGATATACGCAGATGGATGCGGGCTCGGGATAGCCGGGGAACGATTCGGGGAATCTGTTCACTTTCTCCACGAACGCACGTACGTACTCGGGGGTATCGTTGGTGCGGAGGGTGGTGAGATCCATTGCCGCGAAGCACTGCCTGAGGGCTTCGGGAGTGGATGCGTTGTCGAGATTATCGGCCACGGCGGCTAGGGCGGCGGCGATTTTCTCCTGGTCGGGCTTGTAGCCGTATTTATCAAGATAATCCATAATACTTATTTATTTATTTGGTTAATTGTCATTTCCTGCTTTCTTACACGCCTCGCCCTGCTCAGCACGCGGGAGGAATCGAGGGAAGCCTTCTTGCGGATGAGGGAGTCACGCATGAGCGAATCCCGGCGCAGGGAATCCAGGCGGAAGGACTCGCGAAGCACGGAATCGCGGAAAAGCGAATCTCGCCTCAGGGAATCCAGGGTGAGGGAATCCAGCCTCACGGTGTCCGGCAGCGACCAAAGAATAGTATCTGCGTCAAAATCCACTGATGAATACTTGTTCTTGAAGTAATTGTTGAAATCCCTTATATCCTTGACCTGTTTTGCCTTCTTTTCGTACAGGGCCTCCTTTTTCTTGAGCTTGGCGGCCGCGTCGCGGAAGATCCTGGAGAATTTGTCGGGATCCTCCAGATAGCGCTTCATCGTGGCGTCGTAATCCTCGAAGGTGTAACCGTAGCGTGCGAAGATGGGATCGTAGAAGAGGCTCGTATCCGCCCTCTTGCGCTCGTCGGAGTGGTCCCTTATCCACTGGTCGGCCAGAAACATGTCCGCGAAGATGTCTGTCATGGTGGCGCGGGGGATGATGCGGGGCCGCCCGCCGCAGGAAGCCAGCAGGAGACCCAGCAAAAGGGCGCACGCTATATGACAGGCGCGGATTCTCATCGCAGGACGGCGCCGAAGTCTTTCTTGAACATTTCCAGCAGGCGGTCCATCAGGCGCTCGGTGTCGGCGTCCGTGAGCGTACGCTCCTCGTCCTGGATGACGAAGCTGAGTGCATACTGCTTCTTGCCGGCGGGAATCTTGTCGCCGCGATATACGTCGAACAACCCTACCTGCCTGAGCAGCTTGCGGGCCTGTTTGAAGGCAGCGCTGCGGAGGTCTGCATAAGACACGCTCTCGTCGAGCAGGAGGGCAAGGTCCCTGCGCACCTCGGGGAAGCGGGGCATTTCCTTGAATGCCACCTTGTCCCTGCGCACGAGCTCGAACAGCACGGGCCAGTTGATCTCTGCGGCCACGACCTGCTGTTTGATGCCGAAGCTCTTGCAGAGTGCGGGCGACACGATGCCTATGGTCACGAGCTTGCCTCCCTTGCCGGGCAGCGAGAAGCTGACGCCGTCCGAGAAGATATCTGCGGGGGCGGGCTCGGTGAACAGCTGGTACAGGTCGGCTCCGTAGCGGCGCAGAAGCAGCTCAACGTAGCCCTTGAGGCAGAAGAAATCGCTCTTTGCGGGGGCTTCCTTCCAGGATTTGTCCGGTGTGCCGGTCATCATGAGGCAGAAGCAGGCATGCTCCTCGTAAGCCTCGAGCTTGGTGATGTCGCGGTCGGGGAACCTGCGATATACGTTGCCGTACTCGAAGGTGCGGAGCGAGCCTATCTGACGGTTGAGGTTGTATGCGATAACCTCGAGCCCGCCCAGAATGAGCGTCTGGCGCATGACGTTGAGCTCCTGGCTCAGCGGATTGACTATCTCCACGCAAGCCTCCGCGGGGAAGGTCTGAAGCTTTGTGTAGTAATCCTTGCGGGTGAGCGAGTTGTTCATTATCTCCGTGAAGCCGTTGGACGCGAAGAACGAGGAGACGCGGTTGCGTATGGCCTCGGGATCGGGGTTGGGAGACGGCGCCACGGACATCTTCATGTGATGCGGCAGGTCGATGTTGTTGTATCCGTAGATACGGAGGATTTCCTCCACCACGTCGCACTCGCGGGTGACGTCCACCATGTACGAAGGGGCCAGCACCACGGCGGTCTCCGCCTCACGGGAGACGAATTCGTAGTTCAGCGCCTCGAGTATGCGGAGCATGTCGGGAGTGCTGATATCCTTGCCGATGAAACGGCGTATGCGGTTGAAATCCAGATCGATACGGGCGCGCTCGGGGAGCTTGGGGCAGACTTCCTGGATATCTCCGGCGATGGTGCCTCCGGCGCATTCGACGATTAGGGAGGCGGCGCGCTTGAGGGCGTCAAGCGTGATGAGGGGGTCCGCTCCGCGCTCATAACGGAAGGAGGCGTCGGTCTGGAGGCCCTGGCTCTTGGCGGTACGGCGTATGGATGCCGGATCGAAGTAGGCGCACTCGAGGAAGACGTCGGTGGTACCTTCGGTCACGCCGCTGTCTTCTCCTCCGAAGACGCCGCCTATGCACATCGGGCCCTCGGAATCGGCAATCACTACATCCGTACTGCGGAGCTTGCGCTCAATGCCGTCGAGGGTGCGGATGGTCTCTCCCTCCGCAGCCCTGCGGACTATCACCCTGCCGCCGCGTATCTTTGCCGCGTCGAAGGTGTGAAGGGGCTGGCCGAGCTCGAAGAGCACGTAGTTTGAGATATCGACGATATTGTTGATGGGATGGCTGCCTATGCTCATGAGGCGCTTCTGCATCCACTCGGGGGACGGCCCTACCTTGATGCCGCGTATCGTGAGGCCCGTGTAGCGGGGTGCTCCGTCGGGGGTCTGGACCTCCACGGGGATGCCTGAGGAAGATCCTTCGCTGGCGCTCAGGATGACAGAGCTGTCGCTCAGGATGGCAGAGCTGGCGCTTCGGATGGCAGAGCTGTCGCTTCGGATGGCAGAGCTGTCGCTTCGGATGACAGAGCTGTCATTCTGACGCGAAGCGGAAGAATCTCCTGGCGCAACCAGCTCCGCGGGAACGTTGTTGACCACGCACCAGGCGTAGAGGTCGCGGGCGACGCCCCAGTGGGATGCCGCATCAACGCGGTTGGCGGTGATTTCGTATTCTATGACAGCCTCCGTCTTGAGATGGAGATACTCCTTTGCGGGCGTACCCACCACGGCATCTTCCGGCAGCACCATGATGCCATCGTGGCTGGTGCCGATACCGAGCTCGTCCTCGGCGCAGATCATGCCGAAGGACTCGATTCCGCGTATCTTGGATTTCTTGATCTTGAAGTCTCCGGGGAGCACGGTGCCTATCTGCGCAAGCAGGACCTTCTGGCCGGCTGCTACGTTGGGGGCGCCGCAAACTACGGTGACGGGCTCGCCGGAACCGGTATCGACCCTGGTGACATGCAGATGGTCGCTGTCCGGATGGGGCTCGCACTCAAGTACGTGCGCCACGACGACTCCGGCAAGGCCGCCGGGAATCTCCTCGGTCTCTTCCAGCGAATCCACCTCTATGCCTATGGATGTCATGGCCTCCGCAACCTGGGCGGGGGTGAGATCGCACTTCAAATAATCCTTTAACCAGCTGTAACTCAGTTTCATATATCTTCGGGGTTAAATAGGGCCTCGACAAAACTCTGCTTGTCGAAGGGTTTGATGTCCTGTATGTGTTCGCCCACTCCTATGTAGCGGACGGGGATGCCGAACTGGTCGCACACGCCTACTACGACGCCACCCTTGGCGGTGCCGTCCAGCTTGGTGACCACAAGGCCGGTGATGTCTGTGGCGCGGGCGAATTCCTTGGCCTGGGCGAAGGCGTTCTGCCCTGTGCTGGCGTCCAGCACGAGAAGGACCTCAGCCGGAGCGTCGGGTACCACCTTGCGTACGGAATTGCGTATCTTGGTGAGCTCGTTCATTAGGTCGATGCGGTTGTGCAGGCGGCCTGCGGTGTCTATGAGCACAATGTCCGTGCCGCGTGCGACCGCCGATTTGACGGTGTCGTACGCAACCGCGGCAGGGTCGGAGCCCATCTGCTGCTTGACTATTTCCACCCCTGCGCGCTGTGCCCAGATGTCCAGCTGGTCCACCGCGGCGGCGCGGAAGGTGTCCGCGGCCCCGAGCAGCACTTTCCTGCCCCTGTTCTTCCAGTACCAGGCAAGCTTGCCTATGGTGGTGGTCTTGCCCACTCCGTTCACGCCTACCACAAGTACGACGTGAGGCCTGGACACAGGCTCGGAGGCCTGCGTGTCCGGTATGAGGGCCGATATCTCCTCGCGGAGCATGGCGCGGAGCTCGTCCTGGTTCATGTATTTGTCGCGGTCGACACGTTCCTCGAGATTGTCTATGATCTTGAGGGTGGTGTCCACGCCCATGTCGGACTCGATGAGAGCCTCTTCTATAGCGTCGAGGGTGTCGTCGTCAACCCTCGACCGCCCTGCAATCGCACGCCCGATTTTCTGGAAGAAACTGAATGCCATAGTTTGCAAATATAATCATTTTTATTAGCTTTGTAAAGCTAATTTCCACGAACCGCATGAACATCCTCGTCCAAATATCGGCCGTTATCGTCGCTCTGATTGCAGGTGTCCTGTATTACCAGCTGCTGGCAAGGGCGAGCCGCAACAACAAGAGGTTTTTCGGGACCGTTCTCACGGCTGCTGTCATCCTTATCCTAGTGAACACCACGGTCGCCGCCTATACCCTGTGGACAGCCTCCCCCGGCGAGAGGAGCGTCTGGTCCGCCCTGGTGCTGGCCTTCCTCCATTCGCTCGAGATGTTCCTGTTCGTGCCCCACATGCTGGACAACGGATACTACGGTCCCCTGTTCGACGGATCCGCCGTGGGAGCCTGGAGCCTGTACATACTGGCGCTCACCTTCACGCTCGGCGCCACCACTTCCATCGCATTGATTATCAAGGCATTCAACCGCAGGCGCGCCGGCCGCGAATGGCTTGCGGCACGCAAGGGCAAGACCGCACGTTCGCACATATTCTTCACCGGAGGCGATGCCGCCGTCCTTCTTGCCGCCAACATAAAGGGCACGCACCCGAAGGACGCCGTCATCTTCGTCGGCTATCCAGACCCTGCGGAGAACTTCATCGACCTTTCCCTCTGGGAGAAGCTTAAACGCCTCTTCGATTCCCGCACCCAGGAAGACAAGGGGCCCTTCGACGCAATGGTCTATTCCCGCATACCGCTGGCCCAGGCGTCCGGCAACAACGTATGCAAACAGCTGGGAATCAAGGACCTGGCGCCGTTCCTCAAAGACCGTTCATGCCGCGTTTACATACTTTCGCCAAACGAGGATGAGAACCTCCGCTGCACCGAGGTGCTGTACCGCGCCGGATGCGCCGCCACCCTGTACTGCAGGGGCCGCCGGGAAGGCATCAAGCGCATGTACGAAGACGCCATGACCAATACGCCGTCCGCCATAGTGCATATAGTGGATCCCGCCGTCCTCGCCGTACGTTCCGTACGCAGCCGCGCAGACCTTCTGCCCGTGGGATACGTGCAGAAAGGCGCAGACGAGTCCGGCAGGCAGGAGGGATGGGTATCCTCGGCATTCAACGCCGTGGTGATAGGATTCGGGCAGACGGGGCGCGAGGCGCTGGGTTTCCTGTACGAGCAGGGGGCCTTCGTGGGCAGGGACTTCCGCAAGAGCCCCTTCGGCTGCACCGTGCTGGCGCCGGAGCCGTTCGAGGACTTCCGCCGCAGCTTCCCTGGCCTAAACGCAGCGGCAGGCGTGAGCTATATCCATGCAGAAGCAGGCTCAGACCCCTTCTGGGCCACCGTGGAGCAGCAGATGCCCGCCCTCAACTACGTGGTGATCGCCCTCGGGGACGACAGCCTCAACCTCAAGACCGCTGTGGATCTGGTGGAATATGCCTACCGTTCCGGCAAAGACATCTCAAAGGACTTCGTGATTCTCATCGAGCAGGGCCAGCCCACCCGCCTCGACGAGCTCACCCTGGGCCACTACAACGCCATCGGGCAGTACCACTCATGCATCAAGCCCTTCGGGAGCCTGCGGGAGATATGGACCCTGGACAACATCACCGCAGAGAGCCTTACCGCACGCGCCAAGAAGTACTTCGCCGGCTACCACAAGGCGCAGGGAATGTCCTGGGAAGAGGCCGTCGCGGCCTGGGACGCACGTGAGGCGGAGATTAGGGACACCACAGACTACGCCCGCCATTCCAAGCTCGTGCGCCAGCGAAGCCAGGATTTCTCGGACTGCCTGAGCGTAGATACCAAAGCCGCGCTCGCCGGGCCTGAATTCATGTCCAGGCGCAGGGAGATTGCGGAATGCATACCCCCGAGCTTCAACGGCGCACACTATACGGGGCCGGACAGGCACGTGGAAACCGTCCTGCACTACCTTGCGGTACAGGAGCATCTCCGCTGGGAGGCATCGCACGTGGCCCTGGGATACACCCCAGGCCCGGAAACGGACGAAATAAAGAAAACACACGCCTGCATAGTGAGCTATGAGGAGCTCGACTCCGTCATGAAGCACTACGACTACCTCGTGGTAAAAACCACCCTGGCTGCGGAATAAAAGAAACCTCCGACGCAATTCCTGCGCCGGAGGCTACCCTATAGAATCTTTAGAAGGATTTACTTCTTGTCGGTGAAGAAGTCCTTGGCCTTCTCGGCCTCTACCAGCTGCTCGGTGAATACGTAAGCGCCGGTTTTAGGGGATTTCTCCATACGGATGCACTTGACCATGCTCTTGGCACCGGCCTTTGCTGCGAATGTTGCGACGGCTTTCTTTGCCATAATCTAATCTCCTTCAATTATTTGATTTCACGGTGAACGGTAACCCTCTTGAGGTACGGGTTGTACTTCTTGCGCTCAAGACGCTCGGGGGTGTTCTTCTTGTTCTTGGTAGTGATGTAGCGGGAAATTCCCGGTACGCCGCTGGCCTTCTGCTCTGTGCACTCGAGGATGACCTGCACCCTGTTTCCTTTTGCTTTCTTTGCCATAATCGTAAAAATTAAACAAGGTTAATCAATCCTTTCTTCTGTGCATCGCGGATGGTGGCCTCGAGGCCGTTCTTCTCGATGATCCTCATTCCCTTGCAGGAAACCTTGAGGGTGATGTATCTCTGCTCCTCCTCGCTCCAGAACCTCTTGTTCTTGAGGTTGAGGGAGAAGTCGCGCTTGGTGCGGAGCTTGGAATGGGCCACGTTGTTGCCCTTCATTCTCTTCCGTCCTGTCACTTGACAAACTTTTGCCATAACTATCTGATTTTTATTGTTTTCTTGTGGAGGGGTGCAAATATCGCTCTATTTTTGCGGATTTCCAAACGGACCCTACAGAAATTTGAAGAATCTGCGCCACCTGATGTTCGAGGGGAATGACCGCCCCTTGTCGGTGGAGAGCCAGATCAACGCCGGACGCCCGACTATGTGGTCTTCGGGAACGAATCCCCAGTACCTGGAGTCGAGGGAGTTGTGTCTGTTGTCTCCCATCATGAAATAATAATCCTGCCGGAAGGTGTATGAGCCGGCGGCGAGTGCCGCATTGACATCTGAATGCTCGTAGTCGCGGATGATCCTCTCGTAGAGGGGCAGCGTTGCGGGGGTAATCTCCACAGTGGCTCCCTTGCGGGGAATCCAGAGCGGGCCGAATTCGTCCCGGGACCAGTTATAGAGCGGCGAGAAGGGGAAAATCTCCCTGTAATCGACCTGCTCCTCCTGGAGGGCGGGCTCCACGCTCACTACGTTCTTCATCTCCTTTACCTTGGCGAGCATTTCCGCCGTCAGGGGCATCTCGGGATATCCGGGAAGCGTGGGGGAGAAACGAAGCTCGAGCGCATTCAGGCCCAACTGGTCTATAACCTTGGGGTTGAGCTCGCGGCCGGTGGTCACGACGCAGTAGCTGAGCTGCACGCCGGGCCAGACCGTCTGCTGTTCCCTGTTGATCCAGACCAGGCCGTCGCGGACTTTCAGGGTATCACCCGGGGTTGCCACACAGCGCTTGACGTAATGGTCTTTCTTGTCCATGGGACGGACAATGACCGGACCGTATGCCGCTTGCGCTGCCTCGCGGCCCATGAAGCGCACCACGGTGTGGTAATCTTCGACGGGGGCCTTGGTGAGGACGGTGTCTCCGTTGGGGAATCCGAAGACGACGCAGTCTCCCTTTTCAACCTTCCTGAATCCCGGCAGGCGCCTGTATTTCCACTGCACCGATGTGGAGTAGGACTCCTTGGAGCCTATCACATTGTGTGTGAAAGGGATGGTCAGGGGGGTCAGGGGGAGCCTGGCTCCATATGTCAATTTGCTGACGAAGAGATGGTCACCCGTGTAAAGGGTGCTCTCCATCGAAGAGGAAGGAATCTTGAAGGACTGGAACAGGAAGACGTTGATGAGAGTGACGACCACGACTGCGAAGAGTATGGCGTCAACCCAGTCAAGTATCCAGTTCAGGAACTTGCTTTTGGTGCGGAATTTCTTCCTCCGGCTCACTTGTGCCTTACTTTACGGAATTGATGATAGCTTCGAACGCCTGAGGGTTGTTCATTGCGAGGTCGGCAAGAACCTTGCGGTTGAGGCCGATGTTCTGCGCATTGAGCTTGCCCATGAACTGGGAATAGGAGATCCCGTACTGGCGGGCGGCTGCATTGATACGCTGGATCCAGAGGGCGCGGAAATTGCGCTTCTTGGCGCGACGGTCGCGATAAGCGTAGGTGAGGCCTTTCTCGTAGGTGTTCTTTGCAACTGTCCAGACGTTCTTTCTTGACAGGAAGTTACCGCGGGTTCTCTTGAGAATCTTCTTGCGGCGGGCCCTGGAGGCTACTGAGTTAACTGATCTAGGCATAATTCGATACTTTTAGAGAACCAACATTTCTTTTACACGCACCAGGTCGGCCTTCTCGAGGAGGGCGAAGTGGTCGAGATTTCTTTTGCGCTTCTTGGTTTTCTTGGTGAGGATGTGGCTGTGGTAAGCGTGCTTCCTCTTGATTTTTCCCGATCCGGTAAGCGTGAAGCGCTTTTTGGCACCGGAGTTGGTTTTAAGCTTTGCCATTGTTTTTAATAATAAATAGTTAATAATATTTGTAACGCTGCGAACTCCGTACTTCTGTTCAGGGCCCTTCTGTTTTGGCTTAATGGGCCCTGAACAGAAGTGCGGAAGTTCGTACGCTATTTTTTCTTCAAAGGAGCAAGCATCATTGTCATGCGCTTGCCCTCGAGGGTGGGCATGTTTTCCGCCCTTCCGTAGGGCTCGAGCTCTACCGCAAAGCGGAGGAGCTGTTTTTCGCCCTGGTCTGCGAACATTATCGAACGGCCGCGGAAGAAGATGGAAGCCTTGACCTTGGATCCCTCCTGGAGGAACTCCTGGGCGTGCTTGAGCTTGAACTGGAAGTCGTGCTCGTCTGTGTTGGGGCCGAAGCGGATCTCCTTGATGACTACCTTTGCGGCGTTGGACTTCATTTCCTTGGCTTTCTTACGCTGCTGGTACAGGTATTTCTGGTAATCCAGAATCTTGCACACGGGCGGGTCTGCCTTGGCGCTGATTTCCACAAGGTCGAGTTCCAGTTCGTCTGCCAGCTGCAGGGCCTTGGAGAGGGGGACGATGCCGGGCTCAGAGATGTTGTCTCCCACGAGCCTGACCTGCGGCGCAGTAATCTGGCCGTTTATGTTGAGTTCGTCCTCGTCTTTCTTCTGAAGACGGGGGTCCGGACGTTTTCCTCCCGGTTTACGGGCCGGCTTGGGTCTGTAAGGTCCTGCCATTAAGCTAATTCTTCAGCTACCGCTGCGTTAATATACTGTACAAACTGTTCTGCAGTCATAGAGCCCTGGTCGACACCCTCCCTGCGAACGGAGACGGTGCCTTCCGAGGCTTCTTTTTCTCCGACGATCGCAAGTACAGGCACTCTGAGAAGGGAAATCTCGCGGATTCTCTTGCCGAGCGTTTCGTTGCGCGCGTCGATTGAGGCGCGAATATCGGAATTTTTTAGCAAATCACAAACTTTTTCTGCATAATCTGCGTATTTTTCGCTGATTGGCAGTACTTTGACCTGCTCGGGCGAGAGCCAGAGAGGCAGATGGCCGGCGGTGTGCTCCAGCACGACGGCGGTAAAGCGCTCGAGCGAGCCGAAGGGTGCGCGGTGAATCATCACGGGGCGCTGCTTGCTGCCGTCGGCGGCGGTATACTCGAGCTCGAAGCGCTCGGGGAGGTTGTAGTCGACCTGGCTGGTGCCGAGCTGCCAG
>JAFZLQ010000031.1 GCA_017551425.1 Bacteroidales bacterium | reverse complement strand
TAACGCAAGGCTAATCCGCTGCGACATAGCTACATATACAAACTGCCTGCGGTCAAAACACCGCAGGCAGTTGACGTAAATTGTTTGGAATTAAACGATTAGGTTTGCTGGGAAAGATGGAGGAAGCACTCGATCTGACGTGAAGTAGCTTCCGTGAGGCCTTTTAAGTAATAAAACAGCTCTGTCTTGTTATCTGCGCTCATTGAAATGACATCATGAATATTCGAGACAAACCTGTTCCGTAGCAGCAAGCTGGTCATCTGTGCGTAAACGTCGTCCCTCTTCCCGTTGAATGTCTCTCGGATATCATACTCGCTTCCGGTTGATGCGTTGTCTGCAATAAGATTGTTTTTATGACTGCCAAACATGTCTATACTGAATTGATAATCAATCACTGAGTATGTGGTAATGATAAAATCGACTAATGATTCTTTCTGCTGTCTGTCAAGTTTTGAGAACATCCTGGCCAATGTGTTATGGCGCAAGAATTGTCCTTCGTTATTAAAAGAAACGATTATCTGCATAGCATTCTTCAAATGAGATGGCGCAGAACGCTTTATGATACGTTCGGAAAATGGATTAGCCTTTTCTGCATATGCAAGAAAATTCCATCTATAATCCTCGGCCTTCTTACTAAGATGCCTCTCCACGGGGTTGTTGTCTACGTATATCAGATTGGTTCTGATTGCTTTGTCCGCCTTTTTCAGAGCACTGCCAAACGATTTTGTAAACAACCGTCCGTGACGTCGGCAGATAAAGTTGAACTCTTTTGCGTAAATTGACGTTACATACCTGATAAAAGCAGCCAAATCTGAGGAGCGCTGGCAAATACAACTGATGTGATAGTGGTCTGGCATCAAGCATATCTTGACAATGGTTACACTATAACGCCTGGCCGCAACACAAGCAATAGAGAAGAACACCAGATAATCACTGACAGAGTAGAACAGCAGGACGCCTTTGACAGTATTTTGATAGCAGTGAATCAAGGTATCACCAGAAAACTTACGTTTTTTCATAGTTAAGATAATTAAGTTTTCCCGTTGGCCGGGCAATTCAAAAGAAACGGAATAATTGCAAATATCGATGTTAATTCGCTTTCCAGCAACTGCTTAACACAAATAAATTATTTATAAACAGATTATTATTGATTAAATTGTAAACCTTGGTTAATCAACAGGAATACGAACTGTTTTTCTTTAAGAATACCTGTATGAAAAGAAATCTTTTTCTTTCGGCGGCATTGCTGCTTCTGCTATCTTGTCAGAGCAACGTCGTCACAGTCAAAGGGGGAAAGCTCCAGGGCGTCCCGTCACCGAAAGACGGCGTCACCGTGTTCAAGGGCATTCCGTACGCAGCGCCGCCTGTGGGTGAGTTGCGGTGGCGTGACCCGCAGCCCGTTCAATCATGGGATAGCGTTAAAGTCTGCGACAGCTTCGGCCCGATCTGCTGGCAGCCCGGCAACGCCCCCGGCACCTTCTACGGCGACGAGTTCTACTGGGGCGGCACGCCTGAGCAGAGCGAGGACTGCCTGTACCTGAACGTCTGGGCACCCGCCAGATCCATCGGCAAACCAGCTGCAAAGCTTCCCGTAGCCATGTGGATCCACGGCGGAGCCTTCCTCAACGGTTACGGCTACGAGGTTACGATGGACGGTGACGAATGGGCCTCCCGCGGCGTCATCCTCGTCACCATAAACTACCGTCTGGGGGTGCTCGGATTTCTGTCCCACCCTGAGCTCACGGAGGAGCAGGGCCGCTCCGGGAACTACGGCCTGATGGACCAGATCGCCGCCCTCCGCTGGGTGCGGGACAATATCGCACAGTTCGGAGGCGACCCGTCCAACATCACGGTCTTCGGCCAGAGCGCCGGCGCGATGAGCGTCAGGAACCTGCTGATTTCGCCGCTCTCCAGGGACCTGCTTGCCAAAGCCATCATCCAGAGCGGCGGAGGCCTTGCTCAAGAACGCATATCCACAACCGCTGTAGTCCCCCAAAGCGTATGCGACTGGCAGGGACGCGACATCATGGAGACCGCCGGATTCGAGAGCCTGGACGAGATGCGCGCCGCCCCGGCCTCCGAGATTGCCGGTGCCACAAACAAATACCTCGCTGCTGGAAAGGGCTGGGTGCTGCTACGCCCGCACATAGACGGTTACTCGCTTACGGAGAGCTTCGACGATGCCGTTTATGACGGCAGCATTGCGGCCGTTCCGGTGATGATCGGCTACAACAAGGACGATATGGAATCGCTCGCCGGCGCTCCTGTGGACCATTTCTGCGCCGTACGCGATTCGCTGGGCTTCCCTGTGTTCGAGTATGAATTCCTCCGCGAGCTTCCCACGGACGAAGCGCACCCCGCTTCCGCCGCGGGCGCCTTCCACTCCGCCGAACTGTGGTATATGTTCGGCACCCTGGCACGCAGCTGGCGCCCCTTCACCGAGGCCGACTATGAACTCTCTGCCAGGATGCTCGACGCCTGGACGTCTTTCTGCCGCTCCGGCAACCCCGGATGGCCTGCGTACAGGCACGACGCTCCATTCAAGCAGCTGTTCGATATTGAGCCTGTGACGTATTAGCGCAAAGGCAACTATCTTGTAGCTAGCAATATACATCAACTGCCTGCGGTCAAAACACCGCAGGCAGTTGACGTAAACGTTTGTATCAAACAGAGTTAGTTTTGCGGGCCTGAAAGCTGTAGGCAGGAGGGTTAGAGTGCCGGGAGGATGTGGTCCCATATGAGATTCAGCTCCTTCTGCATATCCTGCACGTGTGCGGTGGCGGCAATGACGGCATCCTGGTCGGGAAGGATGATGATGTACTGGCCGTTGGCTCCGTCGGCGCGGAAGGCGTTGTGGCGGCAGCGCCACATCTGGTATCCGTATCCCTGCACCCAGTCGCTGTTCTCCGGAAGGAAGTAAGGCAGGTCAGGATGCGACGCCAAGATTTCCTTCATCTGGTTCTCGTTGAGGCCTGCACCCACGGAAGGCACCTGGTTGGCCCCCATTTCCCGCACCCAGTAGGCGGGAATCACCTGCCTGCCGCAGAACTTGCCGCCGTTGAGGATGCAGAGGCCCATCCTGGCCATATCCTCAGTGCGGAGGTAAAGGCCCCAGCCGCCGGTGTTGATGCCGGCGGGGCTTTCCTGCCAGTATGGCTTCTCAATGCCGAGCGGTTTCCAGAGCCTGGGCTCGAGGTAATCGACCACCTTCTGGCCCGTAACCTTCTGGACTGCAGCGGACAGCAGGTACGTGCCGAGACTGTTGTAGCAGTAGCAGGTGCCGGGCTCATACTTGATGGGCCACTCCATGAAGGCGCGCACCCAGTCGCCGTCGCCCTGGCGGATAGCGTAGGTGGGATCCGTGGCGTGGCCTGAGTTCATAGTAAGCAGATGGCGGAGCGTGACGCGCTGCAGCGTATCGGAAGGATTCTCGGGTACGCTTTCCGGGAAGATATCGACGATTTTGTCTTCCAGCGACAGCAGGCCCTCGCTGATTGCGAAGCCGACAGCGGTGGAGGTGAAAGTCTTGGAAACGGAGTTCATGATGTGGGCGGTGTCCGGTGCGAACTGCTTCTCTTCCAGCACTTTGCCATGCTGGAGCACCATTATGCCGTGCATCTCCACAGAACTGTCTGCAACTGCCTTGAGGTATGAGGTAAAGGCCTCGTCCAGCTCGGGAGAAGCCTGTGCCCTGGGAAGCGGAGCCCCGGGGTTCTGGCAAGCCAGCAGCACCGCTGCCGCTGCCACGTATAAATATAATCGCAAAGTCAAGACGGTGATAATTAGTTGGTTAAATAAACTGCCTGCGGTCAAAAAGCCGCAGGCACTATACGTATGAGGCTGTAAATAAACTGGTTAGCTTTGCGCGCTACCACTTACTTGAACAGCAGCGGCACGAACTCGCTGAGATAAATCCTCCAGTTCTTCCAGATGTGGCCGCCGTCGGTTTCCATGTAGGTGTACTTGTAGCCGTTGTCGTCGAGCTTCTTCATGAAGTCCTTGTTGGCCTGATAGAGGAAGTCGGTGACGCCGCAGCCGATCCACAGAAGGGCGGGCTTGCCGGCGTAGTACTTGGCGAGCTTGGCGTCGAAGTCCTGGTAGATGGGGCTGACGGAAGGATCGCTCACGCCGATGGCGGCGGAGAACATGCCGGACCAGCCGAACAGCTCGGGATAGTTGAGCGACAGGTACAGGGTGTGGAATCCGCCCATGGAGAGGCCGCATACGGCGCGGGAGCCCTTCTTGGCAATGGTGCGATACCTGCCGTCGATGAACTTCACGATCTCCGGGAATGCGGTTTCGAAAGTGCCTTCCATGGTCTGGGGAAGCTGCATCGTGGGCCTGTCGTAACCGGTGGAATTCTCGCCGGGAGCGGCCTCCTGCGAGATGTTGCCGTTGGTGAAGACCACGATCATGGGCTTGGCCTCACCGCGTGCGATAAGGTTGTCCAGAATCTGCGTGGCGCGGCCCTGGGTAACCCATGCATCCTCGTCGCCGCCGATTCCGTGCAGCACGTAAAGCACCGGATACTTGGCCTTTGACTTCTCGTAACCTGCGGGGGTATAGACGGTCAGCCTGCGGTCGAAGCCTGCGGTTGCCGAAGGGTACCATACCTTGGATACCGTTCCGTGGGGAACGCGGTGGATTGCATAGAGGTCGCTGCGCTCGCTGGCCTTGGGGACCAGGAGCACGCTGGTAAGGGACGCCACGTCGCGGTTGACCCACATGTTGTGAGGGTCGATCACGGAATCCCCGTCAACGCGGAACGTATAGTTGTACAGGTCCGGAGCGACCACGAAAGGCGTAGTGTATTCCCACACTCCGCCGGGGCCTTCCTTGAGCTCGCCCACGCCGGGGGCGTCGTAGCTGAACTTCTGGCCGTTGAACTCCACGTCAACCTTCTGGGTGGGCATGAAATCTCCGGTAACCTCCACCTTGATGGCCTTGGGGGCGCGATAGCGGAAGGTTACGGTGCCGTCTTCATTGATAACGGGCGACTCCACTCCGGGGCCGCCGTACAGCGCCTGCTGTGCATAGGCGCTGAGGCCTATGCACAGGGCTGCTATTGCGAATACTAATCTTTTCATAATCATCCCTTGGCGATATTGTCGAGCAGCACGCCGCCCTGGCCTCCATCGGTGTAGTCGTCGTTCTGGATGGCGCCGCTGAACTTGATCTTGAGGGTTCCGTCGGATTTGGCGCTTACCTTGACGGTGGCATCGACGGGAATGAAGTAGTACTTGCCGTCAACGATGTAGTAGCATCCGCCGAACATGTTCCAGGCGGCGAAGCCCCAGCCGTTGCCGGCCTTGCCCGCTGCGTCGGGATAGGACATTACGGTGTATGTTCCGGCAAGGTCTTCCTTGCCTGCGCTCACCACGAAGTCGAAGTTGGCGACCAGGTTGGAGCCCTGCTTGACGTTGACCCTCCAGAGGGTTACGCCGCTCAGAGCCGATCCGTCTGCGGAAGTATTGCTGGCGGTCTGGTCTTCCATGGTGTAGGTGAGGCCGGAGTTGAGTATGAGGGTTACGCCGGAAAGGTCGGAACCGTCGTCTTCGGGTTCGTCGCCGCCTCCGGGATTGTCACCGGGCACGTAGTCGGGACCAGCGGCTGCATAGTCGAATCCGGTTCCGATGAACTCGTAGGCTCCGGTGGCGATCTTCTTGACGGTAACCACCTGGCCGGGATCGATGTAAACCTTTTCTGTGCCGTTCATGTACCAGGAACCGCCTTCGATGATACCCCATCCGAATGATGAGAAGTCGAGGTAGTAGCCGTTTGCGAGCTGTCCGGGCTCGTGGGCGTATTCGGTACTTACGTACTCGCCCTCGAGTTCGGTGGCGCCGGTTGCGAGGACCAGCTCGATATTGGCGACCTGCTCTCCGTTCTTGTCCATGATGAGCACGGGGTTCTTCATCACGCCGTCCACGATGGTGGTGTTGTCGCTGAGGATGCAATACTGGAGTTCACCGATGGTGTAGGTGTATTCGATGGCTGCACCGCCGCCGCCACCGTTGCCGCCTGAGGACTTGGTGAGTGCGGGGATGGGGCCGTTGAACACGACTTCCTGGGGATACTTGGAGCCCCATGCGATCTTCCAGCCGTCTTCGGTACGGGTGACGGTGACGATGCCGGAGGTGATCTTCTCCGCAGTGACGGTGCCGTCGGAAACAGTCCACCAGCAGGTGCCCCAGTTCTCGAAGGGATATGTTCCCCATTCGCCCATGTCGAGCACGCCGTCATAACCTATGCCGAATTCGCCCTCGTTGATCACGCCGCCCTCGGCGCAGGGAACGTAGGTTCCTTCGTGCAGGTATCCGTCCTCGCTGTAGAGGTCAAGGGCGAGGTAGTTGCCCTGGCCGTGCCAGACGGTCTGGTAGGTGCTCATGTCGAACTCCTGGGAGATGCCCACTGTGCCGAGGTTCATGGTCACGGAGTTGGTGCCGTTGTTCACGTTGCTCTGGGCGCTGATTACCTGGGAGAGTAAGGTGGGGGCGGGATCGGCCTTGAAAGGAAGGCTGCCGGTCCAGCTGAGAACCCTCTGCACGCTGCCGGAAACCACTACGGCGGTAATCTGGTAGTCGCTGGCTTTCTTGCCTACGAGCACGTAGCCGGAAGTGGCGGGCCTGCCGTCGACCTTGGTGTTGATGGCGTCGCCTACCTTTGCGGTTTCAGCGTCGGTGAGCACGTACTGGCCGGTGGAAAGGATTGCGTCAAAACCGATGAGGGTGGTTTCGAGCTTGCCGCCGTCACCCGTGAAGGACAGGTTGAAGAGGCGCCTGTCTCCGGACCAGACAGACTCGCTGCCGGCGAGGGTGCTGAGCGTCACGGCATCTTCGGGGACGGTGTAGTGATCGTTGATCTCGTTGATTGTTTCCGGGCCGAGCTCGGTGCAGGCGACACCCGCCATGAGCAGGCCCAGGAACATAACTCTAAAAATATTCTTCATAACAGTGACTGTCTAAAGGTCCTACCACTCATTCTCATCCCAGACGACCTCCTCGATCACAGAGAAGTCTGAGGAAATCTTGAAGATGGGGGAGAAGTTATACAAATTGTTGCCGTTGTAACCGTTGCCGTTGGCCATGGCCGCGATGCGGACGTAACGCTCCTGGGTGTACTTGAACAGGTCTGCGTTGGAAGCGGATGCGGTGTCGATGGCAAGGGTGATGCGCTCGCCGGGATTGACGTTCTTGGCCTGGGCGCCCTTGTCGTTCTTGGCAAGGTTCTGATAGTTGCATCCCACGAAGAGCTGGGTGTTTCCGCAAAGGGCCACATTGGTGATGTTGCAGGCCTTTGTGGGGTCGCCGAGCTCGACGTAGAAGGAAGCGACGATCTGCTTGGCGGCGGCGTCATAGGTGATGACGGGGTCGATGATCCTGCAGAAGGGAACAAGTCCGATGTCCATCTTGTTCTTGCCCTCCTTCACGGTGAAGACATTGTTGAGTGCCTCATAGCAGGGGAGCTTCTTGGTGGAGAACTTGTAGTCGCCTGCAAAGACGAGGTTGTTGGTGTACTGGCCGTCAAAGCGGACGAGCCAGTCCTGGTCGGTCTCCTTGAATTCATAGTCGGCGGGGTCGCCGGTCCAGGTCGGAGGGACGAATCCCAGCTCGACCACGACGAGGGAACCGCCGTCGGTCTTGGTGACGTTGCTCCATGTGCTCCAGTCGAAAGCGGTGGTGGTACCGGTTTCAACGCCGATCTTATCGCCGGTCTTGACATCCAGGAGCCTGCCGGTAATCTGGGCGTTAGGGCCGTCGTAGTTGTCGTACTCGAAGAGATCGCAGGACGAAACGGCTGCTGCAGCTGCCAGTGCGGCTATTGCATATATTAACTTTTTCATACTACTTGTTGTTCTCGTCAATTCTGTTGTTGGCGGCGTTGGGGATGGTGCCGTAATAGCTCTCGGGCATGAAGCGGAGGGTTCCGCTGTAGCTCTGGAACTTGGAAGTGGCGCTGTACGGGAGTGCGCGGAGGAAGATGTACTTGGCGGTGGCGCCGCTCAGGTCAACCATGGGGATGAGGGTGAGCTTGTGGCCGACGGAGCCCTCTTCGTAAGTGGGGACGTTGTCGGGGTTGTAGAAGGCGCGGCGGCGGAACAGTACGTCGCTCCACTTGTTCTCGGTGGTGAATTCGACTTTCCACTCGTGAAGCACGTTCTCGACGCTGAGCGCGATGTCGTCGGTGAAGCCGGCGCGGTGGCGGACGTCGTTCAGGCACTTGGCGGCGAGAGTCTTGTCGCCCTTGCCGCTCTCTGCCACGGCCTCTGCGTAGATGAGGAGGACCTCAGCGTAGCGGAGGTCGTACCAGGGGCTCTGTGTGTTGGCGTTGTTGGCCTTCTGGTCGAGGTACTTGCGGGGAGTGAAGCAGTAGAAAGAACGGTTGTTGGAGTTGATGTCGGACTTCAGCTTGTAGAATGCCGAATTGTTTTCACCGTCGCCACCGTAAGGATAATAGGTGACACCGTTCTTGTCGATACCCTTGTTGTCGTCGGGATAAACGTGTACGGAGCCGTCGGTGCCTACGTAGCCGCCCTGCATGTTGATGGTGACGTCACGGAAGGTAGCGCCGGGATAGATCACCCATGCCTGGAAGCGGGCGTCCTTGAGGAGGAAAGGCTCCTGTACGGAGTCGTACTTCTTGTAGGAAGCCACCTTGGCGTCGGTCATCTCGGTCTCGGGATCGTTCATGTAGGCGTTCTCGTCGCCGCTGACAAGGGTCTGGATCTTGCCGTCCTTGCGGGAGCGGTTGTCCTTGCTTGCGTAGTAGTCGTACTCGTCTGCGAGGTTGAGGGTGAGGGTGTAGGAACCTGCGCCGGTGCCGGTGTAGCCGGTCACGCACTGGTTGGGAGCCCAGGAGTTGCAGCCGTTGCCGGTGGTTGCGTCGCCGGTCACATAGGACTTGCCGAGCAGGCCTTCTTCCTTCTTGTAGGACTGGAAGAGGTCGGTGAGGTTGGTGATGGCCTCGTCGATGGAATTGGGATCAGCCTTGTACAGGTTGTAGGCCTTGGAGTTGATGACCTCGGCGGCTGCGTCGATAGCCTGCTGGTAGTATGCGTCGGCATAGGACTTCTCCATGTAGGTGAGCTTCTTCTGCACGGCGTTGTAGGTGCTGTTGATGGGAGCGCGGTCCCAGTACTTGCTCTCGGATGCCGCCCAGAGTGCTGCGCGGGCCTTCATGCCGAGTGCGGTGTACTTGTTGACGCGCATCTCCTGGGTCTGCGATGCGGGAAGCAGGTCTGCAGCCTGCTGGAGCTGGTCGATGACCCAGTCCCAGGACTCCTTCTCGGTGAGGCGGGGATAGTACAGGCCTTCGTTGTCGTTGACGCCGTACTGGTCGTCGAGGGAGTGCTCCACGATGGGGATGCCGCCGTAGTACCTAACCTGGGCAAAGTAGCAGTAAGCGCGGATGAAGAGGCCCTCGCCGCGGAATGCGTTCTTGGTGGCCTCGTCGATGATGCCCTTCTCCTGGGCCTCGTCGAGCGCTTCAAGGAATTTGTTGATGGAACGGATGGTGCCGTAGCCCCAGAAACCGGCGGTGGAAGAACCGTAACCCGGCGTGGAACGTGCTCCGTTGGCGAACATCTGGTTCATGTCGCCGGTGGAGAAGGCGTTCATGGGCATGCCGCTGTAGAGGTTTGCCAGCAGGCTGAGCAGACCGGCCTCTGTGCCGACCATGTTCTCTGCCGCCACCTTGCTGAGGTCACCCTCCATATCGTCGAAGAACTTGTCGCAGGAAACTGTGGCTGCGCAAAGTACCGAAAGTGCGATGAGTGTAAATATCTTTTTCATAAGGCGTCAGGTTTAGAAGTTGAGGTTGACACCGAAGTTGAAGGTCTTGTTGATCTGGTAAACGCCGCCGGCGACCCATGAAGTATCGGAGCTTTCAGGGTCGATGTACTTGAGGAGCGGGTTGCAGATGGTCAGCAGGTTGCCTCCGTTGAAGAATATGCGGGCGCCCTTGATGCCGACCTTCTGGAGGAAGGCGGGATTGAAGCGGTAGCCGATTTCCACGGACTTGAGACGCAGGTAGGAAGCGTCGATCCAGTTGTAGGGCTGGCTGCTGGTGTAGGTGGCGTTGTGGGACTCGCCGGACTGCGAGATACTCGCAAGTGCGGGCCACCAGCCTGCGATCCACTGTGTCTGGGGATCCCAGGGGTCTGCGCCGTATTCTGCCACGTGGTAGGAGTCGGTGTACTGGCTGGGCAGGTAGTTGAGCTTGCCGAAGCTGGAGTAACCGCCCATCATGTAGCTCTTGTACTTGAGGGCCGAGCCGTTGAACACGAGGCTGAAGTCGAGGGCCTTCCAGTTGCCGCTCAGCATGAGACCGAACTGGAGGGGAGGGTTGGAGCCGTTGCCCCAGGTGTAGAAGACGTCGCCGCTGTCGATGTAGCCGTTGCCGTTGCGGTCGATGATCTTGTACATGCCGGGAACGATGGCGCGGTTGCCCTCGCCGGATGAGCTGGAGTCGTAGAGGATCTGGCTGCTTGCGGCATCAGCAAGGGAAGTGAACTGCTGGTTGCCGTCCCACAGGTAGGTGGAGCCTCCGAAATAACCGTTCCAGCGGTTGAGGGAAGCGCCGTACCAGTAAGCCATCTGGGAGGAGTAGTTCCTGGTGCCCTCGCTCTCTATATAGGTGTAGCGGCTGCGGGCGTAGGAGACGTTGCCCTGGATGCGATAGAAGAACTGTCCGATGTTGTTGCGGTGGTACAGGCTCAGCTCGAGGCCCTGCGTCTCGTAACGGTTGATGTTCTCGGACGGGATGGCTACTGCGTAGAAGTCGGGGAGGGATACGTCACGCGTTGCGGCGATACCGTCGATGTCGCGCTTGTACCAGTCGAAGGTACCTCCGAACTTGCCCTGCCATACTTCCCAGTCAACGCCGAAGTCCATCATGCGGACCTTTGCCCAGGTGAGGATGGAGTTCTCGACGGTGTTGCTGGCATAGCCTGCGGTGGTCTTGCCCTCGGAGAACACCCATGAGCCGCTGGAGGTGTAACCGCCTACGTATGCATAGGGAGAACCCTGTACGGAGCCGGTGTAACCGTCGGACCAGCGGAACTTGAGGTTGTTGACCTTGGGGAATACCTTCTTGAAGAAAGGCTCTTCGGAAATGCGCCAGCCGAGGGAGTAGGACGGGAAGAAGCCCCAGCGCTTGCCCTTCTTGAACTGGTAGTTGCCGTCGTAGCGGGCCATGAGCTCCACGAGGTACTTGCCCGCGTAGTTGTAGTTGACGCGGCCGATGTAGCCGGCGGTGCGGGTGCTGCTGCGGGTACCGGAGTTCATCGCGGTGCTCTGCAGACCGGAGTTGATGGTGTCGTGGGTGTACAGCCAGTTGTCTTTGTCTGCGCCGTACTTGCGGTCCGCGTTGACCATCGCCGTGGTGTTGTCGGTTAGTTCGGCACCGAGCATGGCGGAAACGTTGTGCAGGCCGAAGCTGTGGTCGTACAGTGCCTGTGCGCGGCCGTAGAGGCGGGTGTTGTCTGTCCAGAGCTCGGAGTACTGGGTCTCCTGGCGGGTCTGTCCGCCGGGGGCGTCGGTCTCGTAGTCGTACAGACGGTACATCATGATGAGGGTGCGGGTCTTGTTGCGGTCGAAGTCGTATGCACCGGTAGCCATGAGGCGGAGTCCCTTGAGGAACGGTGCCTCATAGGTGAGGTCGAAGGTGTTGGAGAACGACTTGTTGTCGGCCTTGGTGTAACCGGAGACGTCGGAGTCCATGATGGCTGCAGGGTTGGCCTGCTCCTCCACGTCGGAATAGTGGCCGGGGTTGTCCTTGGGATGGACGCCGATGGTCGGGTCGCACTGGTAGATGTAGTAGAAGATGTTCCATGCCATGTCGGCGTCACCGGGGGCCAGGTTGGTGCTCTGGCGGAGCGAGGTGGTGTAGCGGGCGGTCAGGTCGTTGGTAAGCCTGATCTGCACGTTGCCGTTGAAGCTGTAGCGCTTGTAGCCGTAGTTGTCGGCCTTGAGGATGGAATTGTCGTCGGTGAAGTTGCCGCCGAGGTAGTAGCTGACCGTCTCGTTGCCGCCGGTCACCGACAGGTTGTACTGCTGGTTGAAGGCGAACTTCTTATAGACGGCGTCGTACCAGTCGTTATAAATATAGTTGGGATCTCCGCTCTCGTATGCTGCGATAACGTCGTCCGTATAGGTGTGGGTCTTCTTTGCCACGTCGTCCATGGCGTTCTTCCACTTCATGTAGGAGGTCCAGCTTTCCACGTTGCGGGGAGTGGTGGGCTGGGAGAGGTTCATCATGGCGGAGAAGTTCACGCTGGGCTTCTTCACCTGGCCCTTTTTGGTGGTGATGAGGATCACACCGTTCTGGGCGCCGAGACCGTAGATGGTTGCGGATGCGTCCTTCAGCACGGAGATGCTCTCGATGTCGTCGGGGTTGAGCTCCTGGAGCACCGAGAGGTCGTTGTAGGACTCGAGTGCGGTGGGGTCGTTGTTCCATGACGTCGATTTGCGGGTCTTGGTGGAGGAACGCACGACGCCGTCAACCACGACCATAGGGGTACCGAAGCCGCGGAGGTTGATGTCGGATGCGAAGGAACCCGGCTGGCCGTTGTTCTGGTTGATCATGAGTCCGGGGATCTTGCCCTGGAGGGAGGCCACTGCGTTGGCGCTCTTGGTCATTGCGATATCCTCGGAACGGATCTGGGAGATGGAACCGGTGAGGGACTCCCTCTTCTGGACGCCGTAACCGACGACCACCGTTTCGTTCAGCATCTCGGAGTCTTCCTTCAGCACTATGTCCATGTTGGCGGAGGCGGGAAGCTCGACTGTCTTGAATCCGATGGAGGAAATCTCGAGGATCGCGCCCTCGGGAACTGAGATGGAGAACTTGCCGTCCACGTCGGTGGCTACTCCATGGGTCGTACCCTGCTGGATCACAGCCACGCCGGCAACCGGCACTTTCTGGCCATCGATGACCGTACCGGTCGCTTCGATGGTTTTCTGTGCGAACAGCGCCGCGGTGCCCAGGAACATCCCGAGCAGCACGGACACTACGCGCACAAGCAAATAGTTGTTTCTCATTGGGTTGGTTATTATGGTTGATTACTTGAACAGTTTCTGTGCGAAAGTGTTGAGATACAGCCTCCAGTTGCTCCAGACGTGGCCGCCCTCAGACACGAAGTACTCGTGCTCCAGGCCCTGCTCGTTGAGCTTGGCGTGCATCTCCTCTGCACCCTTGAACAGGAAATCGGTGTTGCCGCAAGCAAGGAAGTAGAGCTTTACGCCCGCTTTCTTGAGGGCAGCGATCTGCTCGGGGGTGGCGCTGCCGGCTGCGGACAGGGGGCAGATGTAATCGAACAGTTCAGGATAGAGGATGGATGCGGAGATGGTGTGTCCGCCGCCCATTGAAAGGCCTGCGATGGCGCGGGAAGCGGGTTTGGGGATGGCCCTGAAGTTCTTCTCGATGAAGGGGACGATCTCCGTGCAGAGACTCTTCACATAGAGGTCGCGGTTCTCGGGGGCGCGCCAGTCGATGGGCTTCTCGGGGATGTTGAGGGTGCGTGCAGCGGCCTGGCCGGGGTTGCCGTTGGGCATGACCACGATCATGGGCTCTGCAAGGCCCTTCTCGATGAGGTTGTCCAGGATCTGGGCTGCGCGGCCCATGCTGCTCCATGCCTCTTCGTCACCGCCTGCTCCGTGGAGGAGGTAGAGGACGGGATACTTCTTCTTGGGGTTGGCCTCGTAGCCGTAGGGGGTATAGACGGTAAGACGGCGGCTCATGCCGAGGATCTTGCTGTCGTACCAGGGATGGCTGAGGGTGCCGTGCTTGGTGGCCTCGCCATAGTTCTGGCTGCGCTCGCCGGGGACCAGGAGCATGGGCAGGTAACGGGTGCCGTCACGCTGCACGAGGACGTTCTGGGGGTCGTTTACGGCAACGCCGTCCACCACGAAGTTGTAGGTGTAGATTTCGGGCTCGGGCAGAGGGATCTTGACTTCCCATACGCAGTTCTCGCCGCGGACCATGTCGATGGTGCCGCCCCAGGGGTTGGGCATCCATGAGCCGCTGAGCTTCACTACGGTCGCGTAGTCGGCCTTGAGGCGGAAAGTCACGCTGTCACCCTGGATTTCAGGGGAGACGATGGGCTTGCGGTTGCCCCAGAAGGCGAAATTTGCAAGTTCCTGAGCCTGGGCTGCGGATGCAACTGCGAGGCAGAGAACCAAAGTTGTAATGATACGTTTCATTGTGTTTGTTGGTTAGTTATGATTGGTGAATGAATTTCAGAACGAATTGCCCACGGCCACCAGGGTCTTGGGAAGGCACTGCTTCCAGAATACCCAGTCGTGGGTGCCTGCGCGGGATATGTATTCTGCGGTAAGGCCCTTGGAGACCATTGCGTTGTAAAGGGACTTGGCGTCTGCGTTGTTCACGGTGTAGTCCTGCTCTCCCACCTCTATCGTGAAGGCGGGGAAGACCGATTTGTCTGCCTGTGCGTCTATGAACGAGCTCATCCAGGTCTGGGCGGCGGGGCTCATGGCGTATGCGTACGTGAACTTATCAGGATATTTGAGGGCGTGGTAGAGCGTGCCGTAGCCGCCCATGGAAAGGCCGGCGATGGCGCGCTTGCCGTTGCAGTGATAATCGGCCTCGACCTTCTTCATCAGTTCCTGCTCGAAGTAGTCTTCATAGCCGTCGGAGGTGTAGAATTTGTCCAGGCCGTTGGGCATGATGATGACCATGGGCACTCCGCCGGCCTTCTGGTAGTCGTCGGCTATCTTTGCGGCGTTGCCCTTGTCGAGCCAGCAGCGGTCGTAGTGTGCGTTCTGGTCGTTGGTCTCGTAACCGTGAAGCAGATAGAGGAAGGGATAGGTCTTGCTCTCGTCGAATTCTGCGGGAAGCCATACCGAGTAGGTCATGCTGCGTCCCATCTTGACGCTCTGCATGGACAGTTCCGCCAGCACCTTGGACTGGGCGGCGGCCTTTTCGGGATCTACCTTGCCCCAGGGATCGTTGTTCTGCGTGTTGCTCGTACCGCAGGAGACTGCGGCAAGGATTGCAAATAAGATGTAAAGCTTTTTCATTTTTCCAGTTTTGATTCGGTGTTGAGCATCAGGCATGCAGGGAAAGGTTCCCATTCGGGCATTCCTTCTGCTGAGGGGGTGCCGTCGGTGGCGAAGGAGCTCCAGAGGCGGCTGATGCGGTGGCCCAGTTCAATGTCTTCCGCACGGCCTCCGGTGAGTGTGCGGTGGAGGCTGACGTTGTCGAACACGAAGGGCAGTTCCATGCAGTGGGTGCTGCCCAGGGCGCCGTCAAGCACGGGGGATTCCCAGTCGAAGCGGTACAGCCATACGGGAGCGCATCCTGCGGCGGTGCGGGCCTGGGCCTGCGCCAGCGCAAGCGGACGGAAGATGGGGTCCTCCATGTTGCGGGTGAATTCATGGTATGTAGTGCCGATGATGACGGGGATGTCCGCCGACAGGGCGAGGGCCTGCGGGGAATCGGGCTGGGCGGGAATGACCTCTCCGTCAACCACCGGGACCTGTCCGTATAGGATGGATGTGAGGAAGTTGGCGGGCATCGTACCGTCCTGCTGCGCCTCTTCGCGTACGCGCTCGAGCGCCTTGTTGTATGCGGCGAGGAGCTTCTCGTACGGCACGTCCTTGATGGCGTCCACTCCGGAGCCCCTCAGGCCGAGGTTCTCCACCGTATAGGTTCCGACCCTGCGGGAGCATGCGGTGGTGGCGAGTTCGGTGATGGATCCGCTCTGTACGATGGCCCTGCCGAACAGGCCCTTCGCCGACGGCATCGCCATGAGCGTGCAGACCTTTCCGCCGCCGCCGCTCTGGCCGAAAATGGT
>JAFZLQ010000030.1 GCA_017551425.1 Bacteroidales bacterium | reverse complement strand
GATGGGGAGGACAGCGGATGTCTTTGTTTTCTCCGTGACAATGCGGATGCAGTAGCCGCCATCCGGATACTTCTCAATCTTCTCCCAGGTCAGGTCTCGGACGTCACCGAAGCGAAGGCCGGTAAGGCAGCTGAAGAGGGAGGCGGCGCGAAGCACCGGCTCGTTGCAAGGCGTCTCGGCGAGTTGCTGTAGTTCTTCCAAGGTCAGGTATTCGCGCTCGGTATCCTCGTACTTGATCGCCTCCAGGTAGTCGTTCACATTCTCTGTGAGTTTATGGTCCTTGTAGGCCACGGCGAGGAAGCCGCGGAAGGTGGACCAGTATCCGGCAGCAGAGTTGTTGCTCAACTTCCGCTTAGTGTGCTTCAACTGCTTTGCATCAAGGAGATAGTTCCTGAAGCCATTGCAGAAATCCACCGTGATGTCGCCCATCTTGCACTCACCGCCACAGTAGAGTTTGAAATGGTCGTAGACACGTATCCATTTCTGATTCTGGCCTTCGAGATGCTCGTGGAAATATGCCAGGAAATCTTCCTTTTCGGTCTCCTTGTTGGCGAACCCCAACTTGCCCTTGAGGATGGAAATCTCGCGCTGGGAACGAAGTCCTTCAGCGGCGATGAGTTTCTCCTTGTTGGCATCCTTTTCCTCTTGCGTACGCGGTTTGGCGAGCAGATAAATGCCCAGATATTCGCGCCGGGACATCTTGTTGGTCTTCGGGTCGCGGATGGGCGGATAGTAGTCCAGATAGAGCGTAATCTTGCCGGAGGGGAGCAGGCGCTTTCGGAGAGTGACGATGGTGACTGACATATATTATAATTTGAATAGTTTATCGAGTTCGGATTTCTTGTACCACATGAAGTTGCCCTCGGTGCGAATCTTGGTGACGCCTGCGGCCTTGGTCTCTTCCGAGAACCGCTTTTGTCCGACGTGGTACACCTTCAGGGCATCCTTTGCTGTGACATAGTTGCGACGGATCTCTTCAGGAATGTTGGGGCTCTTGTCCTTGAAAATGCGGTCCAGGTCGGCCTTCGGGAAGAAGACTTCGCGTCCCTGGCGGCGGCGAGGGACATTATTGGAGTTTACACCATCGTAGAATGTGCTCTGGCCGATATGGTAGAGTTTGCGGGCCTGGTCCACCGTCAGGTAGTTCTTCTCGAGGTCGGGGAGTTCTACCTTGTGCAGCAGCCAGTCTTTCCTGCTAATCATCTGTTCGCGTCCTGTGCGCTGGCGGGGAATGTCGTACTGACGAGCAAGGGCGCAGATGGTCTTGCGGCTGATGCCGAATTCCTTTGCGAGTTCTTCTGACGTGGCCCAGTCGTCTATCTCCGGATACTTATGCTTGAAGAACAGCTTGTGGATGGAGTCCTTGGGATAGTAAGCCTTGGTGCCGTAGCGCATGGCCTTGATACCGGCTTTGCGCACCTTCTTATAGAACCACTGCTGGCTGATGTCGTATTTCTTGATTGCTTCGTCGCGCGTAATCATTGACTCGATCGCACGGCGGATGTCCTTAATTGCGGAAGGGGAGGGAGCGTACTTGATTGGCTTGGCCTCGAGTTCTTCTACAGGGATGCGGACGGATTTGGAAGATACCTGGACGGCGAGGAGGTCTCCGGACTTGATTCGGGCGTAGATGGTCGGACGCGAAACGCCGAAGACCCTTGCGGCCTCCGAAATAGAGTAATATCTGCGTCCAACGTCCATTTTTCTATTTTCTACATAGCGAGGTATTCCAGGACCTCTATTCGGCCATCAGATAGCCAAATGTTGTAAAACTTTGTAAAGTACTGTAAAGTTTTCGCCTACTGCCGAAATCTTCTACAGACATTGTACCACGTGTGGTACAAATGTGGTACAAATATAGACAAAATAACCATAAATAACAAGAAAAATGCAAAAATACAGTCACCCATATAGAGTGACTGATAATCAGCGAGTTAATGCCCGTTTCTTGGTCGTATTTTTGGGGTTATTTTCTAACTTCTATTTCCCGATGCAAAAGCGGGAGAAGATCTCGCCAAGTACTTGATCTGTAGTGATTTGTCCCGTGATGGAACCAAGGGATTCCAGGGCGGCGCGCAAATCTTCAGACAGCAGTTCCGTGGAGAGGCCGCGGTCGAGGCCGTCGGAGACGGTGGAGAGGGAAGCGGCGGCTTCCCGGAGGGCGGCGGCGTGACGCGCGTTGGTGACGAGGGTGCCGGAAGCGGAGGCGATGCCGGCCCGGGCAGCCAGCGCAGCACGCAGTTCATCGAGGCCCGTGCCGTATTTGGCGGAAATGTGCAGCAGTTCGCAGGCTGCGTCCGGCATCAGCACCGTATGATTGGATACGTCTGTTTTATTCAACAGGATCAGCAGCTTCTGCTGTGCGGGATCGACGTGTTCCGCGATGGCGCGAATCGCTTCGGAAATGGCATCCTGCGGCATCGTGGCATCCACGACGCCCAGCACGATCTCCGCCTCGGAGATCTTCCGGAAGGTGCGTTCGACGCCGAGGCGTTCGATCTCGTCCCCTGCCTCACGGATGCCGGCGGTGTCGATGAAGCGGAACAGCACACCGTCGATCACGCAGGTCTCCTCGACCGTGTCGCGCGTGGTGCCCGGGATGTCGGAGACGATGGCGCGGTCATCCTGCAGCAGGGCGTTCAGCAGGGTGCTCTTGCCGCTGTTGGGGGCGCCGACGATGGCGACCGGCACGCCGTTGCGGATGGCGTTGCCCAGCCGGAAGGAATCGGCCAGCTGCCGGCAGTGCGAGCAGGCGGTGTCCAGCAGCATGCGCAGGCGGGAGCGGTCCGCGAACTCCACGTCCTCCTCGGAGAAATCGAGCTCCAGCTCCATCAGGGCAGTCAGCTCCAGCAGTTGCTTGCGCAGTTCGCGGAGCTCCGCGGAATAGCCGCCGCGCAGCTGGTTCATGGCCACGCGGTGCTGAGCGGCGGACGATGCCGCAATGACATCGGCCACGGCCTCCGCCTGCGCGAGGTCCATTTTCCCGTTCACAAAGGCGCGCCGCGTGAATTCGCCGGGCTCTGCCAGGCGGCAGCCTGCGTCCGCCAGACGGTCCAGCAGGGTGCCCACGATGAAGGGGGAGGCATGGCAGCTAATCTCAGCGGCATCCTCACCAGTATAGGAATGCGGTGCGCGGAACAGCGACACCAACACCTCGTCCAGGCCTTCGATCTCGCCGATTTTCAGGCTGTAGCCTTTCGCCTGCGCGGCGCTGCCGCTGCGGAAACGCACCAGGGCGTCCACCACGGCATGCGCCTGCGGCCCGCTGATGCGGACCACGGAGACGGCGCCCGTACCGACGGAAGTCGCCGGAGCGCAAATGGTATCGGCTGTCAGCAACATGATATTGCGAAGATACAAAAGAATTGTTAAATTTGCGGACTATAAAGAATAACGATCTTTATTTCTATTATTCATATGATCTACACAAAAGAAGTGCAGCAGATGTGCTGCGTTGCAAAAGGCGCCAACCACGCCAATGCCCCGATTCCTGAGGAAGGAAAGTGGGTGCATGCAAAAGAAATCAAGGACATCTCCGGCCTGACCCACGGTATTGGCTGGTGTGCCCCGCAGCAGGGTTGCTGCAAACTCACCCTCAACGTCAAGGACGGCATCATCGAGGAAGCCCTCGTCGAGACCATCGGCTGCTCGGGCATGACCCACTCCGCCGCCATGGCTTCCGAGATCCTTCCGGGCAAGACCCTGCTCGAGGCGCTCAACACCGACCTCGTCTGCGACGCCATCAACACGGCGATGCGCGAGCTCTTCCTCCAGATTGTCTACGGCCGCACCCAGTCCGCGTTCTCCGAGGGCGGTCTGCCCGTCGGCGGTTCCCTCGAGGACCTCGGCAAGAACCTCCGCAGCCAGGTGGGTACGATGTACGGCACCAAGCTCAAGGGTTCCCGTTACCTCGAAATGACGGAAGGCTACTGCACCCGCATGGCCCTCGATGCCGATAATGAAGTGATCGGCTACGAGTTCGTCAACCTGGGCAAACTCATGGACGCCCTCAAGGCAGGCGCCACCGGCCCCGAGGCCATCGAGAAGGCCAAAGGCACCTACGGCCGCTTCAACGATGCCGTGAAATATATTGACCCCCGTAAAGAGTAAGAGACCATGGCACTTTTCGAAAGCTACGAGCGTCGCATTAATCAGATTAATGCTGCTCTCAACAAGTACGGTATCAAGGACATCGACGAGGCCAAGGCCATCTGCGACGCCAAGGGTATCGACCCGTACAAGATCTGCGAGGACACCCAGAAGATCTGCTTCGAGAATGCGAAGTGGGCTTACGTCGTGGGCGCAGCCATCGCCATCAAGAAGGGCGTGAAGACCGCCGCCGAGGCCGCCGAGGCCATCGGTGAGGGCCTGCAGGCCTTCTGCATCCCCGGTTCCGTCGCTGACGACCGCAAGGTCGGTCTCGGCCACGGCAACCTCGCCGCCCGCCTCCTCTCCGAGGAGACCGAGTGCTTCGCCTTCCTGGCCGGCCACGAGTCCTACGCTGCCGCCGAAGGCGCCATCAAGATCGCTGAAATGGCCAACAAGGTGCGCCAGAAGCCGCTCCGCGTCATCCTGAACGGTCTCGGCAAGGACGCCGCCAAGATCATTTCCCGCATCAACGGCTTCACCTATGTCCAGACCCAGTTCGACTACGCTACCGGCGAGCTCAAGATCGTCAGCGAGAAGCGTTATTCCGAGGGTGTCCGCGGCGGCGTGCGCTGCTACGGTGCCGACGACGTCCGCGAGGGCGTGGCCATCCTCTGGAAGGAGAACGTGGACATCTCCATCACCGGTAACTCCACCAACCCGACCCGCTTCCAGCACCCCGTGGCCGGCACGTACAAGAAAGAGCGTGTCCTCGCGGGCAAGAAGTACTTCTCCGTGGCTTCCGGCGGCGGTACCGGCCGTACCCTGCACCCGGACAACATGGCCGCCGGCCCTGCCTCCTACGGTATGACCGACACCCTGGGCCGCATGCACTCCGACGCGCAGTTCGCCGGCTCTTCCTCCGTGCCTGCGCATGTGGAGATGATGGGCTTCCTGGGCATGGGCAACAACCCGATGGTCGGCGCTTCCGTCGCCGTCGCCGTGGCTGTCGCACAGGCTATGTAAG
>JAFZLQ010000009.1 GCA_017551425.1 Bacteroidales bacterium | reverse complement strand
TTGCCGATGAGGCCCTTGTCCGTAGAGGGTACGAACGTGAGGGCTTTGAGGATGTGCAGGGAGCCGCGCTCGAGGGTCTTTGCCGAAGTCGTGGACTTGGTCAGCCACGTGACGGTCCCGTTGCCTAGGCTGAGGGTGTAGGAATATGTGCCCACCGGTACGGGAACATAAACGGAAATGTTCGACCTGACTGTGTTTGAAAGGGTAATCTCTACGTCGCCGTCACCGTCCGAAGCAAGTATGGCATCGTCGCCCGAGCCGTCCGTTCCTACGGTAAATGTGCCGCCGAGGGCCTTTGCGGATGACAATACGAGGGAGGTCGCCTGTTCGGGAACGTCGTTGATGGTGAGCTTGAGCAGGGCTGCGAGATGGTCGAACTCAAGGGTGGAGCCGCTCACGGTCGCCTTCATGGGGAAGGACTTACCGGCCACGGCCTCAGCCTGGGTGTAAGCCGTGGGAAGGTTGACTTTATCGGGGTCTGAAGGAACTGCGATGGAAGCAGGATAATAGGCGGTCGTAAACACTGCTCCGGGAGCGGCGTCCGCCGTGAAGTTGCCGTCTCCGGCAGCGGAGCGGAAGGTCACGAAACTTCCGGTGGCTGAATTGTAAACCGCAATTTCATCCCCCGCACTCCAGTTGAACTTGCCGGCGTCGGAGATGGTCGCCTTGACTTGTGCATCGGGAAGGGAAGCGGTTAAGGAGTAAGTGACGAGTTCTCCTTCTTCAACGGGAGTAACTACGGGTTCTTTGGCGCACCCGGCAGCTATTGCCAGGAGAGCAAGGATAATTGGAAACTTCTTCATATTGATTACCATTTTTCGTTGTCAGATAAAATCATGTCCTCTCCGTCAACGGAGGTCAGACTCTCTACGAGAATGTCGGCTTCCGTCCCGGACTCTAACGCCGAGATGGAAGGAGCAGAATAAGAGATTGTCCTTTTCATTGTTTTAGTGTTATTGCAGACTTTGCTGAAAGATACGCTTTTTTATCCCCAAGTCAGCCGCCGGTCTCAAAAATGTGGCTAATATGTGGAATTCAAAATATGTTAAAGCATTGATATTGAGCAGTATGAATGTTTCTGCCCTCGCCTTGAAATGTGGTTGGAAATGGGCGGCCTAGCAAAGCCCGATTTTTGTTTATCGAGACTAATTCTTATATTGCGCAACGGTTTCAGCCAACTTTTTCCGGTATGAACGTAGTTAAAAAGATTATGGAACGGTTTGCGGCTTTTGCCCTGACGCTCGGACTGGTGCTGTCCTGCACCGGGGCCGGAGCGGACGACTCCGGACGGCTGCTCGTTCAGCTGGACGGGTTATTGGCATCAAAAGCCACATACGACAACTATTTCTACCAGAGAGTCGGGGCTTTGAAGGAACTATCGTCAGCCGGCGCCGATCCATACGAGATCAACAAGAAACTGGCTGCGGAGTTCTCGGGATTCAGCCTTGATTCCACCATCCTGTATCTTGGCAAGAACCTGGAGCTGGCCCGTAAAGACGGCAACGGCAGCCGTATCTTCGAGACGGAACTGCTGATGGCCAGGGAGTACGGGCGCGCAGGCAATTATTCGGACGCTTTGGAACTTGTGGAGAAGTACGACGATTCTCCTTTGACCGACGGCCTGGATTATCCCGTTTGCGAGGCCCTGTACTACGTATATGGCGAATTGGCGTTCTATACTTCCAACAAGCAGCAGTGGTGGGACCGCAGGGAACAGATCAGCGATATCCTTCTTTCAAAGACGGATGAGGACTCGTACGAGCGCTGCAACCTGCTCCGTATCCGTGCGGAATCCCGGAATGACATCCCTGCGGCGTTGGAGTATGCGATGGAGTCTTTGGAAGTTTCTGCCCAGAACTCGCGGGAATATGCCGAGGCCTGCTTTTTCGTGGCGACATACCTGAGCGACAAATCGGAGAAGATAAGCTATTACGCCCGTTCCGCAATGGCGGACGTCATGTGCGCGAACAAGGATTATGCTTCGCTGATAGAGCTTGCCAAGCTGCTGTACGAGGTCGGCGACTTTGAGAGGGCGTTCAAATACCTGGGCTATTACAGTCTTCCCGATGCCCTTTTCTTCAACGGCAAGCTGCGCCCGTGGCAGATCGCCAGGGCGTTCCCGGATATAGAAAAGGCCTATGCGGCCAGGAATGCGAGGATCAACACCGTGATCCGCATTCTTATGGCCGGGGCGATGGTGTTGCTGGTGATTCTCGCACTGCTTACATGGTCCATGAATAAAAGGCGCAAGGCGCTGATGGCAGCAAGGGAAGAGCTGCAAAGTTCCAAAGAGGATATCGAGAGGAGGAACGCAGTTCTGAGCCGTATGAACGACGAGCTCTGCGAGTCCAACAAGGTGCGGCAGGAATACATCACAATGTTCCTCAAGTCCCTCTCCGAGATTATCGCCAAAGACCGGGCTTATAAGAACCACGTGCTCAAATACCTCAAGAGAGGGCACGAGAAGTACCTGATGGAAGAAATAGAGACGAGCCAGCCCAACGAGGATATCCGTTCATTCTACAGGCTGTTCGACGATACATTCCTGAAACTGTATCCGAATTTCATCGAAAAGTTCAACGCCCTGTTGCTTCCCGGGCAGCATGAGGAACCCAAGGGCGGAGACCTTCTTACCCCGGAGATGCGCGTCTTTGCCCTTATCAAGCTGGGTATAACCGATTCCGTCCAGATTGCATCCCTGCTGCACTACAGCATAAACACAATCTACAACTACAGGGCAAAGATAAAGAACAAGGCGGCCTGCGAACGCGACGCCTTTGAAGATGCCGTCAAGGCGATTGAATAGCGCCGGGTCATCCCCGCCCGTACGTTTAAAAACAGACGGGGTTGATCATTTGTAGAACGTTATCCAGTTGGTGCAGTATCGGGATTTGGGTATCCAGGGATGGATTATATGGGCGCGGCCGGACGGGTCGCGGTACCAGGAGTGGTTCCAGCCGGAGCCCATGTCGAGGTACAGGGCCTCGCTCACTCCGAGCTCGCAAAGGCGGGAGATGAATTCGGTGAACAGCATCGTCGCAGTGCCGTCTATCACGCAGAGCCTGCCGCCGAATTCGGCCAGTACCCGGTAATAGTGCAGCTTGTCGTGTGCCTCGGCGCGGGTATTTGGCACGCGCGCCCCTTCGTGCAGCACGAACTCCTGGAGGAAGCCCATTCCGCCTCCGTCCGCCGCCCGGAGCAGGGCTTCCTCGGCCTTGTCGAGCCCATAAACGAACTCCCACCGGCCTCCGTACCAGACGAATCCGCCTGTGCAGCCCACCTTCGTGGCGGTCTCCGGGCAGGGTGCGCCCTCGTACCAGACGCCGCTGCAGACGTGGTTGCCGTCTATGTTGGAGTGGGAGAAATCGTCCAGCAGGGCCTCAGTGAACGCGGCCTCGGCGCAGAACAGCACGTCCTGCTCCGAGGTGGATGGCATGGTGCCGCAACGCAGGTCGATGGAGCTGAAAGGCGGATAGTATATCCTCAGCCCGAGCTCGGTGCGGCTCTCTACGACAGGGGTGCCGTCGGGCAGAGCCACCACCGAACTGCAGGCCTGGAGAGCCGCCGCCATGAGCAGGAGCGACGTTATTCTAATACTCCATGCCGACATTCTTCATTATGAAGGCGTAGATGTCCGCCTGCTCCTCGAGGGCCTTGGCAAGGGGTTTGCCTCCGCCGTGTCCGGCCTTGGTGTCGATGCGGATGAGCGCAGGCTTGTCGCCGGAGTTGCATTCCTGCAGGGTGGCGGCGAACTTGAAGGAGTGTGCCGGCACAACGCGGTCGTCATGGTCTGCGGTGGTGACGAGGGTCGCGGGGTATGCGGTGCCCGGCTTGAGGTTGTGGAGGGGCGAGTATCCCAGCAGGTAGCGGAACATCTCGGGACTGTCTTCCGAGGTGCCGTAGTCGGGAGCCCAGTTCCAGCCAATGGTAAACTTGTGGTAGCGGAGCATGTCCATCACGCCTACCTCCGGAATGGCAACTGCGTAGAGGTCAGGACGTTGCGTCATGCAGGCGCCGACCAGCAGGCCGCCGTTGGAGCCGCCCACTATCGCCAGTTTGTCCGTGCTGGTCCAGCCTTCGGCGATCAGCCATTCGGCAGCTGCGATGAAGTCGTCGAAGACGTTCTGCTTGTTCATCTTGGTGCCGGCCAGATGCCATGCCTCGCCATATTCGCTGCCGCCGCGGAGGTTGACCTGGGCATACACGCCGCCGCTCTCCAGCCAGGGGATGCGGGCCGTAGAGAATGACGGGGGCAGGGAGATGTTGAATCCGCCGTATCCGTAGAGATAGACAGGGTTCTGCCCGTTCAGCTCAATGCCCTTGCGGCAGGTGATGAACATGGGGATCATCGTACCGTCCTTTGAGGGGAAGAAGACCTGGCGGGTCTCGAGGCCGGACAGGTCGAACGCCGTCTTGGGCTCGCGGTAGATCCTGCTTTCGAGCGTGTCGGGGTCCAGGGTGTAGATGGTGCCGGGCACGGTGAAGGACGAGTACGAATAGAAGCACCAGGACTGGTTCTTGCGGCAGTTGAAGCCGGCGCTGCCTACGCCGGGGAGCTGTATCTCCTCGCGTCCGCTGCCGTCGAGGGCGCAGATGTAGGCGTGCGTGGACGCATCTTTGGAATAGCTGAGGATGAGTTTGTCGGCAACGAAGCTCACGCCTTCGAGCACGCTGTCCTCCTCGGGGATGAGCACCTTCCAGTCGGCCTGCAGGGGCTTGCGGATGTCGGCCACCATCAGGCGGTTCATCGGGGCTCCGGCGTTGGTGTAGATGTATATCCTGTCACCGTCGGTCTCTACGGGGTAGCAGGTGCTCTTCATGTCGGGGGTCATGCACACAAAATCGCCGCCGCGCACCAGGTCCTTGACGTACAGGTTGTTGCCGAGGTCGGCGCCCTCTTCGAAGAGGAATGCCATGGTCTCTTCTTCGTTGATGCTGAGGACGTAGAAGCGGAGAGGCTCATCGGGGTTGGAGAAGAAGAGCTCGTCCTCGCTCTGGGGCGTGCCGATGCGGTGGTAGTAGATCTTGTGGCCCTCGTTCTTGCTGGAGAACTCGGAGCTCTCGGGGGCGTCGTATGCGCTGTAGTAGAAGCCGTCGCCCTTCCATGCGGCCTCGGAAAACTTGGCCCACTCGATGTGGTCGGGAAGGAGCTCTTTGGTCTGAAGGTCTATCACGAAGAACTCCTCCCAGTCGCTGCCGCTGCGGGAGATGCTGTAGGCCATGTACTTGCAGTCGTTGCTGAAGAACACGCCCTTGAGCGCCACGGTGCCGTCTTCGCTGAGGGTGTTGGGGTCCAGAAGTACGCGGGGCTCGCCGTCCAGGGAGTCCATCTCGTAGAGCACGCTCTGGTTCTGCAGGCCGTCGTTCTTGTAGAAGTACCACTTGCCGTTGCGCTTGAGGGTAGGGGCGCCGACTTTCTCGTAGTTGGCCACCTCCAGGAGGCGGTTGAGGATCTTGCCGCGGAAGGGAATCCTGTTCAGATAATGGCTCGTGACCTTGTTCTGGGCGTTGACCCATGCTGCGGTTTCTGCGGAGGTGTCGTCCTCGAGCCAGCGGTACGGGTCGGCCACTTCGGTGCCGAAATAAGTGTCGACGGTGTTGTCTTTGCGGGTTTGGGGAAGCTGCGGGGCGCAGGATGCGAACGTCATTGCGCACATGGCGATGAGTATTAATGATCTTTTCATAATTGTGCTTTGCACAAATGTACGAAAAGTTTATAAATTTGCGCTTATGAAGAAAAATATCATTCCTGCGGCGCTTGGGCTGTTGCTGGCCGCCGCGTGCGAGACTCCCGGATGGACATCCGAAGAAACAGACCAGATAAACTACTCCCCGGAGGTCATGAGAGTGCTGACTGTAGATAATCCGGCAGATTCCGTGGTGCTTCGAAGGTGGTGCTGGGACTTTACGGAGGAAATGCTGCAATCGCCTGAGTATGAATCCCTTGCCGCAAAGCTTGTGGCGACTGTCACCAGCCCTGATCAGGACGGAGTGGGTATCGCGGGTCCCCAGGTGGGGATCAGCAGGCGCGTGGTAGCAGTGCAGCGGTTCGACAAAGAAGGCGAGCCGTTCGAAGTGTATCCCAACATCTATATAACCGCCACCCGCGGAGAGAAGGAAGCAGGTCCGGAAGGCTGCCTCAGCGTGCCCGGCCGCCGCGGCGAGGTGCTGCGCTGGCGCGACATCGACATCACCTACACGTCACCGGTCACGCTCAAAGACACCACCGAGCGGATCTGCGGTTTCACGGCTGTCATCTTCCAGCACGAATGCGACCACCTGGCCGGCATCCTCTATACAGATTACCTGGACGAATAAATTTGCCCGCCCTCTTGCGGATACGAAAAAAGTTCGTATCTTTGCATCCTCTAACACGGTGCGATTAGTTCAGTTGGTAGAGCACCAGATTGTGGTTCTGGGTGTCGTGGGTTCGAGCCCCACATCGCACCCCAAGTTGTCCTGAGAGCGATTTTTTGATTCGCTCTCTTTTTTATTTCTCTGTAAGTGCTTGGTTTCCTTAAAGATAAGGTCGAGCATTGGGTTGAAGGCCTTGGTTCGATATTTTTTTCCGTCGAATAACAGTTTTTCG
>JAFZLQ010000008.1 GCA_017551425.1 Bacteroidales bacterium | reverse complement strand
TTCTCGGCCTGGGGCGCGATAAGGTAAGCGTACGTCTTATGCTCTCCTTTGCCCTTTCTAAGATAGAGCACCGGCGCGAGAAACTGGAGAAGATGAAAAAGCTACTGCAGATAAAAGAAAATATCAGTGTGTCTTCTCTTGCGAAGGCGCTTGGCGTTACCCGGCAAACCATCTACAATTGGCGAGACGCCGGATACATCTTCCGCACACCCCAGAATCAAATTGATCTCAAAGAAACCGTGGAATTCTGGGAAGCTATTGACGATTGGGTTCAATAATCGCAGTAGTCCTCTGATACTGACTCCGGAATCCGGTCTCAGAATCCAATAATATAGATGTCGCTTGAATCTGGAATCTTTCTTCGGTGAGGTTCCAGATTTCGGTAAATCCCGGGATGGTAATGGTCAACCGCCCGGAGCAATCGCCAGCCGCCAGGTATCCCTTCATTCCTCTGACGCCGTATCCCTTGCCGGGAGACGTGAGCCGGAGACGGGAATACAGGCGGTAACGCCCGGGATTATCATCCGGCGAGACATGCGCATCAACGATCAATCGCAGGATGCCGTCATTAACAGTAGCCTCATCAAATGATACAAAGAACGGAGGCATCTGGAAGGGTTGAGGTGCCGGCGTATGCTCATCCCCCATCAGCGCAAAGCCATGGTATGCGGATACGAACAGGTTATTCCCTGAGATATGCGCCTTGTGGTCAAACGGCGGGCGATGGGGCTCTGCCGTAGTCTCATACCCAATCCACTTCAACTGTGTGTCACGATCCAGGGATGCCCAGGCTGCCATTGCCCGCCGGTGTATAGCCAGATGCTCCAATTGAGCAGGGGTACCAGGATAAGATGCCTTGACCCTCCGTCTGGAGTAACACCGTCCATTCCGGTGGTAAAAGGTCACGCTACCTGCGGAACCGTAGGCATCAGAAAGGAGTATTGAAGGTCTATACAGGGGCATATCTTACGTTTGTACTTTTGGGCAGGGCAATAGCTCATAGGTACCTTCTCAGGTATAACAAAGATAATCAAAATCAGCGACTTAATCAAGACTGATAGCACCAGCAGCGGCGTCAGCCGCTGCTTCCTTTTATATTTTTTATACCCCAGGTACCGGCGTTCGGGCGGGGTACATCGGTCGAGTTGGCACTGCGGCTGAAGCGTTTGTCAGAAGGAGGGCCTTGGTTGTTTAGAGTCTCGAAGGCTGGGCGGTGGTGCGGGTAATATCGTTGATGTTAGCGCTGACGTTTATGCGTGAATCAGCCTTTGAGTCTCTAAATGACCAAGGGCGCGAAACGAAGTGGAGCGTGGCCCCGGAGGCGGTCTGGAAGTGTGGGGCGGCGGGCTCTGGAGCGCCGCGGAAGGGAGACCTCGGGCTCCCTGGAGCAGCGGAAGAGACCGGCGCTGTGGGAGGCAGACGGCCTCCGGGGCCTGGGCCGGGCCGGCCCAACACTCTGGGTGCCCGGAACACTTTGTGGTCTTGGAGCCGAGTACGGACCGCAGCGGAAGCGAGGACCGCACGGAGGTGGAAAGGCCGCAAGGTGTGGAGGAATAGCGCCTAGAGATGGACAAGCCGAAGGCTTACCTTGGAGAACGGACGGCGAAGGTGGTGTGGCAGTTTTTACTGACACACGACCTTTGACGGCTGGGCGACCCGCAGCTGTGCTGCACGTGGCGGCAGGAAGCTACGGTGGGGCGAGAGATGGCGGTCCCTTTCTCTTTGAGGTTGATCGGGGCGGGCACTTTTGGGGCGGGGGCCCCTAAAGTGCGGGGTTTTGCGACGGGCCAGGGCCGGGGATGGCCCTGGAGCAAAACTCCTTTCCTGCCGCCACGCCGCCCGGGCTGGGAAGACGGTGGTTCGAAGGACTGGCGGAGCTGCTTAACATAATAAACCTTTAAATTGTATAACGAGCCGCCTCGTGCGGCTTGCTTATACAATTTATATTATGTTATGCCGCGGATTTTCAGGCACTTGTGGTGATTCAAAGGGATGCGCCCGGGCGTTATTCTCCTCCCTGGGGAGGTTGGGAGGGGATAGACCAGCACGGTGAGCTGTCAGTTGGCGGGAACAAGCGAGAAGCGGAGGGGCCGTGAGGTGCCGGAGCGCCGAGCGAGTGGATGACAACTGACTGCTCACCGTGACCGATTGTCTTCTTGTCCATTCCCGAAATAAAACGTACCTTTGCGGGTACAGGCGATAAAAGCCATATGGAAGCGCAAGAGATTCTTCAAGATACCGTCTTTGTCCTCCTTTTCGGGGGCGTAATCGGGATTAGCGTTGTGGCGGCGATGTATCTGCTGCTGCGGCGGGGGAGTGCCATTGCGCCTGAGGTGAAGTCTCCTGTGCGGCTGCGCAGGTGGGCGGCGGCTTTTCTGGCGGCGACTGCACTTAGCCACGTGTTCTGGGTGTTCTATGCCTTTCATCCCACGCCTGCGGTTTACGTAATCGTCTGTGATCTGGATATGCTGATGCTGTTTCCTACGATAGCGGGTATTCTGCTGTCTATGCTGCAGGATAAGCATCGGCCCGTGTGGCCGGTATTGGTGGCGCTGATCCCGGCTTTCGTTTTATCTGCCTTATGCCTCATCCAGGGAGACGATGTGCTTTATCTTACGCTGAGCATTTATGCGATTGCGTTGTATGCATCGATCATTTTGTATATGGTCTTCGCCGTCCGCAACTATGGACGATGGCTCAAGGACAATTACGCCGACCTGGAGAATAAGGAAGTTTGGCAGAGCTTCATTATTCTCGGGCTTTTCCTGCTGTTCTTCATCATGTACAGCAGCACCACAGAGGGAAGCTCCATCCTGGTGTATCTTCTTCAGATAGACTGTATCATCATTATGGGACTGTTGCTGTGGCGGGTGGAAACGCTGCCGGAGCTGACTGCCAACGCTGTTCCGGAGGCCGAACGGGAAATACTGGAACAAGAGCAGAAGCAGAAGGCATCGAAGATGGACGCCCTTCTTAAAAAGCATTGTGAGAGCAAGCAGCTTTACTTGCAGAACGACCTTACGCTGGCGCAGCTGGCAGGTGCCATCGGCACAAACAGGACTTATCTGAGCCAGCACTTCGCTCAGCAGGGCATCACCTACAACGCTTACATCAACGGACTTCGCATCCG
>JAFZLQ010000007.1 GCA_017551425.1 Bacteroidales bacterium | reverse complement strand
TTCCGCCGCCGCGTCCGCCGCCGCTGAAACCGCCGCCGCTCCTACCTGCTTCCGCCGCCGCGTCCGCCGCCGCTGAAACCGCCGCCGCCGCCACGGGAAGAATAGCCGCCGAAGCCGCCGCTGGAGCCGCTGCTCTTGGAGGAGGCTGCGGCCTCTGCGCTGATCTTTGCGTCGTATGCCGTGCGGTATGCGCTGCGGGCCATGGTGGACCATGAGCTCATCACGCTGCGCATTGCCACGGCGTCCATGCCGTAGCGCTGGCTGTAGTCGTTGAACTCATTGGGATACATCTTGGCGAATCCCGCTGCCACCTTGTCGGCTATGCCGAACACCTGGGCGAACACCAGGTACTGGCCCCAGAGCCCGACCTCGGGCACCTCACGCTCGCCGGAGACCGTGAACTCCCGCAGGAAGTTCTTGAATTTCAGAAGATTGGCGGCCTCGGGGACAGTGTTTTCCATGGCGGAGAACCTGGACTTTCCTTCCTTCACCAGCACGTCGGGCCAGCCGGCAAGCGAGCGGTAGTGCTTCTTCGCCCACGAGTCGAACTCGCCCTTCTCCAGAATCCTGTTGCTGCCCGCCGCAGCGAAAGCTTTCTGGAACAGGGCCTTCTCTGCGTCATCGGAGAAATCAGGCATCTCGGCGGGGAACTGTAGGTCGTAGTGGCCGTCTTCCGCCTTGATGGGTGTGGCAATCCCGTCCTGGATCCACTTGAGGAAGTACGCTCCTATGCAGTTCTCCGGCTTGAATGAATTCAGTACCACGAGCCGGCTGCCGTTCTTGAGCAGATGCGCGGCCACGGGAATGCTCCCTTTGAACGGCGCCTCGCGGGCCCATCCGCGCGGTTTCACGCTGCCGAAGACGGATTTCTTCCAGATTGTGCCGAAGAGCTTGAGTATGGAGTCCCTGATGAGGAAGAATATGAACAGAATCACTATGCCGAATATCGCCAGTACGAAAGCCGCACCTACCAGCAGCTCAAGTATGTCGTCGATGGACATCCCGCTCAGGAAGCCCTTCTTGCCGCTTTTGTAGGAGCTCCCCTTGAAGGCCTTCTTCTGCATCTTCTCGAACTTCATGTTCTTTTTGAGGTCCGGGTTGAAGTGCCCCTTGTCGAAGCGCATCATGCCGATTACGGAATCCGAGCGCAGCAGGTTCTCCGCCTCGAAGACGATGGTGCCGTCCTCCGTCAGCTCGGATTTTCCCTCGGTGCCGAAGAACCAGAAGCGGGTGTAGTCGAAGCTGAACTGCTCATCCCCCAGGCGGCTGAACGTAACGGTGACCTTCTGCGGCCCGGCGATCATATCGGGGTTGACGAACATGAAGTTGAAGGCGTCGTAGTCTTCCAGCGCCTGCACGAGTCCCAGAGCCACGAATCCTACCGTCCAAACATGGTCTCCGTAGTCTCCCTGGCCCCAGCACAGTTCCACGCCGTCCCGTTTCTCGATTATGCCGCACCTGCCGGCCTTCGCCGCCCGTGAGCGGTCGGAATCCCATTTGCGGCCCTCGTCGATGAACGCGACGCCGTTCTCCTCCACGGTGAGGCCGCGGATGCTCATCCCGCCGAGATTCTCGATGGGGATGTACCACTCTGTGCCGGAAACCACGTTGACGTCCCACACCTGCTTGATGTAGGCGTCACCCTGGTCGTCGATGTAAACGCCGATGTCCAGGGAACGTATCTGCTGGGCCGAAAGGACGCCGGCGGCCGAAATCAGGGCCGCTGCGAGGAGGCAGGCTATCTTCTTCATAAATGCTAGTTCTTCTTTTTACGGGTTTCGCCCAGTACTGCCCAGCGTACGAAGGGGATGCGTTTGACGATCTCGTTGAGCAGGGGCGAAAGGGTGAATACGGCCACGGTGAGGATGACGTAGATGGCCACCGGCGGCAGCTGGGTGTACATCTTCATCATGTATCCGAGGCTTGCGACTACAAGATAATGGACGATGTAGAGGCCGAAGCTGTTGCGGGTCATGTAACCGGCGAAGGCGTTTGTGCGGTCGAACCTGGCCTTGAACCACGCCATCATCCCGAGGCACGCCAGCCAGCCATACAGGTTGTTGAGAGGGCTGCTGAGGTATCGGGGCGATGTGTTGTCCTGGCCGAACGTGGTGACTATCAGCACGGTACCCGCAGCCACGGCGCATGCGAGCAGGGGTATCCAGGCCTTGCCCAGCCTGTCCTGGACTTCCTGGTGGGGGAATACGAAGTATCCCAGCAGGAAGGGCACCAGGTAGAACAGCGGCTTGTAGAGGTTGACAAGACCGTCCGCCGACTCGGGGCGGGGCTCCATGATCAGCGTCTGCTGACCGGCCCAGAAGAGGACTCCAAGCAGGATGATCCACACGAGTCCGGTCTTGCCTCCGAAGACGCGGCCGCAAAGGTCGTAGAATTTGTTCTTGCGGTCCAGAAGACGGATTACAAGCAGCACCAGGCAGAGAAGCCACAACAGTTGTATGAACCAGAGCGGGCCGATGCCGCTTAAGCTCCATGCGAAATACTTTACGAATCCGGGAACCCCTTCCGGCAAAACGGATTCACCGTTTACGTATGTGGAGACGGCGGTATTGAAATACCCCGTCATCCATTGAAAGACGAACAGGCCTATGGTGCTGGGTACCAGCAGCTTGAGCGTGCGGGACCTGAACCATTCCCCGGCGCTGTGCTTCTCCAGGGCGTACCGGGCGCTGATGCCTGCGAGCAGGAACAGTACGGGCATGAACCACGGATACAGGATGTACATTACCACATCCTGGTACTGGGGGCCGTCGCCGTAGCCTCCGATGCCGCCGAAGACTCCCTTGTTGTTGAAGAAATAGATAACGTGATAGAGCAGTACCAGAAGCACCGTCACCCAGCGCAGATTGTCAATCCAATGTCTTCTCATTCTTTAAGCTTCGTTAATGAGACGAAATATAACATTATTTTTATATATTTGCCAAACAGATGGCTGATTTTTGGGACCATAGCCGGGCATATTCCTTTTTCCGGCCTTATGTCGACCTCTGCACCCGCGGAAGTTTCCGCCGCATGGAGATTGTCGGCGCTCCTCCGCAGACAGATGCGGCCGTCATCATCGCCCCAAATCACACCAATACGCTCATGGATGCGCTGGTGGTGCTGCTGTCGTTCCCCAAGGGCATAGTGTTCGGCGCGCGTGCAGACATTTTCCGTAAGCCACGGATTGCCGCCATCATGCACTTCCTGAAGATAGTGCCGCTGGCCCGCAGCAACCGCGACAGGCCGGACGAAGTCGCCCGCAACCCCAAGACTTTCGTGGAGATCGACCATGTGCTCGAGCATGGCATGCCCTTCTGCATCTACAGCGAAGGGCGCCACAGGCCCATGCACTCGCTGCTGCCGATACGCCGCGGCGTGGCCACACTGGCCTTCCGCAGCGCAGAACAGCGGCCCACCGTCGTGGTGCCCGTGGGGCTCGATTACAGCGACTGGTTCCGCTACAGGGGGCGAATGAGGATGAAGTACGGCGAGCCAATCGACGTGAACGCCCTGCTGCCGCAGGTAGAAGGCGCGAGCGTCAGCGCCCGCGACAGCGTCCTCCAGGACATCCTCCGCCAGAAGCTCTCCGAGCTGATTTTCTACCTTCCCGACGACGAACACTACGAGGAGCGGCTGGCCGAAGCCATGGCTGCGCGTCCTGTGAAACACCGCTTCCGCAGGGTGCTGCAGGCGGTGCTGGGTTTCCCGCTGTTCCTGGTGAGTGCAGTGCTGGCGCTACCCATGTGGGCGCTGGCCGAATGGATATGCCGGTTCAAAATCAAGGATCCGGCGTTCCAGAATACGGCGCGGTTCGGTGTCAAGCTGATAGGAACCCCCGTTTTCTTCATACTGTGGGGCGTGGCTCTGTTCCTGCTTCTGCCCTGGTGGGCGGCGCTGATCGGGCTCGCGCTTTTCATCCCGTCGTACAGTATCTTCTACGACTGGCTCAATCTAGTACGTCCGCAGGGGGAGCCCCTTTGGTAGGGCGATTATCCTGAATAGCCAGCTATCCCGCCAGCCAGCAGAGCTTGTGGGCGGGCATGGCCGATGCCAGAGATGCTGCGGGGGTGCGCCCGGAGGCGATGGCGTCGAAGAAATCCTCCACCAGGGCGCGGTCTGCGCCGGCATGAAGGGGAAGCGCCACGATGGACGAGTAATCCTCGTCGATAAGCACGGTTCCGGCTGGCAGGGCCTCTTCTCCGTCCGCTCCGGGGGCCCCTTCCCTGGTAGTAACGACGCGTATCCTGGTGCGGTCGGCCTCGAGGGTGGCCTCGCTGCCGCGTATCACCACGCTCCTGCCTTCCAGGTCTGAAACGCCCTCCAGACTCATCTTGAGCTTGATTCCGCCGCTCAGAGTGGCCTCCACGTCCTGTACGTCGTACACGTCGTTGTCGCAGTGATAGACGCAGCGGCCGTAGCGTCCGCCGTGGAGTTCGGCGTCTATTACATCGCCCAGCGTGAGGCCTGCGGGCACGTCGAATCCGCTAATCCATTCGCGCCTGTCGCGATAGAGGCGTACTGCGGAATAGGGGCACGTGCGTTTCTTGCAGTCGATGCAGTAAAAAGGGGCCGAAGGGTCGTGGCGGAACTTGCTCAGGCTGCCGCTTCCCTTGACGTCCAGCACGTCGGCGCCGGTGAGCCAGAGGATGAAGTCTGCGTCGTGGCAGCACTTGGAGAGGAAGATGGGGCCCGTCTCATCCTTCCTGGACCAGAGGCCCCGCACGAAGGTGTGTGCCATGCGGTCCGGGCCGATATGCTCGGTGTGCTCTATTTCGAGGATCTGCCCCAGCAGGCCGGTCCTGCAAATCTCCTTGATGCGTTTGAAGAAGGGGTAGAAGCGCATCTCAAGGCACACGCCGACCTGTACGCCGGACGCGTCGGCCGCCTCGAGCAGGCGCATGTATTCCTCTTCCGATGCGGCTACCGGCTTCTCTACGAGCACGTGCCAGCCGCGCTGCACGGCCTTGGTGGCGAGGCTTACGTGAAGCTTGTCCGGCGCCGCAACTATAACGGCGTCAAGCTCCACCGGAGCGGCAAAGAAAGCCTCAGCCGATGCGTAGCAGTTCTCCGCCGGCACGCCGTATCGCTTGCTGCCGAGTCCGAGCCTCACCAGGTCCGGCTCCACCAGATACTTGACCTTGATGCCCTGCGGAAGGCACGACAGATACTTCCTGGCGCGATTCCCCACGCCGATGACCGCTATTTCCACTTGCTGAAGCATACCGGTGTTTTATCAGTCTTTCTTTTCCTTATAAAGGAAACGTTTGATTTTCATGGTGGCGGTTTTGGCGAAGGGCTTTTCTTCCACCTCCACCTCCTTGATGCGGCTGGAACGGTTTACGTGGGAGTTCACGAACTCCAGGATGGCGGCCTTGCGCTTCTCCAGGTCTTCCAGGAAGCGGTCCTGATTGGAGTAATTCCAGTCGAGCACGTTGTCGTTGAAGTGCACGAGCGCCACCAGGTGGCCGTCGCGCTGCACCACCAGCGACTCGCTGATGTCCTTGATGTTGTCTATGACGGCCTCGATTTCCTCGGGATAGATGTTCTCTCCCGAGGGCCCCAGGATGACGCTTCCGAGCCGTCCCTTGATATAGTAGCGCCCGTGTTTGTCCTGGCAGGCGATGTCGCCGGTGTGGAACCAGCCGTCGGGCGACAGCACCTTGCACGTGCGTGCGTAGTCTTTGTAGTAGCCCTTCATCACGTTGTCTCCCCGGGCCACGATCTCTCCCTCGCCGGTCTCTGGATTCACGTTGTCCAGGCGCATCTCGACGCCGTATGCGGCCTTTCCTAGCGAGCCCACGCGGGTTTCTCCGACCCTTGCGTAGCCGATCAGGGGCGCCGTCTCCGTAAGTCCGTAGCCGATGGAATAAGGGAAGCGGGCGCGCCTGAGGAACGCCTCCACCTCGCCGTCGAGCTTGGCGCCGCCGATACCGAAGAAGCGTATCCTGCCGCCGAAGGTCTTCTTGAGCCTGAGGCCCACGAGACGGTCGAGCAGCAGGGGGAATGCCTTCTGCATACGGCTCAGGAAGCGGCTGCCTGCAATAGTGGGCACGATGCTGGCGCGGTAGATCTTCTCTATGACCAGCGGCACGCTCAGCATGGCGGTAGGACGGTATTTCTTGAAGTTGGGGAGGAGTATCGACGGGGTCGGCGGGCGCATGAGGTAATACACCTTGGCGCCTACTGCGAAGGGATACAGCATGCCGATGCTCATCTCGTAGGTATGCGCCAGCGGCAGTATCGATATGAAAACGTCGCGCCTGCGCACATGGTGGGCGTCCCACGAGGCGCGTATGTTCACGCAGAAGTTCTTGTGGGTGAGCATGACGCCCTTGGCGGCGCCGGTAGTGCCCGATGTGTATATGAGGCAGGCGACGTCGTCCGGCAGGGGACTGGATATGGAGCCGTCGCAGGTGTATGCCGATTCGCCGCTGCGGATGATGCTGAGGTCGTCGGTGCAGATGACGATGCGCATGCGCTCCAGCAGCTCCTCCGGCACCTTGGAGAGGAGACGGCGCGACACGAAGAGCGCGCGGGTCTCGGAGTGCGTGAGGATGTTGGAGACTTCGTTCTCTGAAAGCTCGATGAGGAGCGGAACGGCGATGCGGCCGAATGCGGTGATGGCGAAGAACGACGCCGCCCAGTTGGGCATGTTCTGCGAGAAGATGGCGACTTTGTCGCCGCTGTTGATGCCGAAGCTCGAAAGCAGGCGGGAAAGGCGGCGGGAAGTATCCCTTATGCCTGCGTAGTCGTAGGTCTGGTCTCCGTCAATCAGCTCGTAGGCCGGACGTTTGGCATATTTGGTTGTGGAATAGTCGAAGACCTCTGCAAGGGTCTGGAATGTGTGTCTCATCAGTGCGTAATGTACTTGTCGGGGTGTTTGCCGACGAGGTGCATCTCTTCGTACAGTGCCTGTATGCGTTTCATATCGGCACGGGGATCGTCGGTGAGCTCGACCTTCCGGCCGCGCCCTACGCGTTTGGTGCCCCAGTCGAAATACCCCATGTAAACGGGAACGCCTGCGTTGCGGGCAATCGTGTGGAAGCCGGTCTTCCAGTTCTTTATGGCTTTACGGGTGCCCTCGGGGGCGAGGGCCAGATGGAAGCGCCCGGGCTTCTGCATCTGTTCGATGACGCTGCGGAGCATGTTGGTGGGACTGCTGCGATCCACCGGAATGCAGCCCATGGCCTTGAGGAGCCAGCCCACGGGAGGGAAGAAGAACTCCTTCTTTATCATGCACTTGGCATGCTCGCCCTGCGACCTGTAATAAAGGTAGGAGATGACGAAATCCCAACCCGAAGTGTGGGGGACGCCAAGGATGATTACCTTGTCTTCCTCGGCGGCAGGCTCGACGGCCGTCCACCCCATGGTGCGCAGCAAGAAGCCGCAAAACTTACCCCATAAATCCATGGCGCAAAGATAATACAATTTTTTGATTTGTGCCTCAAAGTCAAGTGGCTGATAAATAGCGTTTTAAACAATTCAGGGGCCCCTGATTCCGGGGTCCCTGAAAGCGTTAATCAGTTGTTGGTCAGATGGTTAGCTTTGCGCTGCCTTTACATGGCCTTGACCCGGTTGAGGAAGTCCCGGACCCTCTGGGTGTACTCCAGGGGGTATTTGGCGTAGGAGTTGGCGTGCACCGCGCCCTCTGTCACCCAGAGTTCCTTGTAACCGTTGACCTTTGCGTCGTAATTCTTGTACACGTGGCTGGTGGGAACGAAGTCATCGGCGTCGCCGTGGATGAAGAGCATCGGGCGGTCGCACTTCTCGAGTTGCTTGAGGGAAGAAGCTTCCCAGAAGCCCCAGCCGTATTTCATCTTTGTCACAAGACTTGCGCTCTGGAGCACATCCGGCGGGATGAATCCGAAGCTCTGCTTGCGGTTGTTGTTGAACTGCATGATGACTGATGAGTATCCGCAGTCCTCCACGAATGCCTTGACGTACTCGGGCAGCTCGTCGCCGCTGGTCATCATGACGGTGGCGCCTCCCATGGATACTCCGTGAAGGACCATAAAGTCGTCCTGGAAGATGCCGTGGGCCACTTCTATCCATTTTTCTACGTCAAGACGGTCGTGCCATCCCATCTGGATGTGGTCGCCCTCGGAATAGCCGTGGTACTGGAGGTCGGGGAAGAGTACGTTGTAGTTGAGCTCATCCCTGTACATGCGTACCAGATACAGGAAGACGAAGTGGTTGTCGCCATATCCGTGTATGACGATGGCTGTGCCCTGGGAGTTCGACGGGTCTGCCGCCGGCACGTAGCAGGCGTGGACGCGGAAGTCGCGGTAGCCGGTGATGAAGGTGTCTTTGAGGACGCCCTCCGCCTTGAGGCCGTCGTACCAGGCGGTGCTCCCGGGGCAGAGGGAATCGGCCTTTGCACGGGTGCGCTCTATGTCTGCGACGCCATGGGGCTCAGGAGTGAGTGCATAGCCCGACATATATCTGCCTGCGAGGCAGCCGGTGCTGAGCATAGCCACAAGCACGAGGGCAAGAATACTGAGATTTCGTTTCATTGGTATTTGGTTGGTTATTGTCTTCAGTTTCGCAAATATACTAAATTTATATTAACTTTGCGAGTTATTTGCTAAAACCAAAACCTATGCAAGAAACCGCTCCGCGCAAAAAGCACCGTCTGGACCGCTACGACGGCTGGTACGTCTCCGGCCTCGATTCAATGCACGTTATGATGCCGTATTTCTTCGGCCCCCGCACCAAGAACGAAGCCGTCCTCGGAGAAGTCCTCGACCTTACGGAAGTTGACAAATACCTCGCAAAGAAGAACGAAGGCGACCCCGACTTCAAATACACCTGGTTCCACTTCATCGTGGCCACCATAGCAAAGACGCTCCTCCTCCGCCCCAAGATGAACTATTTCATCTCCGGCCACCGTTTCTACGAGCGCAAGTACATACGCATATCCTTCGTCGTAAAGCGCCAGCTCGACGAAACCGCAGAGGAGCTGCAGGCCAACTTCCTCCTGGACAAGGACGGCGGCTCGCCGCTCGACCAGGTGCACGACTACGTCAAGGGCTACGTGCAGAAAGTCCGCGGCGAGAACCAGACCGTGGGCATCTCCAACGCGCTCAACATAGTGCAGAAGCTTCCGCGCCCCCTTTTCCGCCTGCTGGGCTGGGCGCTTCAGAAGATGGAGTACCACGGAATCTATCCCAAGGGCCTCGCAAAGGACGACCCCTGCTACGCCAGCGTATTCGTAACCAACCTTGGCAGTATCAAGATGCACGCCGATTACCATCACCTCTTCGACTGGGGCAACAACTCCTTCTTCATCGTCATAAACGAGAAGAAGCTCCGCCCCTTCTTCAAGGAGGACGGCAGCTACGAGATGCGCAACACCATAAAACTGGGCCTCACCATCGACGAGCGCATAGCAGACGGAACCTATTTCGCCAAGACCCTCAACCTCGTCCGTCACATCTTCGCCCATCCCGAGCTCCTGGACGAGCCCGCAGCAACTCCCATTGAATTATGAAATTCGACTATAGCAACGTAAAAGCGCCGTGGCTCAGCAGCTACGACGGAGTCCCCCCTACCCTGGACTACAGCGAGAAATCCATGGCGGAAGCAGTGCTGGACATTGCCGCCGCAGAGAAGGATTATCCCGCCCTCACCTTCATGGGACGCAGGATCAGCTACACCCGCATGGCCGAGGAGATCGAGCTCACCGCCCGGTCCTTCAAGGCCCTCGGCGTAATGCCGGGCCAGCGTGTGCTCGTGTGCCTGCCCAACGTCCCGCAGGCAGTCTATTGCCTGTACGGCCTCAACCGCATCGGCGCCATCGCATCGATGGTGCATCCCCTTTCCGCAGTCGGAGAGATAGTCTATTACCTCAACGAGGCGCAGTGCGACATAGCAGTCACCCTGGACCAGTTCTACGGCAAGTTCATCGACGTCTGCGCGCAGCGCCCGGTGAGCAAGCTTATCATCTGCCGCGTATCGGAAGAACTGCCTTTCCCCCTCAGCGTCGGCCAGAAGCTCCTCACGGAGAGCAAGTTCCCCAAGCTCGCCAAAGACGGCTCCACCATCAGCTGGAAGGAGTTCCGCAAAAACGGCGCCCGCTTCGAAGGGGAGTACATCTATAAGAAGGACTACCTCAAGGAGGCCGTCGTGCTCTTCTCCGGCGGCACCACCGGCGTCACCAAGGGAATCATGCTGTCCGACCTCAACTTCAACGCGCTGGCCTACCAGACCTGCGAGATGAGCATGGAGGATGTCCATCACTGCCGCATGCTTGCCGCGATGCCTGTGTTCCACGGCTTCGGCCTGGGCGTATGCATCCACACCGTTCTCTATGCCGGCGGCACCTCGATACTCGTACCCCGCTTCAACGTAAAGAGTTACGCCCAGCTCATCCGCAAGACGCGCCCCAACTTCATTGCCGGCGTGCCCACGCTGTTCGAGGCCATCACCCGCAACGAATACCTCGACGGGGCCGACCTGAGCTGCCTGCGCGGCGTGTTCTCCGGCGGCGACTCCCTTACCATCGAGCTCAAGAAGAAGTTCGACAAGTTCCTGGCCGACCATCACGCCACCGTTCGGGTGCGCGAGGGCTACGGCACCACCGAATGCGTCACGGCCTGCTGCCTCACTCCGCACGACAAGGAGAAGGAGGGCAGCATAGGCATCCCGTTCCCGGACACATACTTCCAGATCTGCAAGCCCGGCACCTGCGACGAGGTTCCTTACGGCGAGGAGGGCGAAATCTGCCTCACCGGTCCTTCGATGATGCTCGGCTACATAAACCATGAGGAGGAGAACAGGCAGACGCTGCAGAAGCATGCCGACGGCCACGTGTGGCTCCATACCGGAGACCTCGGCGTGATGGACGATGAAGGCTTCATCTACTTCCGCCAGAGAATCAAGAGGATGATAGTGACGAGCGGCTACAACGTGTATCCTTCGCAGATCGAGAACATTCTCGAAGGCCATCCCGCCGTGCAGCGCAGCTGCGTGATCGGCGTGCCCGACCCGTACAAGATGCAGAAAGTCAAGGCTTTCGTGGTGCTCAAGAAGGACGTGCAGAGCAGCCCCGAGCTCATCGAAGACATCATGGCCCACTGCCGCAAGCACATCGCCAAGTACGCCATGCCGTACGTCATCGAGGTCCGCGACTCCCTTCCCACCACACTCGTCGGAAAAGTCGCCTACACGCAGCTGTCGTAAGTTCTCCGGCGGTCAGCCGCGGTCAGCCGCGATCAGCCGCTAGAACTGATAGTTGATACCGATTCCGATCCAGAGACCGCCGTCGAGGCCGGGAGTGAAGCACTTGGCAAGTTCGGCGGAGATGATGAAGTTCTGGTTCATCGCGAGCTTGAGGCCAAGACCGGCGCTATAGACCAGGTCTTTGATCCTGTCGGGATTGTAGATGGTGCTGCCGCCGTCGTATCCGTTGATGGTGCCGAGTGCAGGGTCTTCGATGGTCTTGTTGAGGATGTCTGCACGGTAAGGCTTGGTGATGATACCTGCATCGAAGAACGGATTGGTAGCCAGGTAGAAATACTGGTTGAAGAGCTTGAAGTTGACAATCTTGATGCGGAGCTCGGTGTTCGCCCACGCCATACCGTCTGCCAGGATTCGGTTCTCACGCAGACCGCGGATGGTGTTGGATGAGCCGAAGCCCTCGGAAATCATGTTGCGCTGGACCAGCAGGGGATTGTTCTGGATCATGTAGATAGGGGTCTCTCCCAGAATGGTCTGCTGCCATGCAAGACGGTATGCGAAGACCGGATCTCCTGCAGGAAGATGGATGGGGATGTCGATGTAATGGCGGAAATAGACGCAGGCCTTGAGGTAAGGGCTGTAGAGGCCGGTGGCGGGGTTTCCTGAATAGGGTGCGCCGTTGAGGTAAGCCTCCGCCCAGATACCGCGGTTGGGAGCTGCTTCCATGTCGCGGGTGTCGAATACGAAACCGGCATTGAGCTCAAGGGACATACCGCCTGCGGCCTCCTCGGGCTTGATGGCTCCGAGTTCCTGGTACTTCTTGTAGAGGGTGAGGTTGTGGTCGTAATTGGTCTTGTTGCCGTCCTTGTTGGCATCGACTGCGGGATCCTTCATGTCGCCGAGGGTCCAGTGCCAGAAATTCACGCCGGCCGCCCAGTTGAGGTTGTCGGTGATGCGGCCCTGAACATTGGCGAGCACGCGGAGCATCTGGCGGCTCATGCCGTAGTAATTGATGTTGTTGGAATTGTAAACAAGATTCCTGTTACCCCAGAGAGCGTAATCGACCGTGGTGAAGTTTGCCGGGACGCCCGAGTCGAAGGATGCCGGACCGTTGAAACCCCAGAAACTGTACAGAGGGTCGTTCATATAGGTTACGGATGCGTTGAGGCGCATGCCGGGGATGAGATACTTGGAGTCGTAAGCCAGGTACAGACGCATACGGTGGCTCTTGATGAAGTATGAGGCCTCCCAGCTGATCTTGTGGAGAGGATCGGGGTATGTCTTGCCGTCTCCGTAGTAATAGACGTCACCGAAAGCGCCGGCCTGGAAGCCGTTGTCGGCAGAGAATGTTGCGGTGGGGAGGACGCCGAAGCTCCATCCTGTCTTCATTTCCTTCTCGGGCTCGGCTGCTGCTGCGGCTGCCTCAACGGCTGCCTCGGTTGCGGCCTCGACTTCCTGTGCGGAAACTGTGTAGCACAATGCTGCAAGAGTGAACGCAGAGAGTGTCAAAAAGAGTTTTTTCATATTGGTATGTTAGAATTAATGTAATTCATCAAGTCCACAAATATAATAAAAAATCTTATCTTTGCGGCATGAGCATCAGGAATATCATGGCTGCAGTCCTGCTCGTCGCGGCCGGCTGCACCCCGGACATACACATAGACCGCATAGTCCTCGAGCCTCACAGCCTGTTCATGGCGGTGGGGGACACCCAGACCCTCCAGGTGCACTTCCTTTCGGACGCCGAGGACGCCGTACAGTGGTACACAGACAACAAGGACGTGGCAACGGTATCTTCTTCCGGCACAGTCACCGCCGTTCTTCCCGGCACCGCAACCGTCACCGCCCGCAGCGTAAAGGGCGGCCTGCTCGCCAGCTGCGAGGTCCTGGTCCGCGGCTACAGGGAGGAACTCGTCTCCGGAGTCAAACTGGATTGCAACGAGCTGTCGCTGTACCTCGGAGACGGCTACATCTTCCAGCCCACGGTATTGCCTGAGACTGCCATCAACAAGAAGCTCGCCTGGCGCAGTTCAGACAAGTCCGTAGTCACAGTCAACGCTTCCGGAGTGCTCACGACCGAGGGCGAGGGTACGGCGGAGATAACCGTAACCACGGAGGAAGGCGGTTTTACGGACAGCTGCAGCATCACCGTCCTTCCCGCGTTCATCCACGTCCAGATGCTTTACATCCCCCAGACCCTGCACATTGCGGTAGGGGAGTCCGAACTCCTCGAACTCACCCTCCTTCCGGAAGACGCCACCAATCCCTCCGTCAGCTGGGCCAGCCTTGACGAGAGCATAGTGACAGTCACCCAGGAGGGCGTGGTTACCGGCATAGCTCCCGGCACCGCCCACGTAAAGGTTACCGCGGAAGACGGGGACCTCAAGTCCTACTGCCTCGTGACCGTATCGCAATAGAGCTCAAAGTGCAACATACAAGTCCCGGGGGCCTGAAAGACTCCCGGGATTTCTGTGTGATGCGGCTATAGCAGCGCCGCTATGCTGTCGTAATACTTCTTGGAGATGGGGATGCCGTCTTCATGCGCGAGGCCGAGGTCGGCTACGTTGGTGCCTCCGGGCTCCTTGCGTATGAGTTTTACGTGACGCGGATTGACGATGAAGCAGCGGTGGGTGCGCGCAAAACCCGCCTGCTCGCACAGTGGCTCGATGCTCTTCATGGAATTGCGCACCTGGAAACGCTTCTCCATGCCGTTGTCCAGGTAATGTATGACGATGTAGTTCTCGTTCGACTCGATGTACAGCACCGACGACGCCTCCGTTATGAACTTGAGCTGATGGCGGTTGTCGTAGAACTTGAGGCGGACGTTCCCCTCTACGGGGCCGGTGCGCGGCTCGTCCAGCGCCATGTAAAGCAGTGCGAGCACCAGATATGGATATACCAGTATTGACCCGATGGATGTGACGCTGCGGCCGAAGTAGTAGAAGAAGCCGCCGTCGTAAGCGTGGTCCATCAGCACGAGGTACATTCCGGTGAAGGCGCAGCAGACGACAATCTCCATGATGCACCAGAAGAAATACTGCCACATTCCGGCGGGGAAGTGCCTGCGGATGAGCCAGAGCGTCATGCGCGAGATGGCCATTACAAGCAGGATGATGGCGGCGCAGATGATTGTGTTGAAGGAATCCACGCTGGTCATGCCGGCGTAGCTGTCTCCCGCGCCCATCAGGCTGTTCAGGGCCGCGGGCTCGTAAACCAGCGCCCCCACAAGGAAGCTCACGGGAAGCGCGGCCATGTGTATGAAGGTTGACGGAAGGCGGGTAAGCGCCCTTGGAAATGTTTTCATTCGTCACTAATTTTGTTGTGACAAAGATAAACATTATTTTGATTTCGTCACAACTTTTCTGGGTTTTTGTCACAATTTTGCTGATTTGGTCACAAAAATATGCCTTTCGTCCCTCTTTTTTGTGCGACCGTACCCGCGTATGTAATTTTGCATCGCCAAACAGAAAAATGCACAACCATGACAGCACCTGAATGGACAAGATTAGAGAATTCAGCAATAATATATCCTTCCTGCCGTACCCGTAAATACGCCACGGTGTACCGGATGGCGGTAACCCTCGACGCACCGGTGGATGCGGCCCTTCTGGACGACGCCCTCCAGAGCGTCATGAAGCGCTTTCCCAGTTTCCGCTATTCGATTCGCCGCGGATTGTTCTGGTGGTTCCTCCAGAAGCTGGATAACGATCCGGCAGTATGCGGATTCCGCCGCCTCGCCCCTATCGACGTAAAGCGCAACGGCGGCTACATGTTCAAGCTCGGCTGCAGCGACTCCCGCATATTCCTGGACGTCTATCATGCCCTTACCGACGGCAACGGCGCCCTCACCTTCCTGCTCAGCACAGTTGCCGAGTATCTTAAGCTCTCCGGCGGCGCCGCAGTGGAGTACGGCAAATGGATATACAATCCAGACGACGAGCCGATAGCGGAGGAGCTTGAAGACGGCTTCGACAAGTTCTCGGGCACCAAAGGCGCCCTCGACGAAGAGAAAAAGGCCTGGCACATCAAGGGCACCGAAGAGCTGCCCGACGTGCTCAATTCCATGAGCGTTTCTTTTTCTTCGGAGCAGGTCCACGCCAAGGCTAAGGAACTCGGATGCACCGTGACCGAACTGCTTTCAGCTCTGATGCTCACCTCGTTACAGGAGGTTCATGCCTCCCAGAAAGGCCGCAAGCGCCAGCATATCCGCATGGAACTCCCCGTCAACCTGCGGCCCATTTTCGGCAGCAGGACACTCCGGAACTTCTCGTCCTACGTTTATCTGAGCCTCGACCTGAGCAACGGATATTACAGTTTCGAGGACGCCCTCCGCGAGGTCAAGTACCAGAAGCGCCTCTACATGCAGCCGGCTCGTCTTACCCGCCGCATAGCCGCCAACGTGCAGCTGGAGGACAACCTGGGGATACGGATCATCCCCCTCTTCATCAAGAAGCCCATAATCAATCTCATAAACTTCCTCAAGGGAGACAACTACGGCACCTACACTTTTTCCAACATAGGCAACGTGGAGCTTCCCGAGGGTGTGGCACGGCACATACGTGACCTGAACTTCGTGCTTGGCCGCACCCGCGGGCGCTCCGGATCCTGCGCCGGCGTGAGCTTCGGAGGGCGTATGTACCTGAATTTCACCCGCAAGATAGCGGAAGACTGCTTCGAGCGTATTTTCGTGCGCAAGCTGCGCGAACTCGGGATCTGGGCCCGGATAGAGGTCCCTGCAGGCCCTCTCCGCCCCCTGAACCGCACCGAGCCGTCCAGCAAACCGCGCTTCAGCGGCAGGTCCATATTGCCCAGATTCCTCCTGTCTTTCTAAGAAAAAGCATACACTTTTACGTCGGCCCGCTCCCAAGGCGGGCCGCATTTATTCCTGTTCTCCGGCGATAAGGCGCCTGGGTGTGGTGTACGGGGGTGCAAAAATTAGCGAAATTCCGAAATCATCCGAAACCCTTTCGTGTTTCGTTAATATTATAAAAAACGCGTACACACGTGCGTACAATGGCTATTTCGTTTGTGTTGCGAAACATTTTAAAAAATTTGTGTAAAAAAACTTCAAAAAAGAGAACGATAATCGATTTATTTGACATATCTTTGCAGCACTTTTCTACGAAGTAGAATAAGCGAACTGGTTAGATATAGTTAACGGATTTTGTCACTCAAAGGAATCATAGCCCTTATATCTGCCGCCGTCATGTCCCTCGGGATCCTCGGTGGCGGTTCGGCATATTGTACCCCCGTCGAGCCTTTTTTTGTACGCGCGCATGCAGACACTACGTACGTACGTGAGGCTGAGGACACCGTCCGCACCCCCATGCTTGCCGTCACTTCCAACCTCTTCTTCGAATACGCCACCATCTTCACCGGATACAACACCGTGCCCGCCACCGTCGGAGTGGAGGTCCCCGTGGGTGAGCACTGGAGCGTTTACGCCGACTATCTCGTCACCGCTCCCTGGCACGCATGGAACAACAACTCCGAGTGCGTCGAGCTCATGCACCTCGCAATCGGCGGACGCTGGTATCCCGGCGGCAGCTTCCTCAACCCCTTCCGCTACGGCGTCAAGGAGCGCAGGGTCCTGGACGGCTGGTACGCCTACGCTTCCGCAGGCGTCGGTTATTACGATTTCGAATTCTTCGGCAAAGGCTATCAGGGCGAGGAGATCCTCGGAGCCCTCGGCATCGGCTACGGCATCACCCTCGGCCGCAACTTCAGCCTCAACGCCGGTGTGGGATTCGGTCCATTATATACGCGGTACCGTTACTACGAAGGCCGCTCCAACAACGATTACCTCATGTTCCAGTACAGGGGAACCTGGAGGTACTTCGGCATTACGGACGCCAGGCTTACGCTGACCTGGCTGTTCTACAACAACAGGCGAAGGCCGGCTAAACAGAGGTCAGACAGATGAGAAGGCGTCTCTTCATATTCATCCTTGCTGCGCTCACAGTCATAACAGGCTGCGAGCGTCGCCCGCTTGAATATGGCAACGCCACCATCGACCTCCGTCTCAACATCCGCCTCAACGTGCAGGTGAACGGCCAGGTGCAGAACCTGCCCGAGCCCGAGATGATGCGCGTGATGTTCTTCGATCCCGAGACCTTCGACCTCGTGACCGAGTGCTACCTCCCTGCAGGCGGCGGCCGCGTATCCCTCCCTCCGGGAAAATACAAGTTCATCGGATATAACTTCGATACCCAGGCCACCCTCCTCCGCAACGACCGCAACTACTACTCCATCGAGGCATACACCAACGAGGTGTCGCAGGCCCTCAAGACCAGCACCCTCAACGCAATCCGCCGCGCCACCTCCGCAGTCACCAGGGGCGAGACGGCCGACGAGCTCAGCGCCTGGGACCTCGCCCTCAAGCAGATCCAGGAGAACCCCGTCATCTACGAGCCCGACCACCTGTTCGTAAGCCACCAGGATGTCGAGGTCCTGAACATAGACGGCGAGCAGGTCATCGAGGCCAACGCTGAAACCATCATCGAAACCTGGAAGATCTCCGTCCGCATAAGGAACGAGCAGTACATGGCATCCGCCCGCGCACTGCTCACCGGCCAGATCGCTTCCAACTTCATCGGCCTTCCCAAGGAACAGGGCAAGACCGATACCGACGTCACCCTGATGTTCGACATGACCGCCGGCAACGACTCGGAATACAGCGACCTCATCGTCGGCCAGTTCAACACCTTCGGCAAGAACCCGTCTGTTGAGAGCCGTCTCTGGCTTACCATCATCATCAAGACCGTAGGCGGCGACGTGGTTGAATGGCACCGCGACATCACCGACGAGTTCTTCACAGACGTCGCTTACGAAGACCAGATAATCCACATTGAAGAAGAAATTGACCTTCCTCAGCCTCAGCCCGGCAGCAACGGAAGCGGTGGCTTCCAGCCCGGCGTCGATGACTGGGATGAGGAAGATATCCCGATAAATATTTAAAAATCAATATTTTATGTTAAACCTTTTTATAAACAATCAATTCATCATGAAAACAAATCAATTGATTCTCGCCGCAGCACTGGTAGTGCTCGCAGGATGCGACAAGCTCACCGTTGACACCATCAACAAAGAGTCCAAAGACGAAATCGGCTTCGCCGCCGTTACTTCCATGGCCACCAAGGCCAACAACGCCATCATTTCCGGTACCACCTACGGCACCGACAACACCTTCCAGGTCTGGGGCTGGCAGTCCGAGGCCGGTGACTTCTCTGAGTTTGCGGACGCCGCCGCTTCCAACTTCATGAGCAACCTGACCATTGAGTGGACTAAGGGTGCTTCTGCCGCTAATCATGAGCTCGCTTGGAGAAACGCTGATCATTACTACTACTGGCCCTACACCGGCGCCATTAGCTTCCTTGCTGTGCACCCTTCTACCGTTGCTCCTTCCACCACCGGTTGGGACGCTACCAACGACAAGCCTCAGGCTACAATAGCCGACTACACCATCGCTTCCGGCAACAAGACTGTCGACCTGATGTTCGCCACCAACGCAGGCACCCGCCGCGCCGACGCACTTCCTATGGTCTTCAAGCACGCCCTTTCCCAGATTCAGTTCCGTGCCCGTACCAATGAGGATTATTCCGCCGATGTTACCTTCACGCTGAACAGCGTAACCCTCAATAACATCGACCTTTCCGGCGACCTCGCATATGCGAACAACGCTTTCACATGGACCGACAATGCCGCTCAGACCGAAGATTGGGCTTACTATGCAACTTCTCAGGTTGTTAATTACGCTGCTTCGGATGTGGCCGCCGACCTTTATGGTGCCGCTAATGTCATGATCCCTCAGAATGCTTACGTCCACGTAGACGCTGATCCCGCCAACAGTATTGCTGAAGTTCCCGGTACGCAGATTACCATCAACTACACCATGCAGCAGACCGGTAGCGCTGCCATCACCGGCACCGTGACTGTTCCCGCTCCTTGGTCCAAGGTCAAGGAAGGTTCTACCGATTACGATCCCGCAGCTGCAGTTGCTGCCTGGGAGCCTGGTAAGAAGTACAACTACACCCTCAACTTCAAGCTCAACGAAATCCTCTTCGATCCTCAGGTCACCGACTGGGTGGAAGTTGAAATGTCCACAGTTAGCATCCTTGACTAATCATCAGAACGATTACAGAAAAAACAAGTTAAACAAATAAACAAATCTCATTATTATGAAAAAGTTTTTCTTCCTCGCAGCCACCGCGATCGTAGCGCTCGCCGCCTGCACCAAGAATGAGATCGACACTACCAACCAGAAGGAGATCTCTTACAACGCCGTCACCGGCAAGAATGCCGTGACCAAGGCAATTATCAACACTGCCTATTACGCTACCACCGATCCCGCATTCGGTATCTGGGGCCTCTATCAGGCAGATGACTGGAGCACGAACCATTCAGCTAGCGTGTGGATTGGTTCAAGCGCCAGCGCTGCAACCCAGATCACTTATGGTGTGGATGCTGCCAGCACCGTAGGTAGCGAAGCCTGGAGAAACCGCGCCGGTGTTGACTACTGGCCTCTCACCGGATCCCTGGTGTTCATGGGCTATTCCCCTTATGCAAACGTAAGCAGCAAGGCTGCCATCTCCGTGGCTGCAAACAAAGCTACCCTGACCGTCACCAACTTCCAGACAACCACCGGTTCCTGGGTTGATGACCTTATGTGGAGCGATGCTGTGGAAGCTACCGCCAACACCACCAACTACGATGCTGATGGCAATAACACAGCCACCTACAACGGTGTTCCCGTCGTTTTCCATCACGCCCTCTCCCAGATCGCTGTTTATGCAAAGACCGACAAGGACTATGCGGCTCAGGATTACACCTTCACCATCACCGCTCTCTCTGTAACAGTTGACGACAATGCAACCCTTACCGTTGCCGACGACCTTACCAATGCGCCGACCGTTACCTGGACCGAGCCTGCCACCGATGCCACCCGCACCGTCCTTTCCGCCGCATCTCCCGCCCTCACTACCAGCTACGTAAAGCAGGGTGATTCTTTCCTCGTGATTCCCCAGACCCTTACCGCAGCTCAGGATATCATCAGCGTTACGTATAAGGTTGCTCACAATGGCGTAGAATCAACCGCCACCAAGACCATCAATCTTACCGCCGGTGACAGCGAAGCTCTCACTGCTTTCGCAGCGAACACCAAGTACAATCTCAACCTGGTCTTCTCCATCAACGAAATCCTGTACTCTCCTGACATCATTGACTGGGAGGCTACTACAAGCAGCGAGTATGAGGTCCCCAATGACGCCAACTAGTTTTATTAATCACTCAGTAACAAACAATTAACAACACAAATACCATGAAAAAATTAGTTATCATCGCAACCGCTATCGCAGCACTGGTAGCCTGCACCAAGACTGACATCGAGTTCAGCAACGACAAGGAGATCAGCTTCGCTCCCAACGCACTGTCCACCAAGGCACTCATCCTTCCCGACAGCGACTCTCCCGAGCAGCTCGCATTCCCCGAGACCGAGAGCTTCAACGTCTTCGCTTTCGCAGACCTTGACGGCAACGGAGCCGACTACCAGACCGACTATGCACATCCCCTTATGAACGATGTGAACATCTCCAAGCAGGGCGGCGACTGGAAGGCTACCACCGGCACCTACCTCTGGCCTGCAACCGGTACCGTTGACTTCTACGCCTACTATCCCGGCTCCCTCACCGCAGAGTTCATCAGCGATGCGGATCCCAAGAGCGTGAGCCTCACCGGCATCAGCCTCGGCACCACCATCGGCACCCAGATCGATCCCCTCGTGGCCAACACCGTCGCCCAGATCGCTGCCAACAAGCCGACTGTCAACCTCGTGTTCAAGCACATCACCAGCCAGATCGCAGTAACCGCATTCGACGCCACCACCACCACTTCCCTCCAGGGCAAGATTTCCATCAAGAACGTCGTCTTCAAGAACATGAAGACCAGCGGTAACTATCGTGAAGGCACATCCACCGGCAAGGGTACATGGAGCAACATCAACACCAACACCGACTTCACTTCCTTCTCCGGCAGCGAGGTGCTCGCAACCACCGAGAGCTTCCTTTCCGCCGGCTCTTTCGCAGCAGCAATCGACAACAGCGCAGCATTCGTAGTCGTCCCTGAGGGCATCGTCACCGGCACTGCCGCAGACCAGGCAATCGAGGTCACCTACGCAATCGCAGCCTACTCCATCAACGGCTTCGATTATCCTGCAACTCCCAACCAGACCGTTACCATTCCCCTCTACAACCGTGTTTCCGGCAACACCTTCCAGAATGGCAAACGTTATGTCTTCCACATCGGCATCTCCCTCGACGGCGCCAACAACGAGATCATGTTCTCGCCTGTCGTAGAAGGCTGGGAAACTGAAGACATCACCGGCATCACCATCGACGCCGTGAACGCAGGCCTGCTGTAATGGTTTGAGAATCGATTGTTTATAATACATCTCCGATCGGACGGGGCCGCGTGCCCCGTCCGGAGAGGGGATGAAAAGACAATCAGATGAATGTAAGACTGTCCATAATTGCCATGGCCGTGATTGCCCTGGCGTCCTGTTCTGAGAACATCCCGGACCCTGCAGGGGCCCAGCTGATGGTTTTCTCGGCGGTCGCTTCGCATACCACCAAAGGCATTATATCGACGACGAGTTATCCTATCGATGAACCCTTCGTCGTGGAGGCGGTCTGGTATTCGGACGGCAAGAAAGAATCGGCCGGCGTCCCTTACGTACAAAGCGAGAAAGTCTCCTTCGACCGCGAATCAGTCACATGGAAGACGGCGAGGGACCACTACTGGCCGGATACGGGCCACATACACTTCTACGCCGGCTCCCCGGCAGTCCCGGGAATGACCGTCAGCGCCGATCACGGCGTTGAGGCAGACTGGGCGATTGAAAGCAGGGACGACCTGTTCACGGATCTCTGCTTTGCGGAAGTCAATGAGGACTGTCTCAGCCACTCCGTAGCTGTACCCGTAGTATTCAGCCACGCACTCAGCCAGATTTGCATCAAAGCACGTCCACTCAAGCATTATTCTTTTTCACAATCGGATAAGCAGATGGTTCAGGCCAATGTCATAACCGTAGTCCTGGATTCTGTCTTCGTGAGCGGAGTCATTTCCGCAGGGCACTTCACGCAGGAGCCCCTCGGATGGACGACAGACCCGTCGCGCAGGTCCCGCTACAAAGTGTTCGGAGGCGACAAAGGCCTCGTACTCGGTTGCGACCGCTACGAGAACCCCATCCTTACGGTAATCGGCACGATGCTATTCATCCCCCAGGTAATTCCGGGAGATGCTATGCTCGAAGAATGGCACCATGTAGTCATCCGCTCCAGCATTACCAACACGTACACCGGAGAGATCATATCCGATATAACTTATTCTCTTCCCCAGTCCTCGTCCATCCGTCTTGCGGATTACTGCACCAGGTGGGCCATGGACAACAAATACACATTCCGCCTTGCAGTAGGTATGGAGGAGTCGGAGCTTGCAGCTACCGTCACAGACTGGACCGAGACAAGGGAAATCATACTCGGCGATGAATAGACGCACGATTAATATATATATTATTATTATAGGTGTAGCCCTGGCCTCGGCATGCTCCCGTACGGATATCGACGGAAATGCCGGTACCATACGCTTTACACCCGTCGTAGCCAAGGCCACGAAGGCGATTATCACCGGCACCACCTATCCGACTTCCGAGTCGTTCATGATAAGTGCGTACTACGGTGGTACCGCAACTTACTTCTCAGACCTCGCCGCAACCTATTCATCCGCCATCGACTATTGGACAACCTCCGTCAGCCAGTACTGGCCGCTCGCAGGTTCCCTCACATTCCACGCTTTCAGTCCTTCCGATGCAAGCGGCGCATCACTCAGCTCCGGAGGCCTCTCGGTAACGGACTACACCATACAGAACAATACGCAGATGACCACCGATCTCTGTTACGCCACGGCGACGGTAGCGGACTGCGCATCCCACCCCGACTATGTTCCCCTCACATTCTCGCACGCCCTCTCGCAGGTGGTGTTCAGGGTTAAGGCGGCCGATTATTACTCCACCGGCTCCAACACCGTTTCCCTGACGATGACCTCTCTCGCCCTGGGCGGCATCTATTCCGTGGCCGACTATTCAGGCGGCGCATGGGACAACCACGAGTCGGAACACAGTTATTCGCTTTCAAGCTCATCGACGGCTCTCACTTACGGCGCAGGCAACGTGCCCGACACCATCGATGTATGCTCCTTCCTTTTCCTGCCCCAGGAACTGGGTCCCAACGCCTCGATCACCGTAGGCTACAGCATCACCCAGACCATCTCCGGACAGGCAGACTCTTTCTCAAACGCACCGGTCACCATTCATCTCGGCGGAACCATAGACGAATGGGAACCCGGCAAGAAGTACATTTACACCCTCAGCATAGGGATGGACAACCTCATCACGTTCACAGCTTCGGCTCTCGGTTGGCTGGAGCAGGAAGGTGGACTCGTCGTCGAATAGAACAATGAGAAGAAGAACCGCATACCTGTTACTGGCTCTGCTGACGGTTTTCTCCTGCGAGAAGAAACCGGAGGTGGCCGGCGAGAGCATTTCCTTCTCGCCGCAGGAAGCGCCTGTCACCAGGGCACTCATGGATGATAACGCGCTCAAGACCAACGGCAACAAGCTCCATGTCCTTGACGCCCTTTCCGGATTCACCGGTTCTGCGTCGTGGATGGGCGACGGCCCTTATTACATCGATGAGGAAATCGTTTACTCAGGCTCACCGATCTGGGATTACACGTCCGACAGGCTGTATCCCTGGACAACCGACGGTACGCATGAGTTCTTCTCCTGGCTCAGTTACGATTCCGGACTGGACCTTACCGACTCGGGTTTCTGCGGCGCCACTTTCGCTCCCGCAACCCGCACGCTCTCCATCCCTACTCCCCTGGAGATGAACACGTCCACTCCCCAGTACGACTTCATGTATTCGGGAGTCAATACCATCGCCGCGGCAGACCACGTCCCCGGCACTTCCGTGGACCTTCAGCTCCAGCACCTCTTCACCGCCCTCAACCTTACGGTGAAGAACACCTCCCACAATACGATACTGCTCAAGACCGTCACGCTCACGGGCATGAAGAACAAGCGCAGTGCGTCAATAGCCTTCACTTCCGCGAATCCCACTGTCACCACAAGCAACATCTCTTCCACGGATGTAGTGCTGTACACTTCCGCAGACCCTGCGGGACAGGAATTCGTAGATACCACACTGGTCAAGAACCTGACCTCTTTCATCCTCATGTGGCCCCAGACTTACGTGGAACTCAGCGGGGCACAGATTACGGTCGAGTACAACATAGTGGATTCCCACGACGTGGTTTCCGACGACCTTACGGCCAGCATAATCCTGGACAACCAGCAGATTTTCAAACAGAACTCGACCGGCATGGCAGCAGGAACGAAATACTCGTTCATGCTCCAGTTCAAGCAGAGTACGATGGAAATAATCACCACCGCACTTCCCTGGGAGTACGAAGAATACGACTGGGACTATTCCGACCATTCGATAGCCGCGCGCAGCGGCACGTTCAAGGACGGCGTCCTTGCGTTCTATCGCGGTACAGGAGATTCCGCAGTCCCTCCCACCACAGACGAGTGGTCCGCCAAGACAATGCGATTCAATACCCGCAACGATGTCTTCACCGGCCGCTTTTACATAGAGGCTCCCTCATCCGGCCGCTGGCAGGTGATGGCCAGCCCCTTCACCGCCACGGATTATTTCATCATCGAACCCACCTCCGGCGAAATCGACGTGATGACCGATGACGGCAAGACCGAGTTCACCGTGAGGGCCAATCCAGCCCGTGTTCCGAGCTCAACCCAGACACTGTATTTCAGTGTTTCGATCTATTTCAATGGGGAGTGGCACGATGCGAATTCGGAATTCAACAGAAAGAACATAAAACTAGTACTGGATGCGAACTAGAATATCATATATAGCCCTCTCTGCCCTGTTTGCGCTTTCGCTTTCGGGTTGTGTTTCGGAGGCTTTCACTTCGGACAGGAAAGGCCAGGCCATAGTCCTGAACCTGTATGTGGAAGGAGCCGAGACCAAGGCGCCAAGAAACGGGAACGCCGCCCTTAACGAAAACTACATCGGCAACACCATAGACATCTTCTTCTACGACGAGGACAATCTCCGTGTCGTGAAGGAAGTGATCGGCGCCATCCGTTCCGGCACCATGGTCGAAATCCAGACCAACCCCAACGAACTGGAAGATATCTTCGGTACGCTGGGCGCAGGCGCGAAGAGCGGCTTGTTCGTGGTCGCCAACTTCACCGGCACTTACGAGGGCACTGCAGGCTCAAGGACCCTTACCCAGATCAAGAACTCCGTGCTTCCCGCCCCCAACTGGGAAGCCCTTCCCCAGACCAGTTTCGTGATGACAGGCGACCAGCTTGTCTCCCTCGGCCATGCCGGAGGTTCCACTCCCGTGTATGCCAACGTGGGCCTCGAGCGCGTGGCCGCGAAAGTTACGTTCGAGGTGACTGTGGCGGAAAACGCCTCCGGAGACAGCTCCTGGACTCCCGTCACGGACAACATGACCGTCTATATGGTCTATGCGATGCGCAAGGCTACCCTGGGTGCGGACCCCGTGAGCATGCCTGCGACCGCCACCGCGACCTACGCCCCCGGAGAGCCCATAGTCTATTCTCAATATCTGGACAAGCCTCTGTACGATACCGGGACCACCAGGGACCGCAGCCGCGGCAGCGGGCAGAACGTCTCCGTGGTGGCCTCTCCCGTCTATTCCACCACCCTGAACGGCGCCGAGAAACCTTTCTACACATATCCCCTCACCTGGGAGACCGGTTCCGCAATGGAGCCTTACATGAAGCTCATCATACCCTGGGAGTACAACAACGTCACCAGGAAGTATTACTACAAGATCCCGTTCCTTGGCAACGCGCTCGAGCGCAACCACTGGTACCACATATCCATAGACGTACAGATCCTCGGCACCGAGCAGGCGGATCCCCCGCAGGTCGAAATCCATTATGCAATCGCCAACTGGAGCGGGCAGATGGATACCAGCACGGCGGAGAACATTACGAGCGTGACCTCCGTGCCCGCCACCGTCATCACCACGCGCTACCTCAACATCCCTACCACCGAGTATGTGCTCTTCGACCAGGACCAGATCATCATCCCCATACAGTCCAGCCACGACGTGGAGGTCAAGGGCTTCCAGATGGACGGCACGAATGCCTACCAGCCGGCGCACGTAGACGATCAAAGCAATTATATCGGCACCAACGTAAGCGTTTACAATCCGTACACAGACAATCTTGACCTATCATCGGTACAGGCCGTGCATCCCGATTATTCCACCGACCCTCCGACACCCGTGTCAAGTGCCTCCGGATGGACGATTACGGTCAATGAGCGCGAGTCGATAACGGTGAGCCACACCCTCAACCGTACCATGGCCGATTCCAACTTCGACGTCGCCCCTTACACGCTCCGTTTCCGCGTGCGGCACCAGAGCGAGTCGGACAACTACTTTGTGGACGTGATAGTGGAGCAGCGTCCCGCCATCATCATCAAGCCGCAGAGAAACAGCGACAACGGAACGCCCAATTCAAAAGGCCATACGACGGAAGACGGATACGTATTCATCAACGGGGTGCGAACCACCACCGACCAGAGTTCCAACCGTAAGAACACGAATTTCAACATGTACATTGTGGAAACTTCCGTTCTTCCCACGGACGTGGGCAGCGCGCTGCGTAACGATGTGTTGGGCGACCCGCGCGCAACGTCTGCAGGTGTGAGCTATACTACCGGTCTGACCGCCGATGATTTCGCCCAGGGTACGGACATCGCCGACGGCAGCACCAGAAGGATGGAGAATTATTACCCCGCCCAGGAGGACGAAGACCACAATGTGTTCATCGCCCCTTCCTTCCGTATCGCATCTTCCTTCGGCACCTCCAGTTCCATGACCCGTGCCGTCGCCCTTCAGAGGTGCGCCACCTATCAGGAAGACGGCTACCCCGCAGGCAGGTGGAGGCTCCCCACGAGGGCGGAGATTGAATATATGGTCACCCTCTCCCAGAAGGGAAAGATTCCGGCCTTGTTCTCTGCCGAGAGCGATGTGAGGTACGGCGGCTACTGGTGCTCCGCGGGCGCCGTGTTCCCGCTTACCGACGGCACCCAGGCGTACAAGACCTACGCGGAAGCTTCCGCCATGACCGTTTATAACTCCAACGGCTCCACCCTGGGCACCGGCGTCCACTGGGCCCGCTGCGTTTACGACGAGTGGTTCTGGGAAGATACGCAACACGAGAAAGCCTCCAGCAAGACTGTCTATACCTGGGGCGACGAGGCACTTAATACCGTAAGGAAGAAATGAGACGTTTTGGATACATAATGCTTGCTGCCCTGCTCCTGCTTGCAGGCTGCATCCGGGAAGAACCGGAGATGCCTTCGGATCTGGCTCCGGAGGGCACGCCCGTGCAACTCTCGTTCAAGGTTGCGGTACCTTGTGACAACCCGGACACAAAGACGATGGGGACCAACCCTACCATCGATCCTAACGGTTTCTACATCGCTGTCTTCGGCGGCAGCGGCTACTTCAACGAGTGGGTGAAGGCCACCGTCGTACAGGCTACGGCCAATTACGACCCGAGCAACCCGGCCACACTTTACACCATCAACGCCACCATCTCCATCAGCGACAGCCGCCTCAGACTGCATTTCATAGCCAACTGTCCCACCGCCCTGCGCAGCAGCCCTCCTATTTCCGGCAGTATGGATACCGAGGAGAACGTCCTTTCCAAGATAAGGTCCCAGCGCACCGAGTCCTACAACGACGGTTACTGGCAGAAGATAATCCTTCCCAACGGCGTAAAGGCCACGAAATCCGGAAACAATTATGTCGCTACGCCGGAGACCATGGCGCAGTTCCCCGACCCCATCATCCTCGTGAGGAACTTCGCCCGTGTGTATCTGCGCAACCTGACTCCTTTGGTCGGAACCCAGGGCGTGAATGAGCATCACCTGGTGACAATCAAGAAGTTCGCCCTTGCGTACGCTCCGGCGGAAGGCGTCATAGCGCCCATCCTGTCCAATCCCTATACCTCCAACAGCAAAGGCCGCCCGATTCCCGAGCCCGCCGATGACGACGACGAGACTCCCGTTTACTTCGAGAATTTCTTCATGAATTACCAGAGGTACGGAATCGACTCGACCAATCCCGCCGATACTCTGGTCACCAGCGCCCCTTTCAATTACGAGGGCTTCTCGCCGTCGAACCAGTCCTACGATTATTATCCGGCCGCCGGACATTCCGACAGATCGATTCCGGTATTGTCCGACATGCAGGTCTGGGATAATTCCAATCCCCAAAACAACGTCCTGTACGTTTATGAGAGGACCATGCCTTCGTCGGATCGCCGTGCCACCCGTATCATAATACTTGCCGAACGCATAGACCAGAACGACGTCAGCGACGGCGAAAAGTACTACGCCCTTGACATCGTCAACACCGAGGGCGTGGCCATTCCGATTCTCCGCAACCAGTCTTATACCGTGCACCTTCTGGATATCGAGGCGGGTTCCGGCGAAACCGATATCACCAAGGCCTCCAAAGCCTCTTCCGCCACAGTTTCCGGCGACCCTACCTACCAGGACCTCATCAACATATCCGACGGTAAATCCAGTATCGGTACGTCTTTCACAGAGAAGTTCTACGTGCAGCCGCAGCTCGACTCCGTGATGTTCCGCTACATCCCTACCAACATCACCGACGAGACGTACGAGGCCAACAAGGAAGGCAACGAACTGGTGACCATCAAGGTGGGAACCGTAAATACCAATACCGGCGTTTTCACTGAACTTACCCCGTCCCAGGCCTCCAGCCAGGGCGTGCTTGCGTTCAAGACCCAGGGCAGCGGTTACCGGGTCTGGATTTCCAAGGACAACAGCAACAACGTAATCCAGTACGTGCGCCAGAACAACGCTTGGGTAGCCGCAACCCAGGCCCAGATAGACAACCCCGCCGAAGAGAAATGGGGCATGATCTATTACGAGCTGAACGAGTCTTACAAAGACAGCGAGAATTACTTTACCCAGGAGCGTACCCAGGCCATTCACGTAACTGGAAGTTACAACGGCCGCGAGATGAGCCGTAACGTTATCATCAAGACGTCGCCCCGCCAGGAGATACGCGTCACCTGCCAGCAGAAATACGTCATGGCAGCGACCGGCCAGACCGAGGTCGTGCGCATTATGATACCCACCGGCCTTTCCCGTTCCGTGTTCCCCCTGGACTTCACCATAGAGCCGAACGGTTACAGCCTTACTCCGGACGGAGACTCCCTCCCCGTCGATTTCGGCACCTCTACAGACCCCAACAACAGTTCCCCCGCATTCTATTATGTGAAGTCGCTTACGGAGGCCCAGTACAAGGCGCTGCCCACCACAAGCAGCGGCGGCAAAACCTGGAATTATTTCGACTGCCATTTCAAGACCACAGTTCCCCAGAACGCCTGCACCATATACGTGCACAACCACTACTTCAACGATGCGTATGCATACGACCTGTTCTATAACTACGCCCAGCGTGAGTTCTCCAGCCTTGCCTTCACCCCGACTTCTGTGTACAGGCACGGCAATGCGACATTCACCTTCGTGATGGACGTGGCGCACAACGGAGATCCCATAGTGTGGTGGGATCCTTCCAATGCGTTGAATAAAAGCGCAAATGCCACGGTGGCGAGGGACAAGGGGCTTTCCACATCCAACCGGGTGCTGCCGCCTATCCTTACCGTCACGCTCATCGGCCTGACGCCCCAGTACAGGGAAGACCATGTCACTCCCGTGACTACCCGTCTGACCACATACAACAACAATGATTATCACTACATTGTTGAGGAGGGCAATCCGGAGGTAAGCCTTGCCCTTACGGCCACAGGGGCCGTGGGAAGCCAGGCAAAGGTCATCCTGTCCACCGTCAACATAAGCGAGAATCCCCAGCTCTACGCCTCCAACGAGGCCACGGCTACCATCATCGGCGCCGAGTTCACCAATCTCACCTTCGGCACCTCACCCCTGCCTCTCGGCCTGAACAAGACCACTACGTTCAGCTTCACCTACGTGGACGGCCTTGTGGTGCCGATTACCGTCAGCTTCGACGGGCTCACCCTCGACGGCAACACGGGAACCAACGCCCTGTTTACGGACAACGGCGACGGTACCTACACCTTCACGCCCGACAATGCCAGCACCCGCACTTGGACATTCTCGCTCAAGTCCACCAAGCGCTTCTCCGCATGCTCCGTCACCCTCAGTCACGAAGACTACAACGAGGCTACGCTTTCCGTCAGCCGTCCTACCAGCTTCGTGCTGACTTCCGGGTCGAGCCTGGCCGCGGGAACGAGAAGGCCAAGCTCTAACAGAACTTATGTATATGCTTATTATAAGAATACGTATTCGGATAGTGATTATGTCAATAACAGCAGTTATTCTACTCGTTTTACGACCGAAAACCTCTATACAAGTCGGGATAATGTAACGATTACTCTGTCAAAGTGGGGCGATGGTGTGGAAGATGGTGTTGTCTATTTCCGTTATAACGGCAATGATTCAAACGGAGCTAATGGCTATCATTATGCCCAGGTTTCCCTTGCCGACCTGTATGATACAGTAATCGAAAACGGCCAGCGTTATACCCTCAACTTCAGAAGGGCGGTGACTGGCCAGACGGCAAGCTTCTCCGCCGGTAATTTCAACGGAAGCACGTCGTACACGAACAATACCATAACCATGACCCTGGACTACTTTTTTGAGTACACAACTTACAACAATACAGGGTATATTTATGGTGAGAGCCAGGAGTATTTCAATATTCTGCATTTCACCTGCAGCCGCAGCGACTACGAGATAACAAGGGTAGTATTCAATTGCCTTCGCAGAAGGTCTGGCAACAGCTATATCTACCATTATCCTTCCTCCGACTACACTTATGCGGCAGTTGAAGAGAATTCTACAATTGGCTCATACACCACAAGTAACGGCAATAATACCAACAACTCTACCGGAACCTGGACTGGTACGGCAGACAGGCCTCTATACTTCTTCATGTCAAATGACAACGACATTTACATTTACAGCGTTACCGTAACGTACCAATACTATGAATAAATAATAAAGACATAAATACTCAAATCCATCTAACCAGACAAAATCCGAATTTGAGTATGCCGGCGGCCGGGTGTTGAGCTCCGCCGCCGGTATTGTTTTACTTCTGTCCAAAAAATATTATATTTGTAGGTTACAAGAATCATCAAACACTAAACAATACAACAATGGGTGCATTTCACGCTTACGACATTCGCGGAATCTATAACGTAGATTTCGACAAAGACATAGCCTACAAGGTGGGCTATTTCCTTCCCCGGCTGCTCAATGCCGATACCGTCCTCGTCGGCCGCGACTGCCGCGTTTCCTCGCAGGAGATTCACGACTACCTCATCAAGGGTATCACCGACGCCGGCGCCAATGTGGATGACATAGGCCTCAGCAGCACGCCGCTCGTGTACTTCGGTACCGCAAACTACGGTTACAAGGCATCCGTGCAGATCACAGCATCGCACAACCCCGCAGAATACAACGGCATGAAGGTCTCCCGCGAGAACGCCCTCCCCGTGGGCCTGGATACCGGCCTCGGCCAGATCAAGCAGTGGATAGACGAGGGTCATCCCACCCCCGTCGCTGCAAAGAAGGGCGTCGTCAAGGAAATCGACATCAAGCCCGACTATATCGAGTTCCTCAAGAAGTACAAGGGCGACTACAGCAACCTCAAGCTCGCCATCGACTGCTCCAACGGCATGTCGAGCCTCTTCGTGAAGCAGATTTACGGAGACGCTCCCGCATATATCTTCGACACTCTCGACGGCCGCTTCCCCAACCATGAGCCCAATCCCCTCATTCCCAAGAACGTGGAGCCCCTGCGCGAGCTCGTAAAGAAGACAGGCGCAGACATAGGCGTCATCTACGACGGAGATGCAGATCGCGTGATGTTCGTGGACGAGCAGGCACGCTTCGTGGCCCCCGACCTCGTCATCGGCCTCATGGCCTACTATTTCTGCGACGAGAGGGGAGAGAAGAACCCCCGCGTGCTCCAGGAGATCCGTTCCTCCAAGGCGGTGGGCGAGTGGCTTGCCGCATACGGCGCAGAGATGCACACATGGCGTGTCGGCCGCGCCTTCGCTGCTCCCAAGCTCCGCGAGATAGACGGCCTGTGGGGCGGTGAGCTCGCCGGCCACTACTATTTCAAGGACTTCTTCTATTCGGACAGCGGCATGCTGGCATCCATCATTGTGCTCCGCATCGTCTCCGCCCTCAAGAAGAAGGGCCTCACCCTGGGAGGGGAGATCGACAAGATCACCCGCTACCGCAACAGCGGAGAGATCAACTTCCGCGTAGAAGACAAGAAGGGCGCCATGGACGCAGTGCGCGACCACTTCCTCGCCGCAGAGAAGGCCACCGCATTCATGGACTTCGACGGCTATCGCGCCGAGTTCCCCGCCTGGTGGTTCAATATCCGTCCTTCCAACACCGAGCCTTATCTCCGCTTCATCTGCGAGGCCTCCAGCGATGAGGTCCTCAAGGAGAAGATTGCAGAGGCACAGAAGATAATCGAAACGCAGTTCGGAGGAGTCAGGGCCTGATGAAACGTCTTTTTACATCGGTCCTGCTGCTTTTCGCATGCCTTGCGGCTTCCGCCCAGATCCAGGACGGTCCCGATATCCCCGACACCGGGGGAGTGGAGCCGGAAACCTGGGCGGAGTCTGCCGAGGCCGAGGCTGAAGCCGTCGCCGACACCCTCACCCGCCCTGCGGACATAGCCACCCGCATCAGCATGTTCGTCAAGGGCGACGGCGCGCCCATCGACACGCTGGACGTAGGCGACGCCCGCTTCCTGGTGGTCCTGTACGACGACAACACCTGGAAGGTCGTCAAGAACGTGGCCGCGCTCGAGGGTGACGACCTCTTCACCAGGAACTGGAGTACCCACAACGTCAACCCCTTCCGGGACAGGCTGGACAGCCTTCCTTACCGCGTCACGCTGCCTCTGGTTGATTCCGTCAGCCGCTTCGTCTGCCCGCACCAGGGCAAGGTGTTCTCGCGCTTCGGCCTTCGCCACGGCCGCCGTCACCAGGGCTGCGACGTGCCTTATCCCACCGGCACTCCCGTCTATTGCGCCTTCGACGGGCGCGTACGTCTCGCCGAGCGCCACAAGGGCTACGGCAACCTCGTCATCGTGCGCCACGAAAACGGCCTGGAGACCTTCTACGGGCACCTTTCCAAGATAGATGTCACTCCAGGGCAATGGGTTCACTCAGGAGACCTGCTGGGCCTCGGCGGCTCCACAGGCCGATCCTCCGGCCCGCACCTCCACTTCGAGGCACGCTACAACGGCTACGCCTTCGATCCTGAGTGGATAATCGATTTCGCGGGCGGCAAGCTCCGCAAAAACGTCTTCGTGCTCAAGCGCAGCTACCTCTCCGCCTACAGCAAATACGTCCCCGAGTCCATAGACGAGGAGGAGGAAATCTACATGACAGACGAGCAGATACGCGCCGAGGAAGAGCGCATAGCCAGGGAGCGCGCCGCCATGAAGTACCATACCATCAAGAGCGGAGACACCCTCAGCGGCCTCGCCGTCAAATACGGTACCAGCGTCTCAAAGATCTGCAGCCTCAACCCCGGACTCAAACCCACTACCATACTTAGCCTTGGCAGAAAGATTCGAGTCAAATAGTTGATGGCAACAAGCAGCTGCTGTCTGAAGACCGTCTGCGCCCACGCAGCCGTGAGTGGGAGGGGCCCGAAACTTGTTTCGGGAGGGATAGGCCGAAGGCCGTAGTCTTCAGACAGCAGCTGCTTGTTGCAAACAAAAGATGATATGAAACTCTATATAGAAACGTACGGCTGCCAGATGAATGTGGCTGACACCGAGGTCGTGTTCTCGATACTCGGCCGTCACGGTTACGAAAGGACGGAAGAGATAGGGGAGGCCGACGTCATCCTCGTGAATACCTGCTCCGTCCGCGACAACGCCGAGCAACGCATCCACGGCCGCCTGGAGCAGTTCAACCAGCAGCGCAGGCAGCGCCCCGGCGTACTCGTAGGAGTACTCGGCTGCATGGCGGAACGCCTCAAAGAGGAACTCCTCAAGTCCGGAAAGGTCGATATAGTTGCCGGCCCTGACGCATACAGGTCCCTGCCGCTGATGCTCCAGAACGCCATTCCCGGAGCCCCGCAGATAAACGTCGAGCTCTCCCGCCAGGAGACCTACGCCGACATCGTCCCTGTGCGTACAGACCGCAACGGCGTATCCGCATTCATCTCCATCATGCGCGGGTGCAACAACGTATGTTCCTATTGCGTAGTTCCTTACACCCGCGGCGCCGAGCGCAGCCGCGACTCCCGTTCCATAGTCCGCGAGGCCTGCGAGTGCGCGCAGAAGGGCTACAGGGAGGTCACCCTCCTGGGGCAGAACGTCGATTCCTATATATATGAAGGGTGCAACTTCGCCGGCCTGCTGGCTCTCGTGGCGGAGGCCTGTCCCGGCATGCGCATACGTTTCTCCACTTCCAATCCGCAGGACATCTCCGACGAAGTGCTGCAGACCATGGCGTCCCACGCCAACATCTGCCACCATATCCACCTGCCGGTGCAGTCCGGCTCGGACCGCATCCTGGAGAAGATGCGCCGCCGCTACACCCGCGAGTGGTACCTGCAGCGCGTAGCCGCCATCCGCAGGTACATGCCAGACTGTGCAATTTCCACCGATGTCATCGCCGGCTTCTGCTCGGAGACAGAAGAGGACCACAGGCAGACCCTGTCGCTGTTCGAGGAGGTTGGGTTCGACGCCGCTTTCATGTTCTATTATTCCGAGCGCCCAGGCACCCTCGCCGCCCGCAAATACCCCGATGACGTGCCCCTGGACGTGAAGACGCGCCGCCTGGAGGAGATAATCGCCGTGCAGAACAGGCTGTCGCTGGAAAGCAACAGGCGCGATGTGGGAAAGGTCCTGGAAGTGCTTGTCGAGGGGCCTTCCAAGCGCGACCCGTCGCAGCTCTGCGGCCGTGCCGGTTCCAACAAAATGTGCGTGTGGACGGATTCCGTGCACCGCGCAGGCGACCTTGTGAACGTGCGCGTGCTCGACTGTACCCAGGCTACGCTACTCTGCGAGCTCGTCGGGTAAGATTATTACAACGGTGCCTACGTGCACGCGGGATTTGAGGTCTGTGATGTCTTCGTTGCGGAGCCGGATGCAGCCCTCGGTGCAGCGTGTGCCTATGGATTCCGGCAGGTGGGTGCCGTGGATGCCGATGTCGCGCCTGCCGGGGACGTCGAGCCGCAGGAACCAGGGGCCGTAGGCGTTCTTTACCTGCCCTTTGCCGTCATTGAAATCATGCGGTATCCCGCGTGAATTGAGCAGCTCGTTTATCCTGAACGTCCCTTCCGGGGTCCTGTGGTCTCCGGTGCGTGTCTTGTTGCCGTAGTTCTTGCCGCAGGCTATGCCGTAAGTCTTTATTGCGGTCCCGTCCGGCGCGGTGAGCGTGAGGGTGAAGTGCTGTTTGTCTATGACGATGTAGTTATCGTCCTGCGGCATCTGGACCGCAAGCAGCGCAGCGATTATGGCAACCAGGAATCTCATGTAAATACTCTTACAAAAAAGCGGACAAACCGTCGTTTCCGATTGTTTATCCGCTTCTGCTCCCCCTCGGGGACTTGAACCCAGGACCCCCTGATTAACAGTCAGGTGCTCTAACCAACTGAGCTAAGGAGGAATATTTTCCCTTCATTTCTGATAGGGACTGCAAAGTTACTGCGATTTTTGTGAATTGCAAATTTTTTCAGCTTTTTTTTGTAGATTTGCGTTGTTATGGATGTGGCATTATTATCCAGGATGATCACGGAGCTCATGCTCGACCACGACTCCCTGAGCCTCCCCGGTCTCGGCACTTTCTGCGCCGAGAACATGCCCGCATCCTTCTCGGACAGGGGCTATACCATCAATCCTCCATACCGCCGCCTGGGCTTTTCCGCAAAGGAGAGTTCCGACGGCCTCCTGGCCGGCCTTTATGCCGGCAGCAACGGAATTGGCGTGCAGGTGGCGGAAGGCATCATCGCTGGCTTCGCCGAGGGCCTTTCCAGGGAACTGGGGGAGTCCCGCAGCGTGGAGCTTCCCGGCCTCGGACGTCTGCGTTCCACACGCGAGGGGCACGTCTTCTTCGTTCCCGCCCCGGACCTGGACATAACGCCCGACGCCTGCGGCCTTGCCAGCGTTTCCCTCAAGACCCACGCCGCCGCCCTCCCGGAGATCGTCGAGGCTTCGGATGCAGGTTCCACTACGCAGTGTGTGCCGCCGGCAGCCGAAGCCGAACAGTCAACTGTCATTTCGACCGAAGCACAGCGAAGTGGAGAAATCTCCAAACGCCCTCGCAACAAGGCCGTTATCTGGGCGCTGGCGTCCGTGGCGGCGGTGGCGCTGGTACTGGGCGGCTTCACGGCCCTGTCGCGCCTGGCACCGTCGTTCACAGACAGACTGCTGTACACCCCCGAGCAACTTGCCATCATAAATACCCCGGAAGATGGAACTGATCTACCCCGTTGACGTCGCACCGCTGGCGCCTGGGGCGAGGGGCAGCAACGAGATGCTCCCCATAGTCGAGCCCAGCGGCCAGGTCATCGCCCGCGCACCCCGCGCGTGGTGCCATGCCGGCAGCATGCTGCTTCATCCGGTGGTGCATCTTCACATACTGGACCGCTTCGGCCGTTTCTATCTCCAGCGCCGCAGCGCCCTCAAGCACCGCTATCCGCTTTGCTGGGACACCGCCGTCGCAGGACATGTATCCTACGGCGAATTCCTCCTCGAGGCCCTCTACCGTGAGGCCGCGGAGGAGCTCCGTCTCACCGACTTCTATCCCATCCCCATAGAAAGCTATGTGCGCACCGTGCCGGACCAGAAGGAACTCGTACACGTATTTGCGACGGTCGGCCACTTCGACATCAGCCCCGACGGCATCGAGGTGATCGACGGACGCTGGTGGGAGCTCCCGGAGATAGAATCCGCATACGGCACGGGTATCCTCACCCCTACCTTCGAGAACGAATTCGGCTCGCTCAAAGACAAACTTCTGGCACTCCTATAGCAAATGGAAAACATCGGCAAATTCATACAGGACCAGCTCTCGGTGTGGCCGCTTGCCGCCGCCAATTTCCGCGCACTCAAGTCGATGAAAGTGCGCACCGTGAACGTGGGCGGACTTCAGACCAAGCTGCAGTTCAATCCCTGCCGCATCACTTCCAGCACCGCCAAGATAGACAAGGAGACCCTCAGCAAGCGCCCCTGCTTCCTGTGCGTTGAGCACCGTCCGCCGGAGCAGTTCCACCTGAAGTTCGAAGGCCGCAAGGGCCGCCGCTACAACATACAGGTCAATCCGTATCCCATTTTCCCGCGGCATCTGGTAATCGCACGGGACAGGCATGTGCCGCAGGCCATCTGGCACCACCTGCCGGACATGCTCGATTTTGCCGCCATGTACCGCGACTACACGGTTTACTACAACGGCCCGATGGCAGGCGCGTCGGCTCCGGACCATCTTCATTTCCAGGCGGTTCCGCGCGGCGTGCTCCCCCTGGAGAAGGCCGTGGACGCCTTCCTGGACACCCACGTCCAGCCGCTTTCCAGCGTCAAGGACGCCACCCTTTACCACTTCCGCCGCTTCACCCGCGGAGTCTATTGCATAAAGGCCACCACCACCAAGTCGCTGGCCAAGATATTCTACCAGTTCCTGGACTGCTGCCCCGTGCTCGACAAGGGCCTGGAACCCCGGTTCAACCTCTACGCATGGTTCAAGGAGGCCACGGGCGAGTATCGCGCCATGGTGGTCCTGCGCACGGAGCTCCGTTCCCATCATTTTTATACCGACGGCCCGGACCACCTCACCATAGGCCCCGGCGCCGCAGAGATGGCCGGCGTCTTCGTGGCCCCCTGCGAGGAGGACTTCCACAAGGCCACCGTCCCCCAGCTCACTGAAATGCTGTCGGAGGTAAGCGTGAGCGCCGAGGACGAAGCCATGATAGACTCCCGCCTCACGCGCACGCAGCCCACCATAGAGGTAGGCATCATTTCCGCACCCCAGATAGAATTCGAAATAATCTCCGACGGAGCAGGCCCCCAGAGGGTAAGCGTGGAGGACGGCCGCATCAACTACAACGGCACCCTCTTCGACGAGCTGTATTTCGACTCCGTCACCCCTTCCACGCTGTTCGCGGAGCCGTCTTTCATCATCCGGGAAGTCCCCATCGGCATAGATTTCCACTGGCAGAGGCGGCTGGACCAGAAGTTCGCCGGCTCCCTCAAGTTCATCGCCGAGGGCGACCGCGTGACGGCCGTCAACCGCATAGGCCTGGAGGACTACCTGCTCAGCGTGATTTCGTCTGAAATGCGTGCCGACGCTCCCCTGGAGCTGCTCAAGGCGCACGCCGTCATTTCCCGCAGCTGGGCGCTGGCGCGGATGGAGGACCGGCGGAAGGTCTGCGACGGGATTGACTCCATCCCGCATCTGAACTACGATGTCTGCGCGGACGACCATTGCCAGCGCTACCAGGGCCTGACCATGGCGGTGGGGGAGAACGTGCGGCGGGCCATAGACAAGACATGGGGCCGCGTACTCCGTTACGACGGCCGCCTCTGCGACACCCGCTACTCTAAGTGCTGCGGCGGGCGCACGGAAATCTTCAGCACCTGCTGGGAAGACATCGACTATCCGTACCTGCAGAGCGTCGAGGACCCGTACTGCGACTGCCATGACCGCGGGCTGCTGGCCACCGTCCTCAACGACTACGACCTGGAGACCGCCGACTTCCACGACTGGGAGCAGCGTTATACCCGTTCGGAGCTGTCCTCGCTCATTCTCAGCCGCACCGGTACCGACTTCGGCACGATAGAGTCCCTGGAACCTGTGGAACGCGGCCCCTCGGGTCGTATCAAGTACCTCAGGATCAACGGTTCAAAGGAATCGCAGGTGATAGGCAAGGAACTCGCCATACGCAGGGCTCTCAGCACCTCGCACCTCAAGAGCTCCAACTTCACCGTGCGCGTTGAGGGCGATACCTTTATATTGAAGGGCAAGGGCTGGGGCCATGGCGTCGGCCTGTGCCAGATAGGCGCCGCGGTAATGGCCTCCGAGGGCAAAAGCTATATAGAAATCCTCCAACACTACTATGCAGGAGCAGTCGTCGAAGCACAATAGGAACCCATGGCTGTGGATACCCACCCTCTACTTCGTTGAGGGCCTTCCTTACTTCATAGTCAACACCATCTCCGTCGTCATGTTCAAAGACCTCGGCATGGACAACGGCACCCTGGCGCTGCTCACCAGCCTCATCAGCCTGCCGTGGGTGGTCAAACCTTTGTGGAGTCCGTTCGTGGACCTCATCAGGACAAAACGCTGGTGGATCGTGGCGATGCAGCTGGTAATGCTGGCCGCAGTGGCCCTGGTCGCTTTTTCGGTACGCCTTACCACATTCACCGTTACGCTCATCCTGTTCATAGTCGCCGCATTCGCATCCGCCACGCACGACATAGCCGCCGACGGCTTCTACATGCTGGCCCTGGACCAGCGGCGGCAATCGGCCTTCGTCGGCATCAGGAGTACCTTCTACCGCATCGCCATGGTCTTCGGCTCCGGAGTCCTGGTGGTGCTGGCCGGCATCCTTGAGCGCAGGCTCGGCAACGTGCCGGCGGCCTGGTCATATACCATGCTGCTCAGCGCAGGGCTGCTCGCGCTGTTCTCCGTCTATCACCTTTTCATACTCCCGCGCCCCGCAGAAGACCGCAGCAACGCTACGGCTTCCGGCATACTCAAAGGCTTCGGCGAGGCCTTCGCCTCCTTCTTCCGCAAGCCGGGAGTGTGGCTCGCAATAGCCTTCATGCTGCTCTACAGGCTCCCTGAGGCCCTTTCCGTAAAGATGCTCTTCCCCTTCTTCAAGGATGGCACCGAGCTGGGGGGCCTTGGATTCAGCACGGAGACCTACGGTCTGGTATATGGCTCCTTCGGGGTGATAGCGCTGCTGGCCGGAGGCATACTCGGAGGCCTGGCTGCAGCCCGCCTGGGACTGCGCAAATGCATGTGGCCCATGGCCCTCGCCCTCGCCCTCCCTTGCTCAGTTTACCTCTACATGAGTCTGGCCCAGCCGCAGAACGTCTGGGTGGTGGGCAGCTGCGTGGTGCTGGACCAGTTCGGCTACGGATTCGGATTCTCCGCCTACATGCTGTACATGATGCATTTCTCGGAGGGCCCTCTCAAGACCTCGCATTATGCCATCTGCACCGCATTCATGGCGCTCTCCATGATGCTGCCGGGCCTCGTGGCCGGTTATTTGCAACAGGCCCTCGGTTATATAGGATTCTTCGTCCTGGTAATGATATGCTGTATCGCAACATTCTTCGTCACCTTCTTTGCGCGGCGGCGCTTGTAGCGTCCGTCGCGGCCGGAGCCCGCGTCAAGCCCGGAATCGAGGTCCTGAGGGACCGCGGTTTCGAGGGCCTGCAGGGCAAGCGCGTGGGCCTGCTTACCAATCCCAGCGGGGTTGATACCCAGCTGCGCTCCACCATCGACATACTTGCGGAAAACGTCAACCTGGTCGCCCTGTATGCCCCCGAACACGGCGTGCGCGGAGACATCTGGGCCGGCGGCAAGGTGGAGTCCGGCAAGGACGCGGCGACCGGCCTGCCGGTGCATTCGCTCTACGGCGCCACCCGCCAGGCCACGCCGGAGATGCTCAAGGGCATAGACATACTGGTGTACGACATCCAGGACGTCGGCACCCGCTCCTACACCTTCATCAGCTGCCTTGGCCTCACCATGCGCAGCTGCGCCGCCCTCGGCATACCCGTTATGGTTCTCGACCGTCCCAATCCCCTCGGCGGCCTCAAGGTCGAAGGCCCTCTGGTACGCGACGGATACTTCTCCTACGTGAGCCAGTACGCAATACCGTACGTTTACGGACTCACGGTAGGGGAGTTGGCGATGCTGATAAACGAAGAAGGCCTCAACCGTGGCCAGAAGGGCAGCGAAGAGCCCGTAAAGTGCAAGCTCACGGTTGTGCCGATGGAGGGCTGGGAGCGCTCCATGACCTACGACCGGACCGGTCTCCCCTGGGTGATGCCCTCGCCCAACATCCCTTATCCCCGCAGCGCCATGTGCTATCCCAGCGCCGGCCTCGTGGGCGAATTCAACGACTATCTCAACATCGGCATAGGCTACACCATACCCTTCGACGCATTCGCCGCCGAGTGGATAGACGCAGACGCGCTTAAGGCGAAGCTGGACAGTTACAAGGTGCCCGGCGTTGCCTGGAGGGCCGTCCACTACACCCCTTTCTACGGCAGCAGCGCAAAAAAACTCATCCACGGGGTGCAGTATTACTTTACAGATTATGAGGCCGCTCCCATCACCCTGGTGCAGTTTTACGTGATGCAGGCGGTTTACGAACTTTATAAAAAGAATCCTTTTGAGCTGTCTCCAAACAGGATTGCCATGTTCAACAAGGTTTGTGGAACGGATTTTGTCAGTACTGAGTTCAGCAAGCGTTTCCGGGTTTCCGATATCAGCGCCTACTGGAACGGCGACGTAAAGGAATTCCGGGCCTTGAGCAGAAAGTATTACATTTATTAACAACCACTTGCCTTATGAACCACTCGACAAGACTAGCAGCTCTGATGGCGGCAGCAGCCATCTTCGCCTTCCTTCCCGGTGCCCAGGTTTGTGGCCAGTCTCCACGCCACGGCGGAGGAAGTCAGCATTCTTCGATCAGCGGCGGCTCTCACTCGAGCAGCCATTCTTCCACATACAGCCACGGTCCATCCAGCAGCTCCCACAGCCGTTCCGGCAGTTCCGTGTCCGGCAGTTCCCACAGCCGTTCCGGCAGTGCTGTATCCAGCAGCAGCCAGAGCCATCGCAGCTCCGGCTCCGTCAGCCACAGCAGGCCCGAGCGTTCATCAGGCAGTGCGGTTTCCGCCAGCGGCCAGCATCGTCAGCATAGCAGCAGCAGTGTTTCCGGCAGCGGCCAGTCACACCGCAGCAGCGGCTCGGTGAGCGGCCAGAGCAGGCCTTCCGGCCATTCGGACCGTTCGAGCCATTCCGGCAGCGTCAGCAGCCAGAGCAGGCCCTCGAGCCACTCCGGCAGCGTCGGCAAGCCCTCTCACTCTTCAGGCGACGTCCGTGACCGCGCGGCCCGCGTGTCAGACGGCCACGGCGAGTATCGCCATGAGACCAGGCCCGGCAGCGTCCAGTCCCGTCCCAACGTCAGCAATGACCGTCGTCCCGACGTACAGACAGGCGGCGCACGCCGTGCTGGTGGCTACAACGACGGCGTATATCGCAACAAGCACAATTCATCCGGCACCGTACATCACGACCGTCCGGCTCCCGGTTCCCGTCCTTACGCAGACGGCGCCTACGGCCGCAGCCATAACCATCCTGCGCCTGCACGCGTTCACCCCAATCCCGGCGCACACCGTCCCGCAGCACGCACACACGTTCCCCGCGAGTTCCACGGTACGCCCAGCCACTTCAGCCATCGCGGCCACCACGGCTACGGTCACTATGTGCCTACGCCTCCTCCCCACTACGTAGTGAGGCACTACTGGGGTCGTGACTACTATTATTACAACGACATCTGGTATCGCTACTATGCCGGCCGTTACTGGGTATGCCGTCCGCCCTGGGGCTACGTTTTCTCTCCTCTGGCCGACGCAGTCTATACCGCCTGCACCTTCGCATACTACTTCGACCGCATCCATTATTATGATACGATCAACGAGAATGCAAGCACTATTGTTGCCCAGAATGAGACCATCGCCGCAAACAATGCGGTCATAGCCGCCCAGAACGAGACCATCGCCCGCAATGCCGAGCTTGCCCAGGCCAGCGGAGACCTCGCCCGCAACCTCGGCCTCGTGCAGAGCTACGCGGATGCCGGCACAGAGTACTTCTACAACGACGGCGTCTTCTACGTCAAGGGTTCAGACGGCCAGTACACCGTGATAGTTCCTCCTGCAGGAGCCCTGGTGGACAGCCTGCCCGAAGACTACGAGACCATAGAGATCGGCGGCGATACGTACTTCAAGGTCGACGACACCATCTACCGTACCTCGGTAGTCGACGGCAAGGCTTGTTTCGAGGTGCTCGGTCAGCTGATGCAATAAATCCATGGCCACGATAGGAGTTTTCGATTCAGGCTCCGGCGGCCTTTCAGTCCTGAGGGAGATTCGCAAGATTCTCCCTCGCGACCGTTATATATACTATTCAGACAACGCCAACTGCCCGTACGGAGAGAAGTCGCAGGGCTTCATAGTCCAGCGCGGGCGGGCCATCACAGAAGAACTGCTCGCGCGCGGCGCAGACGTGATCGTGGTGGCATGCAACACGGCTACGGCCGCGGCCATAGGGGCCCTCAGGGCCGAGTACTCCGTGCCCTTCGTGGGCATGGAGCCCGCCGTTAAACCGGCGGCCCTCGGCACCAGGACAGGCGTTGTGGGAGTGCTTGCCACGGCAGGTACCCTCAAGGGCTCCAAGTACCTCAAGACCAGAGGTTTATATGCGAGCTCCGTGCGCGTCGCGGAGCATGTGGGCCAGGGTTTCGTGGAGCTTGTGGAGTCGCTGGAACTCGAGGGCCCGCACGCAGAGAGCGTGGTGAGGCAGAGCCTCCAGCCGCTGCTCGACGAGGGCGCGGACATAATCGTCCTTGGCTGCACGCATTACCCGTTCTTGCTGCCCGTGATGCAGAAAATAGCCCCTCCGGGCATCAGGTTCATAGACCCGGCTCCCGCAGTGGCACGCAGGCTCGAAGATGTGCTTGCCACCATCGGGGCGCTCCCCGGCGGCGGCCCCTCGGTCGAGCTCCTGTCCTCCGGCCCCTCCGACACCCTTGAAAAACTATTCTCAACCATATGAAGTTCCTCCGAATGACTATGATCGCCTCCATGGCTCTGATTGCCGCCGGCTGCGGCGGGAAAGATTCCGACTTCCGATACACTGTAGATCAGTTCGCAGACGTTAAGATAATCCGTTACCAGGTCCCCGGGTGGGACGGACTTTCGCTCCAGCAGAAGGAGTACGCCTACCACCTGGCCGAGGCCGCAAAATGGGGACGCGACATACTGTGGGACCAGAACTGCGCCGGAAACCTGCGCCTGCGCCATGCCCTCGAGGCCATACTCACAAACTATGCAGGAGACCGCAAATGCGCTGAGTTCCAGGCGTTTACTGAATATGCCAAGCGCGTCTTCTTCAGCAATGGCATACATCATCATTACGCGGAAGACAAGTTCTTCCCCACCTTCGAGCCTTCCTACTTCGAGAGGCTGCTTGCGGCCGTCGGCAAGTCCGACGAGGCCGGAGACCTCCTGGGATATATCTATGATCCCGACGTCTGCCCGCAAAGGCGCAGCACCTCCGCGGAAGGCGACATAGTGGAGAATTCCTCCGTAAACTTCTACGAAGGGGTCACCCGCGACGAGGTGGAGGCCTACTATGCATCCATAGTCAAGCCCCGCGACCGCCAGCCCGTATCCTACGGCCTTAACACCAAGGTCGTCAAGGACAGCACCGGCGTGGTGAAGGAACTCACCTGGAAGGTCGGCGGCATCTACGGCCCCGCCCTGGAGAAGATATGCGGCGAGCTGGAGCTTGCCCGCAAGGTGGCGGAAAACGACATACAGAAGCGCGCCCTGGGCCTGCTGATAGAATACTACCGTACCGGAGACCTCCGCAAGTGGGACGAGTTCAACATCGAATGGGTCAAGGATACGCTCGGAACCGTGGACTTCGTAAACGGTTTCGTAGAGGATTACAACGATCCCCTGGGACGCAAGGGAGCCTGGGAGGGACACGTCAATATCAAGGATCTCAAGGCATCGGAACGCTCCGCAGTGCTAAGCGCCAACGCCCAGTGGTTCGAAGACAATTCGCCCGTCGATCCCCGTTTCCGCAAGTCCCAGGTCAAAGGCGTCAGCGCCAAGGTCATCAACGCGGTATGCCTTGCCGGAGACGCATATCCTGCGACGCCCATCGGCATCAACCTGCCCAACGCAGACTGGATACGCCGCGACTACGGCTCCAAGAGCGTGACTATATCGAATATCTCACGCGCATATGAGTACTCCGCCGACGAGATGCCTTCCAGCGCGCTTAACGAGTTCGCCTGGGACGAGGAGGAAATCGCCCGCGCCAAGAAGTACGGATCCTACGCAAGCGAGATACACACCGACCTCCACGAGTGCCTCGGTCACGGTTCCGGCCAGCTGCTCAAGGGCGTATCGGCCACGGCGATGGGCGAGTACGCATCTACGCTGGAAGAGGCCAGGGCCGACCTTTTCGGCCTTTATTATGCCGCCGATCCCAAGCTCGTGGAGCTGGGAATCATGCCCAACGACGAGGCGTACAAGGCGGAATACGACAGCTTCATACGCAACGGCCTGATGGTCCAGTTCAACCGCGTGGAGCTGGGGCGTCCCAACACCGAAGCCCACATGCAGGACCGCAAGCTCATCAGCGAGTGGTGCTACGAGAACGGCAACGGAGCCATACGCAAGCGCATGCGCGACGGCAAAACCTATTTTGTGATAACCGATTACGAAGCGCTCCGCGGACTGTTCGCCAGGCTGCTGGCAGAGATCCAGCGCATCAAGTCCGAGGGCGATTATGCCGCCGGCAAAGCCCTGGTGGAGCAATACGCCGTGCACATCGACCCGGCCATCCACAAAGAGGTCAGGGAACGCTACGAAGCCCTCGGCCTCAAGCCTTACGGCGGCTTCCTCAATCCAGACATAGTCCCCGTGCAGAAGGGGGGCGTAATTACCGACTACGTTCTCAAGTATCCGGAGAGCCTGCTCGACCAGATGCTTCACTACGGAGAGGAATACGGAATACTGTAACCACTTTTATATTAATAATTTAAAGAAATGAAACTCATTAAGATCGCAGCCGTGCTGGCAGGTATTCTGGCATGCTGCAGCGCATTCGCCCAGAGCGGCGAAGCAGTCCAGGCTCCCGAGGGAGAGGCTTACAAGGTTTATTGCGAGATTTCCTGCTGGTCCTCCGGACTTACCGACAAGAAGACCGTCGAGGTTGACTTCGGCCAGTATTCCAACTGGTTCTCCGGCAACAAGAAGCTCGCCGACGAGAACGGCAAGGCAATTCCCTTCAACTCCATGATCGAGGCCGCCAACTATATGGCACGCCGCGGCTGGACCCTGGAGCAGGCCTTCGTGGAGAACAGGCAGTCGAACGGAAGCAGCATCAGCCCCATCCTCCATTACCTCATGTCCAAGATGATCACTTCCGACGAGCAGATCTCGGAGGGAATCATTACCGTGGACATGGCCAAGAAGAAATAAGGCTCAGAAGAGCAGAAGCAGCTTTTTCCGGGCACGGAGCGTATGGGTGGGGGACTGGAAAGTCTTCCCGCTCAGCGTGACGGTTCCTGAGGGTTCTGTGCGGTAGCGCTCCAGAAGGGCGCACAGCTTGCCGAAGGTCTCGGCATTGAACGAACAGTCTTCCAGGATGCGCCAGAGCACGTAGCGCCAGTGCTTCAGCTCCAGCAGCCCCTTGACGCTGATCTCAAGAATCGCGCCTCCGCATGCGTCGGGGGCGCGTTTTACTATTCTCGCCGCCGCCTCCCGGAAGTAGTCGTCGGCAATGTCGTCCGTCTGGCGGATGCGCTCGATGTCTTCTCCAAGTGTCCTCACGAACGACGGGTTGATCTCTGCGAACACCGGAAATACGCGGTTGCGGATCTTGTTCCGCCTCGCTCCGTCCTCTGCGTTCGTACTGTCCTCCCTCCACCGGAAACCGTTCTTCTCCATCCACGCCCGGATCTCCTCCCTCGTCGTTCCCAGCAGCGGACGAACGATGCGAACTGCAGAAGAATGAGATTTTTCGACTTCGGCTTCGCCTTCGCTCAAAATGACAGACAGGCCCTCCGGTGGCGTAGTGGATGCAGGGTGTATCTCCGAAAACCGTGGCCGCCCATGGCCACGTGAATGGGAGGGGCCCACAAGCGCAGCGCAGTGGGAGGGACGTAGCGAAGCGGAGGTTTTCGGAGATACACCCTGCGGAACGCAGCCACCGGAGGCTTCCATCGACGGTGCATTCAGCGTAAATGAGCAGCCACCGGAGGCTTCCATCGACGGTGCACCCTGCGAAACGCAGCCACCGGAGGGGATTCCCCGGAGACCTTTACTTCCGGAGCCCCGTAAGAGATTGAGTATGAGGGTTTCGGCGTTGTCGTTGGCATTGTGCGCGGTGGCGAGGACGTCAAAGGAATGCTCTCTGCAAAGGGCTGCGAACCAGGCGTAGCGCAGCTCCCTGGCGGCCATCTCCACTGAGACGCCATGCTCCGAAGAATAGCCGAGGGTGTCGAAGCGCCGGGTGAAACACTCCACCCCGATCTTCCCGCACTCCTCGCGGACGAACGCCTCGTCCCCGTCCGACTCCGCACCGCGAAGCGCAAAATTGCAGTGCGCAACGGCAAACGAAGCCCCGGGGAACAACTCCGGGGCCCGGTGCAGCATGTACATGGAGTCGATACCGCCGCTTACTGCAAGCAGAACCTTCATTATTTCAGGTCCTTCTGGCCAAAGGCAAAAGTGAAGTTGAAGGCAAGGAAGTCCTTGAACTGCACCTTGCTCTTAACCCCGTCGATCTCGACGATAGGATCGTAGAGCAGCCAGGTGCTCAGGCCCACCTTGAAGAAAGAAGTGATCTGCCAGGCGATCTTGTTGTCCCAGTTTACACGGTACTGGGTAAAGGGATGATTGAGATAATCGGTGAAGACAACGACCTGGGTCTCGTAATTGAACTTGTCGTTGATGGAGAACTTGGCGTTGGACTTGAGGGACGCACCGAACTGGAACAGGAAACTGTAGTAAGGATAAACGTCAACCGAATTGGGGTTGGCCGGCATGCCGTACTGCTGGCGCAGGACGGGCTCGGTGACGATTATCACGCTTCCAGTAAGGGGCGAAAGGTTGAGGTCGAACCATGACGTGGGCTTCCACTCCACACCGAAGGCGATATTGTTGTAGGCGGGGGAGAGGAAGGTGGATTTGATGCTGGCGGTCCTCCATGCCTCGAACTCCTCCTGCCAGGCCGCCTTCATCTGCTCCAGCTCCTGCTGCATGTGGGGGTCCGCCTGCGCGTCCTTTCCATACTCCTCGTACCACCTGTCGGGGTAATCGTAGTTGGAGTATGAATCGGTGAACTGCGAGCGGAAATCGTAGCTGGCGGTCCAGTTCCACTTTTCCGATGAAGTCTTGTACGAGAACTTGCTCTCCAGGTAGATGCGGTCGTTGCTCTTCTGGAGGATGTACGACTTGTCCTCCGACCAGATGAAACCGTATTCCAGCTGCAGGCGGTTCTTCCAGGTGGTGCGCTCTTTCTCGTAGTAGGCCTTGGCGTCGAGCCCGGCGCTCAGGGTGATGTTGTCGAATCCGCCGGCCGCCCAGTTGAACAGCTTGGTCTGGTTCACGCCCAGGTCGAGGACCGTGGATGTCTTCCAGTACTTAGGCTTGGGGGCGGGAGCTTCTTCCTTGGGGGCGCCGGCAAGTGCGGCTGCGGCCTCGGCGGCAGCCTGCTGGGCGTCGTCCTGGGCGCGGACGACACCGAAAAGGGCGGTCAAACCGCACAGTGTCAGGAATATACGTCTCATCTTAGTAGGAAATGGCAAATACTACACGCTCATGAGAAGGCTTGCCGGAGAAGATGTCCTTGCCCTCTTCCTTGCAGACATAGGTATCTACGGGGATGCAGCGGATGGTAGCCTTTGTGGCGTCCTTGATGGCCTGTTCGGTCTCCGTGGTGCCGTCCCAGTGGCAGAGGAGGAACTTGCCCTGCTGGATCTTCACCTTGAACTCCTCCCAGTCGTCGCACTTTTCCACGTTGGCGTCGCGGAAGGCGAGGGCCTTGTCGTAAATGTTCTGCTGGATGGTGTCGAGCAGGCCCTTGATGTGCTCCTCGATGCCCTCGAGCTGCATGGTCTCCTTGGTGAGGGTGTCACGGCGGGCAACCTCCACGGTGCCTGCGGCGAGGTCGCGGGCGCCCATCGCGAGGCGTACGGGCACGCCCTTGAGCTCCCATTCGGCAAACTTGAAGCCGGGGCGCAGGGTGTCGCGGTTGTCTATCTTCACGCTCACGCCGAGGGCCTCGAGACCGGCCTTGATCTTATTGAATTCTGCCATGACGGCGTCGAGCTCGTCGTCAGTGCGGTAGATGGGAACCATGACCACCTGTATGGGGGCGAGTGCCGGAGGCAGCACGAGGCCGTTGTCGTCTCCGTGGGCCATGATGAGCGCACCCATGAGACGGGTGCTCACGCCCCAGGAAGTTGCCCATACGTAATCCATCTTGCCCTCCTTGTTGGTGAACTGGACGTCGAAGCTCTTGGCGAAATTCTGGCCGAGGAAATGCGACGTACCGGCCTGCAGGGCCTTTCCGTCCTGCATCATGGCCTCTATCGTGAGGGTGTCGATTGCGCCTGCGAAGCGCTCGTTGGGGCTCTTGTGGCCTACTATGACGGGCAGCGCCATGACGTTGCGTGCGAAGTCGGCATAAACGTGGACCATCTCCACGGCCTTGGCCTGGGCGTCTTCTGCGGTGGCGTGGGCGGTGTGGCCCTCCTGCCAGAGGAATTCCGCGGTGCGGAGGAAGAGGCGGGTGCGCATCTCCCATCTGACCACGTTGCACCACTGGTTGCAGAGGAGGGGAAGGTCCCTCCAGGAGGTTATCCAGTTCTTGTAGGTATTCCAGATGATGGTCTCGGAGGTGGGGCGCACGATGAGCTCCTCTTCCAGCCTGGCGTCGGGATCCACCACCACGCCGCTGCCGTCGGGGGCGTTCATGAGGCGGTGGTGCGTTACCACGGCGCACTCCTTGGCAAATCCGGCAACGTGCTCGGCCTCACGGCTGAAGAAGGATTTGGGGATGAAGAGGGGGAAGTAGGCGTTCTGCACGCCGGTCTTCTTGAACATGCCGTCGAGAACCGACTGCATCTTCTCCCAAATTGCGTAGCCATAGGGCTTTATGACCATACAGCCGCGTACTGCGGACTGCTCTGCAAGGTCTGCCTTGAGGGCCAGGTCGTTGTACCACTGCGAATAATTCTCCGCTCGTTTTGTTACCTCTTTTGCCATATCGTTAAAAATTGTTACTTTTACATGCTGATTATAACGCGTGCGCGCGGCACGGATGTTGTGGTCACAAATATACAAACTTTTATTGAAGGAGGTATCATTATGAAACGTAGCCTGATTTTTTTATTGCCCGCAATTTTGTTGCTGGCAGCTTGCGGGGCTGCCTCTCAGTATGCCTCGGAGGCCCAGCGCTTCCAGGACGGAATCTACTACAGGACGCAGCCTGTGGTGGCGCTCCTCTCAGAGGATGACTTCAAAGACCTCGCAGCAAGCCAGATTGCATCAGACACTCTCGGTCGCGGTCTCAAGGCCCCAAAGCAGAATTCCGACGACGATTACTACTCCTACTGGTATCCTTATTCCTCCTGGTACCCATATAATTACCCGTATTACTACGGCTACCGCCCGTACTCATACTGGTCCGGATGGTATCACAGCCCCCTGTACTTCAGCTACTACCCGTACAGCGCCTGGGATCCCTACTTCGATCCCTACTGGTACGGAAGCATATATTACTCCCGGTATTATTATCCGTATTACTATTCCCGTCCCTACGGTTACGGCTATGGCGGCGCCTATTCCAAAGAGTTTACGGAGGGCGCAGGCAACCACCGCAGGGCAGGCAGCCTGGCCGGCGCGTCCGCAGGCCCTTCCGGTATGAAGCGCGCAGGATCGGCGGCATACGGCAGCTCTTCGGTCTCGTCCCAGGACGGCCAGCGCTACAACTCCACCGGGCACAGGCGTGCCGGAGGAATGACCATCTCGTCTTCCGACTTCAGCGGTTCGTCCTATTCCGGCGGCGCCCGCAGCGCATCGTCATCTTCCGGCAGCAGCTATTCCGGAAGCAGTTATTCCGGCAGCAGCCATTCCGGCGGTTCTTCCGGCGGTTACTCTAGCGGCCATTCATCCGGAGGCAGTTATTCCGGAGGCAGTGGCGGCGGTGGCGGCGGCCGCAGGTAATTTCTTAACCATCAATACTTTAGCATTATGAAACGTATCTTCATCATATTATCAGCAATCGCTATTGCGAGCACTGCGGCCTCGGCACAGGATTCCTATTATGCCGAGTTGCTCAGCCGCAACAATTATTATGGTACCGCCCGTTCCATAGGTCTCGGCGGCGCCATGACGGCCCTCGGCGGAGACCTCGGAAGCATCATGTACAACCCTGCGGGTTCCGCGGTAAACGACTATTGCCAGTTCACCATCACCCCCGGCGTCCTGCTTTCCGCAACCGGCACCGCCTTCGATCCCACCGGACTCGGTACAGGCTTCGGCAGTCCCACGTCCACCACCCAGGCCAAATTCAACATCCCCAACATAGGACTCAACCTCGTATTCTATCCCGAGTATGAGGGCTGGATCACTTCCACCACCATGGGCATAGTGGCGAACACCACAAATACCTACCTCAGCTATACCACCGGCCGCGGAGTCAACTCCTCCACCTCTTTCCTGGGAAGCTTGGCCGCTGCAGCCTACGGCAGTGCGGTAAAGGACTTCGGCAGGGACCTCAAAGCGTCCTACAATGCAAACCAGATAGGCGAGTACGGCCCCGAGGGCTCCCTCCGCTACGTCGGCGCCAACCAGGTGCTCCGTTCCGACGAAGCATGGGCGTACCTGCCCGGCGCCATCAACCAGGCGGCGCTGTACAACACCTACGGCACAAAGACCGACCTCGCCTTCAACATGGGCTTCAACATCCAGGACCGCTTCTACTTTGGCGTGAACGTGAGCCTGCCCATGCTCAACTACCGTCGTGAGGACGTGTTCTCCGAGGCCGCACAGCAGCCCGAGGCCTTCCCCGTGATTTTCTACGGCAAGGACGACGCCCTCTTCGCCACCAACTACAAGAGCTCCACGAATACCTACCGTCTCAACACCGACGGCCTCGGCATCAACGCCCGCTTCGGCTTCATCGCCCTTGTGACGGACAGCTTCCGCATCGGCGCGGCCATCCAGACCCCTACCGCCCTCAACCTCAAGGAGCAGTGGGAGTACAGGGCCTCGTCGTCCTACAGCCTCTCGAGCTTCGACAGCAGCGCCAATTCCAGTACCGGAGACTACGAATACAACCTCATGACCCCTTACGTGGTTGACGCGGGCATCGCCTACACCGTTCCCGGACTCGGCCTCATCAGCATCGACTACGAGCTCACCGACTACTCCGTCATGAAGTATTCAGACATAGACAACAGCTACTTCAGCGAGGATACATGGGCCACCCAGAACTACATCAACAACACATTCTGCGGCCTGTCGCACTCGGTGCGCGCCGGCGTAGAGTTCAAGCCCATCCCTTCAGTGGCGCTGCGCGCAGGTTACTGCTTCGTCTCCGATCCCGAGAAATACTGGCTGGACAATGACGGCGAGCGCGTCACCGCGGAGACATGGAGCGGCTACAACGAGGTCCTCACGGAGAGCCACTACTTCGACAAAGTGTCCCACGGCGTCTCCATCGGTGCCGGTTTCTCCTCCTCCGGTTCCTTCTTCGCCGACTTCGCCCTCCGCATGACAGCCTATCCCACCACCGTGTACTCTCCTTACTACTATGGCAGCTATGCGGCGGTTGACAGCGCAGGCAAGACGATTGCGGTGCTCGACCCGCTGGAGCGCATAGACCGCAAGGTGTTCGACGCGGTACTGACCCTTGGCTGGCGCTTCTAGCATGAAACTCACCGCCGCGCAGATCGCCTCCATACTCGGCGGCACGGTCGAGGGCAATCCGGACGCCCTCGTCACCTCGTTCGCCCGCATAGAGCACGGAAGGCCCGGTCAGGTAAGCTTTTTCGCCAATCCCAAATACGAACGTTACGTCTATACCGGCAGGGCTTCGGTCCTGCTGGTAAACGACGCTTTCGTCCCCTCCCAGCCCGTCAGCGCCACTCTCGTGCGCGTTCCGGACGCCTACGCCGCAGTGGCGTCGCTGATGGATTACGCCTCGGCGCAGAGCCGCAGGTGCCGCCGTCACAGGGGCCGCTGCCGCATAGCCTGCAGTGCCCGCCTGGGCAAACAGGTGTGGGTGGGAGACTTCGTGACGATAGGCAAGCGCTGCAGCATCGGCAGCCGCACCCGCATCATGGACAATGTGACCATAGGGGAGGGTACGACCATAGGCGAAGACTGCATCATCTATCCCGGAGTGCAGATATTCCCCGGCATGAAGATAGGCAACCGCGTGATCCTGCACGCAGGCTGCATAATAGGGGATGACGGCTTCGGCAACGTGCGCCGTCCCGACGGCAGCTGGCAGAAGATAGAGCACATGGGCGACGTGATAATAGGCGACGACGTGGAGATAGGTTCCAACACCACCGTTGACCGCGCCCCCTCCGAGTCCACCGTCATAGAAGACGGCGTGCGCATAGACAACCTCTGCCAGATAGCGCATGGCGTCCGCATAGGCCGCAATACCGCCATGGCAGCCATGTGCGGCATCGCCGGGTCCGCCGTCATAGGGGAGGAATGCATCCTGGGCGGACAGGTGGGCGTAAACGGCCATATCACCATAGCCCCGCGCACCACCGTGGGCGCCAAGTCCGCCGTCATCGGCAGCGTGCGCAAGCCCGGCACCACAATCTACGGCAACCCCGCCATCGACCACAAGACCTACCTCCGCGCATACGCCCTCTTCAAGAAGGCGGCGGAAGAATAAATACCTCTTATTATGAGCATACGCCTCAGACTCGTGATGCCGGCGGCGCTTTCGGCGTTGCTGTTCCTGTGCGCCTGCGGGAACGAATCCCGCAATTCCGCGGAAGTGGAACGCGCCCTCCGCGAACTCGACGACGCGCTGGAAAACAAGGAGACCTTCGACACGCGCAAGGAGAATGTAATAGATGCCAAGCGTAACGCCTGGCTCCGTGCAAGCTCCGACGCCGAACGTTTCTCCCGCGCGTACGACCTGTGGCAGGAGTACAGCAGCTACCAGTACGATTCCACATATGCCTACGCCCTGCGCATGCACGATGCCGCCGTGCGTACCGGCAACAGGTCGATGATTGCCGGAGCCGACTGCGCACGCATAGACTGCCTCGTATCCGCAGGCCTGTACAAGGAGGCCTTCGACTCGGCCCGCGAACTGGATACGGAGGGGCTCGACGAACAGGCCATGCTGGCTTATTACAGGACCATGCTGCGCCTCAATTACTTTGCGGCCAACTACACGCAGACCGACCCCTGGTTCGGTTATTACCGTTCCGAAGGCGCCCGCTACAGCGACCTGCTGCTTTCCCTGGCTCCTGAAGGCTCCAGCATCTGGAAGCAGATAAAGGCCAATCTCCTCATGGAGAACGTAGATTACGAAGAGGGCGTGGAGGCGTTCAAAGTGCTGCTGGCAGATCCCGCCGAAGACCTTCACCAGAGGGCCATCTATGCCTCTTCAATGGGTTGGATGCTCTCCTGCCTCGGCAGGGAAGACGAGGCCATTCTCGCAGTGGTGGAGTCCGCCATGTGCGACCTCAAGTCTTCCACCAAAGAGACCACCGCGCTCCGCATGCTTGCCGAGATGCTCTCCCGCAGGGGCGAAATCGAGCGCCCGGTGCGCTACGTGCGGCATTCTCTCGACGACGCCAACTTTTACGGCACCCGCCTGCGCAAGCTTGAGGTAGGAGCCGTGCTGCCGCTGGTGGAACGCAATTACAACGAAAGCCTCGGACGCGAGCGAAACCTGCTGATACTGGTGCTGATGCTGTCCCTGCTCCTGCTGGCGGCCGCAATAGCCGGATTCTGGATCATACGCAGTCAGAACAACAGGCTCAGGGAGGCCCGTGCCATAATCGAGGAGCGCAACGCCGAGCTCGAATCGATCAACCTCAGGCTTGCGGAAGTGAGCGCCATCAAAGACGAATACATAGGCAACTCGTTCTATATCAACTCGGAATACATAGACCGCCTGTCCGAATTCCAGAAGACCGTGGACCGCATGCTGGTTACGGGGCAGTACGACCTGCTGCGCCGCTCGCTCAAGGAATCCACCCTGTCTAAGGAGCGCGACCGCATGTACGACGCCTTCGACGCAACGTTCCTCAAGATTTTCCCCACATTCATAAACGACTACAACGCCCTGTTCCCGGAGGCCGAGCGCCAGTATCCGTCATCCGGACTGACTACGGAGATGAGAATCTTCGCCCTCATCCGTCTGGGCATAGGCAGCAGCGAGCGCATCGCCCGTTTCCTGGATTATTCCGTCCATACCATCAACACGTACAAGATCAGGGTAAAGAACCGTTCGCTGGTGGACAACGAGCTCTTTGAGGAGGAAATAATGGAAATCGGCCGCGGATAGCCGATATTCCTGTTATACAAAGTTCTGTTTGACTTATGCGCAACGCCCTGTTTTTCAGGGCGTTGTCTTTTTTGCGTTCGTCACAGCCATAATAATAATCATATTTTAATTGTATTGACGTGCACGAATGGGGAACTTTGTGAAAAACGATAACCAACAAACCACCCAATGAAAAGGTTTCTATTCACTCTGGCTTTCATCTTCGCAATGACTGCCATGGTCTCCGCCCAGGGCGGATACCGGATCAAGGGTGTTGTAGTCGATGAACTTGGACCCGTAATCGGAGCCACCGTTCTCGAGACCGGAACCACCAACGGTGCTTCCACAGGTCTTGACGGCGACTTCGATTTGCTCGTTTCAAGTGCAGACGCGATGGTTTCCATCAGCTGCATCGGCTATGCCACCCAGGACTACAAGGCCTCGCAAGTCCCTGCTACAGTGGTTCTTGCAGAAGACAGCAATTTCCTCGACGAGTCCGTGGTGATAGGCTACGGTACCCTGTCCAAGAAAGAGCTCTCCGCATCAATCGTGCAGGTGGACAGCAAGGATTTCCTCAAGGGAAGCATGAACAACCCCATGGAAATGCTTGCCGGCAAGGTCTCCGGTCTGAACATCGTTACCTCGCAGAGCACGAACCCCAACTCCGGATCCGACTTCCAGATCCGCGGCGCCACGTCCCTCAACGCGGGAAACTCGCCGCTCATCGTGATTGACGGCGTTCCCGGTGGCGAACTCCGCAGCCTGTCGCCCCAGGACATCGAGTCAATGACAGTGCTCAAGGATGCCGCTTCCGCAGCCATCTACGGTTCCCGCGGCGCCAACGGCGTCATCCTCATCACCACCAAGAAGGGTTCCAACGACGAGGCCGGCACCGCCCACGTCACCTATGACGGCTACTTCGGCTACAACAACGTCAAGGATCCCATCGCCGTACTTACCCCCGAAGAGTGGGTGCGCTCCCGCCGCGGCAACGACTACGGCTACAGGACCGACTGGTACAGGGCGCTGCTTCGCGATTTCTCCTATTCGCACAGCCACTACCTCTCGGTTGACGGCAGCACTGCAAAGGGTTCGTACAACGCCTCCATCAACTACAAGAACGCACTCGGCGTAGATCTGGTCGATGCCCGCCGCGAGTTCGGAGCACGCGCCGCAGTAGAGCAGCGCCTCATCAAGGACATACTCCAGCTCAACATCAGCCTCAACGCCCGCCGCGTGAACGAGGATTACGGCAATGACGGTTCCTTCGGCACCGCCCTCACCATCAATCCTACCTTCCCCATCTATAACGAGGACGGCAGCTTCTATCAGCCCACCGCCCCCACCAACGCCACCAACCCGGTGGAGAAGATGCTCAACAAGACAGCGGAGGGCGCCCGTATGTTCATGACGGGAAACGCCTCCCTCAAGGCAAGTCTCTTCAAGACGGAGGTCCACAACCTCTCCACCACATTGAGCTACTCGCTCGACTACAACGACTACAAGTCGAACAATTACACCCCCATCGAGTCCAGCGACAAGTACTGGAACGGCTACGAAGGCACCGCCTCCATCAGCTACAGCAAGAGCTGGCGCAACCAGGTGGAATGGCTGGTCAACTATTCCATGCACCTCGGCAAGCACCACGTGAACGCTGTGGCGGGCTATTCCTTCCTGCAGTCCGATTCCGAGTCGTTCAACGTCACCAACCGCAACTTCTCCTACGACTCCATCCTGTGGCACGACATAGCCTCCGGTTCGGCCCGTACCGAGAATCCCGCCCTCGCCGGCATGGGTTCCGGCCGCAGCCAGTCCAGGGTCATCGGCCTCTTCGGGCGCGTGAACTACAATTGGAACAATGCGGTTTTCGCTTCCGCATCGTTCCGCCGCGAGGGTGCCACCAACTTCGGCGACAGCAACAAGTGGGGTAATTTCCCGGCCCTGTCGCTCGCAGTGGAGCTCAAGAGCTTCGGCTTCATGGACGGCGCCCGCTGGATCAACAGCCTCAAGCCCAGGGTCTCCTACGGTGTGACCGGACGCCGCGGCGGTTCCAACGTCGCCCGTCCTACTTATTCCACCAGCGGCCAGTACTATATGGACGGCGAGTGGATCATCGGTTACCGTGCGGCAAACAACCCCAATCCAGACCTGAAGTGGGAGAAACTGGTCTCCATCAACGGCGGTGTGGATTTTGTCTTCTTCGACAACAGGCTGCGCGGCTCGATCGACCTCTTCCAGCGCCGTTCCCCCGACCTGCTCTACACCTATACCGCTCCCCAGCCTCCGTTCGTGCACAGCAGCATCCTCGTGAACGTGGGCGAGACCAAGAACAACGGTGTGGAACTCTCGCTCAACGGCGACATCATCAAAAAGCGTGACTTCGGCTGGACAGCCGGCATCAACGCATCCACAGGCTATTCGGAGATAGTAAAACTCTCCAACCAGGTTTACAAGACCTCTTACATCGAGATGCTCGGCACCGGCGGCCTCGGCCAGACTTCATACTATTACAGATACTCCGACGATCCCGAGATGGGCTCCAACCGTATCGGCGACCTTTACGGCTACGAGGCCGCGGGTGTTAACGAGGCCGGAGAGATCCTGGTCTATGACAACGAGGGCAACATGGTTCCCGTCTTCAGCGCCGAGGGCGCATGGAAGCGCACCATAGGAAACACCGTTCCCAAGCTCTTCCTGTCCATCGACAACACCCTGCGCTACAAGAACTTCGACCTCAACTTCTTCTTCAACGGCGCATTCGGGCATGTCATTTACAACAGCCGCCGCGCCGGCAACCTCAAGGGCTCCGGCAACGCCAACGTATTCCGCACTGCCTATACCTTCGACAATAACGTGCGCGAGTACGGCGGCGTGGTGACTTCCTATTTCCTCGAAAGGGGAGACTACCTCAAGCTGCAGAGCGTGACCCTCGGCTATACCCTCAACCCCCGCAAGAAGGACATACTGCAGAGCCTGCGCCTCTACCTGAGCGCCAAGGACCTCTACACCTTCACCGGTTACATGGGCACCGACCCGTCCCTGCTTTCCACCAACGGTCTTACCCCGGGCGTCGATAACGGCACCGGCTATCCGGAAGCACGCATCTTCACCCTCGGCGCAACCCTCACCTTCTAATCGGACCGGAATATGAAAAAGATACTCAACACACTAGTGATCGCCGCTGCGGCCGTATGCCTCTCAGCATGCTTCGACCTCAGCGAGAAGGCTTTCAACCGTATAGAGAAAGACAATTTCTACCAGAACGAAAGCAGCGTCAAGGGAGCCATAGCGTCGGTGTATTTCCAGGCCGAAGGCAGCTTCAACGAATACCTCTATTATCTTAACGAGTTCTCCGCGGACCAGATTGCATGGCGCGTCTGGAACGGAGGATCATGGGGCTGGGACAACGCAGAGAAGTTCGTCCTCTCTTCCCACACCTGGACCCCCGCGTCATCCATCATCAAGAGCGCATGGAACGGCACCTGGTCTGCGATCGGCATGTCCAACAACATTATCGACGACCTTCAGACCATCGACCTGGAGGCAATCGGCGTGCCTGCGGAAAGGGCCGCACAGTACATCGACGAGATGCGCACCCTCCGCGCCTGGTGCTACTACAACCTCTTTGAGGTCTGGGGAGGATGCCTCCCCATCTGCGACAAGGTTACGGCAGACGTACCCCCGTCCGCAGATCCCGACTTCGACGTCGCATGCAAGAAGATCTACGACTTCCTCGTCACCGAGCTTGACGAGAGCCTCGAGGGCCTTCCCAAGAACAACGTCAACCGCATGAACCAGGCGGCCAACCGTATCATCAAGGCCCGCCTGCTCCTCAATGCCGAGGTCTTCATCGGCGAAAAGCACTTCGACGAGTGCGCTGCCATCTGCCAGGAAATCATAGACGGCAAATACGGCAGCTACAGCATTGCGGACGACTACCACGGCATCTACGAGATGAACAATACGAGCTGCCCCGAGGTCATCATGGCCTTCGCGTATGAGCACGGCAAGAGCAACGGCAACGCATACAACATGCGTGTGGTCACCTTCCTGCCCTACAACGCCTTCGGCGATCCCCTGTCCATCCTCGGGACCAACAACGACCAGGGCCGCTGGAACTGCCTCATCGTGGCTCCTTCCCACGACAACAGCGGCAACGTGCTTTCCACCGGCGGTACGGATACCGGAGGCAAGTCCTTCCTCTTCGATTACGGCGACAAGCTGGGCTGCGTCTGGGACCGCTTCGACGACCGCGACATCCGCAAGCAGCCTTACCACTGCGACGAAAACGGCAAGTGGGACGGGCTCTTCCTGCTGGGCGCCCAGAAAGACTACTATACCGGAGAGGCCCTGCCTGCAGACGCCGACCGTGACGGCCAGGATCTGGTTTACGTAGATCAGGTCGGCCAGTTCCTCGGCCTCGGCCGCGAGCTTGCAGACGTCATGTCACCCCGCTGGGGCGAGACCAACTCCGGCTACAGGCTCATCCGCTATCCCATCAAGCCCGACGTGTGCGGAGAAGACTTCCGCGATATAGACGAAGTCGAGTTCCGCCTCGCCGAGGTTTACTACATGCTTGCGGAATGCAAGCTCCGCGGAGGGGATTCCGCCGGTGCGAAGGATCTCGTGAACCAGGTGCGCAAGCGCTACTTCAAGTCCTCCGACTGGACCACAGTCCAGAACGAACCGGGCCCCGGATTCACTTCCTTCGACCTTGACTGGATGCTCAACGAGTGGGGCAAGGAGTTCCTCAGCGAGGGACGCCGCCGCCGCACCGACCTTCGCCGCTACGACCTCTTCACCCAGGGCCAGTGGTGGTTCTTCGGCCGCACCGACGAGGGCTATCCTGCAAAGCGTGACCGCAAGTATGAGTGGTTCCCTCTGCCGGAAAGCGCCATCACCGTCAATCCCGGCCTTTGCCAGAATCCTGCTTATGTATCTGAATAACACTGCCTTATGAAAAAGATACTCAAATATTTAGCCCTTCCCGCAATCGCCCTTGCAGCTGCTTCCTGCTTGCAGGACCCCCTGGAGTTCGACCACGAGAAACAGGCTTTCGAAACCCGCTCCGACCAGATCCTCCTCGAGGTCATCATGCCCCAGGCCACCCTTGCCGATGACGAAATCTACATAGTCGGCGAGTTCAACGGCGGCGAGGCCGCAGTCGGCAACGGAGCATACAGAATGATACATTCCGAGACCATCACCTCCAAGTGGGGCGTATATCTGAACCCCTCCGCATTCCAGGGCGGGAAGACCCTCGCAGACGGATTCACATTCTATTCCGTACAGCAGGGCTACGAGCGCTCACCGCGCGGAGAGGAGGTCAAGCACACCCTCAACCTCAGTGCAGGCCAGTGGGCCAACGTCTATGTGGACAAGTGGGCCAAGTACTTCGAACCCGCTCCCGAACCGGGCGGATTCGAGTTCCCCGAGCATGCGGGCACCTACCGTATCTATGTGGTTGACAAGACCGGCTGGGACGAGATAGCCCTGTACATGTGGGGTGACGTGAACAACCTCGGCGGCGGCTGGCCCGGCATACAGCCCGGCGGCACTCTCGACGCCGAAGGTACGAAGCTCACCTACTTCGATATCGCCGAAGAAGAAGCCGCAGGCCTCAACGAGAACCTCATTTTCAACAATAACAACAACGGCACCCAGCTCGACGACTACAACATGACCTTCGGCGAAGATAAGGATATCTTCCTGGAGGTTACTGCCGACGGCGTAACGCCGCTGAGCAAGGAAGACATAGCCGGAGGCGGCGGTGGAATAGTGATTCCCGCCCACGACGGCGTACGTGTCTGGATCATCGACAATACCGGTTGGGATGCCATCGCCCTGTACATGTGGGGTGACGTGAACAACTTCGGCGGCGACTGGCCCGGAATGCAGGTGGCCGGCACTGCCACCATAGGCGGCGTGGAGTACAAGTACTTCGAGTACGGCGAAGACATCTACGGCCTAGCCGAGAACCTCATCTTCAACAATAACAACAACGGCACGCAGCTCGACGACGTTAACGTGGCGTTCGAGGAAGGCGTCCAGGATTACTTCTTCGAGGTCACCGCAGACGGCGCCACCCTGCTGGAAGGCCCCGGCGGCGGCAGCGGCACTCCCCAGAATCCCGACGATCCCGAGCCTCCGGTGGAGCAGAAGAACGACCCTGTGACCATCTATGTTCAGGACCTCACCGGATGGGCGGCCCTCAACCTTTACATGTGGGGCGACAAGGAGCTCTGCGGCGGCTGGCCCGGACTCGCAGTGTCGGACAAGACCGTCAAGATCGGAACCGTCGTCTATAAGACCTTCGTCATCGAAGATGCCCTCGGACGCTCCGAGAACCTGATCTTCAACAACGGAGACGGCCTCCAGACTCCCGATTTCGCATCCGTCCTTCCCGCCGAGCTCTATCTCTGCATAGGAGAAGACCTGTCCGTCACCGAGGTCGATCCTTCGGCGGCTGACATCAAGATCCTGGTCAACAACCAGACCAACTGGGCGGAAATCGCCCTGTACGCCTGGGGCGACGCCGAAGCCTTCGGCGGCTGGCCCGGAGCCACTCCCATCGGCAAGGAGACCGTAGGAGACGTTGAGTACACCGTATTCGGACTCACCGCAGACATGGCGGGCAAGACCCTCAACCTCATCTTCAACAACAACGGCGGCGGCAAGCAGCTCGCCGACTTCGCCATCACCGTACCCGAAGACGAACTCTTCCTCAATATCAACGCCCAGTATTCCGTGGGAGCCGTCGAAGGCAACCCCCGCGGCGGAGACAAGAAGAGGGTGGCGGTCTTCGTGGACGACCAGACCGGTTGGGATGCCATCGCCCTGTACATGTGGGGCGACGTCAACAACCTCGGCGGCGGCTGGCCCGGAATACAGGTCGGAGCCAATGTGACGATAGGGGAGACGGCATGGAAGGTGTTCTTCATCGAAGACGCCCTCGGCCTTTCCGAGAACCTCATATTCAACAACAACGGCAACAACGTCCAGCTTGGCGACTACGGACTCAGGTTCGAGAAGAACGAGTACTTCTTCACCGTTACTGCCGAAGGAGCGACCCTGGTGGAGAATCCTTCTTCCGTCGTGGTCTTCGCCGAAGACAAGACCGGCTGGGACGAGATAGCCCTGTACATGTGGGGTGACGTTAACAATCTCGGCGGCGGCTGGCCCGGCGTGGCCGTAAGCGGCGAGGGCAACGTCAGTGGCACAGACGTCAAAGTGTTCGTCATAGATGATGCCCTCGGCCTTTCCGAGAACCTGATTTTCAACAACAACGGCAACAACGTCCAGCTCGGCGACTATGCCCTCAAGTTCGAAAGGAACGCATACTACCTGACGGTAACATCCTCCGGAGTATCGGTGTTCTAGTTTTTTGGGCGGAAGCCCCTGACCGGACTTCCGCCTCCCAAGCCCGCATAACCATGAAGAAGAATATGCTAGTGACATTGCTGACCGTGCTCCTTGCCCTCTCGTGCAAGCCGCAGCCGCTGCCGGTCATCCACACCGACGATATCGTCAACGCTCCCTCCGAGGCGCTCAGCCTGGACGCCACGGCCCGCGCCAACCACAGTATTTACCAGGTGAACCTCAAGCTCTACGGCTCCTCCGGCGCGTTCGGCAAGGTAAAGGCCCGTCTTGACGACATCAAGGCCATGGGTACGGAAATACTGTACCTCATGCCTGTGTACCCCGAGGGCAAACAGAAAGCCATAGGCTCTCCGTACTGCATACGCGACTTCAAAGGCGTGAATCCGTCCTACGGAAGCCTTGACGAGCTGCGCTCGCTGGTGAACGACGCCCACTCCAAGGGCATGAAGGTGATGTTCGACTGGGTCGCCAACCATACCGCATGGGACAATCCCTGGATTACAGACCATCCGGAGTGGTACGAGAAGAACGCCAAGGGTGAGATTGTCTGCCCCACCAAGGACGGCACCTGGTCCGACGTGGCCCAACTCGACTATACCAACAAGCAGCTCTGGGCGGCAATGGAGGATGCCCTCGAATACTGGGTCAAGACCCTGGACATCGACGGATACCGCTGCGACTACGCCCATGGCGTGCGCGACGATTTCTGGAAGGAGGCAATCGCAAGGCTGAAGGCCCTCAAACCCGGTTTCATCATGCTGGCCGAGTCCGATTTCGAGCGCATGTTCGACGACGGTTTCGACATAATCTTCGACAGGGCGATGAAATCCAACATGCGAAAGCTATTCGGCGGCGGTGCGGTCTCCGATTTCCTCAACTGGTACAAGACAGACCAGGGCAAGGCACCCGCTCCCAAGACCAAACTTTATTTCGTGACAAATCATGACGACGCAACCGAGGGCACTCCGGCCGACCAGTTCGGCTCCAACGAGGCGGCGCTTGCGGCCTACGTGCTCATGAACGCACTCAACGGCTCGTACATGCTATACGGCTCGCAGGAGGCCGGCTATGCCAAGACCATCAACTTCTTCAATGCGATGACCATGGACTGGAACGCTTCTCCGGCTCTCACGGCCGCATACAAGAACGCCCTTTCTGCTCTGGCCGGGGTTGACCGGTCCGGGGCAATGAAGGCATATTCCCTCAGTGGCCTGGTGCTGGTTACCTACGGCGGCAAAGCCTGCGTGGCCGTCAATACAGGCAAGTCTTCGGTTACCTTCGGCCCTCCCAAGAGCGTGACCGGAATACCGGAGAAAGTAACGCTGGGCTCATATGAATACAAGATTTTCTGACAATATGAGAAAGCTTTTGGCAATGGCGGCCCTTCTGGGCTTCTGCGTCGCGGCCAGCGCTGCAAAGATAGACCGCGTTGAACCCCTGTCCTGGTGGACCGGGATGAAGACCCCCCTGCAGATAATGGTGAACGGAGAGGGGATAGGCGCCTATGGAAAAGTGCGCGTTGAAGGAGGCAAGGGATTGAAAATCAAGGCAGTGCATGCAGCCGACAGTCCCAACTACCTGTTCGTTGACGTTGAGGTCAAGGCAAAGGCCAGGCCGGGCACCTACACCCTGGTGTTCAGCGACGGAGCAAACGAAATACGCTACCCCTATCTTATAGAAGCCCGCGCCGCCGGCTCCGCAGACCGAGGGAGCTTTACCGTGGCCGACCTTATCTACCTTATAGTCCCCGACCGATTCGCCAACGGAGACCCGTCCAATGATTCCACCCCGGATACCATAGAAAAAGCCGACCGGCGGAGCCCCATGGGCCGTCACGGCGGCGACATCCAGGGCATAATCGACCATCTGGATTACATTGCAGATCTGGGCGCCACGGCCCTGTGGAGCACCCCTCTCCTTGGCTCAGACAATCCCCGCGGCTCATATCACGGTTATGCCTGTACCGATTACTATCACATAGACCCCCGATACGGCAGCAACGAACTGTACAGGGAAATGGTGCAGAAGGCTCATGCCAAAGGGATAAAGGTCATACTCGACGTGGTGACCAACCATTCCAGCACCTCTCACTGGTGGATGAAGGACCTGCCTTTCAAGGACTGGGTGCACGTCAAGGACCCGTACGTTAATACCAACCACACATTCTCGCTCGGCATGGATCCCAACGCATCCAGGGCCGACATCGAGATTATGGAGGAGGGCTGGTTCGTGCGCGGCATGCCCGACATGAACCTCGACAACCCCTTCATGCTCAGGTACTTCCAGCAGTGGGCCGTGTGGTGGATAGAGTACTCCGGACTCGACGGTTTCCGTGTTGATACCTATTTCTACAACGAGAAGGTTCCCATGTCGCAGTGGTGCGCGGCTGTACGCAACGAGTATCCCCGGTTCAACATTGTGGGGGAGTGCTGGAGCGCCAACCCCGACATGATAGCGTACTGGCAGGCCGGAAACCCCAACAACGACTGCTTCAATTCCAACCTGCCTTCCATCATGGACTTCCCGCTGCGTGACGCCATCGGCAATGCGCTTACTCCTGCCAGGCCCGTGCCCGAAGGGGCGCCCCAGGGCGGTCGGGGCCGCCGCGGGCCAGACATCGGCTCGGTTTACAACGCACTCGGCCACGACTTTGTCTATCACGACCTCAGCCACATGCTGCTCTTCCTGTCGAACCACGACACCGCCCGCATAGGCGACGTATTCGGAGAGGATGTGGGCAGCATGAAGATAGCGCTTACGCTTCTGGCGACGCTCCGCGGCATTCCGCAGCTGTTCTACGGCGACGAGATGATGTTCACCACAGGCAATCCCCGCCGCGACGACGGACGCCTCAGGATGGATTTCCCCGGGGGCTGGGACGGCGACGGCACGGACCTCTTCACCCCCGAAGGACGTGAGCGCGCAGCGGCGGACAGCACATGGGCCCATGCGGCGGAACTGCACGACTACGCCCGAACGCTGTTCCGGTGGCGCAAGGGATCTTCCGCCGTGCAGAACGGCCGCACCCTGCATTTCATTCCCCAGAACAACACATACGGCTATTTCCGTTACGACGGCTCGCAAACGGTTTTTGTCTTTATCAACAATTCAGACGCTGAAGTTTTTGTGCCGTGGACCAGGTTTGGCGAGATTTCTGCAGGGCTTGGGCAAGGACGTGACGTCATTGCCGGCACCGCCTGCCAGGTCTCGGACAGCACAGTCGTGGCTCCGCGTTCCACCCTTGTAGTAGAGTATTAATTAGGATGAACATCGTTAAGACAATTCTGTTTGCGGCCGTCGTTTTTTCGGCTTGTACCCCGCGTACTTCTTTGACGTCTCCGGACGGAAGTATCCGTTTAGACTTCTCCCTTGATTCTGGCGAGCCCCGGTATGCGGTAAGCGTTGACGGAAAGGCGTTTATAGAGCCGTCGCCACTCGGTCTCGAGGCCCTCGGGGCGGATCTCGGCAGCGGCTTCGAACTCGTTTCCACATCCGTCACGCAGCACTCCGGCACATGGCATCAGCCCTGGGGAGAGAACAAGACAGTAACGGACAGGCACCGGCAGCTGCTGGTTAGATTGCGCTCTTCGGGCGGCGTCTCGCTGGTGCTTGTTTTCCGTGCTTTCGACGACGGCATCGGCTTCCGCTATGAGTACGGCGTCCCTGCGGACAGCGTGAGCATCGTTTCCGAGCTTACGGAGTTCCGTTTCGCTTCCGATGCCGACAGCTGGTCCATCCCGGGCGACTTCAATTCATACGAGCATCTGTACAGGCGCCTTCCGCTTTCGGAACTGCGGGACGCCAACACTCCTGTGACCATGCGCTTCCCGGACGGCCTCCATGCCAGCGTGCATGAGGCTGCGCTGTTCGATTTCCCGGAAATGGTGCTGCGCAAGACCTCCGGAACCGCATTCCGCAGCGAACTGGCGCCCCTGCACCAGCAGCAGCGCCGGCGCCGGGGCCTCGAGCCTGATTCGCTGAGCGTGAAAGCGGTGGTGCCCGGCTCGTTCGTGAGCCCCTGGCGCACGGTGCAGATAGCGCGCAGCGCCGTCGGGTTGGTTAACTCCTCGCTGATACTGAACCTGAATGAGCCCTGCGCCATAGAGGACGTGAGCTGGATCCGTCCGATGAAGTACATCGGCGTGTGGTGGGGGATGCACCTGGGCATCCAGTCCTGGGGCGGCGACGAGTATCACGGCGCCACCACGGAGGAGGCCTTGAAGTACATCGATTTTGCCGCCGACAACAACATAGACGGCGTGCTCTTCGAGGGCTGGAACGACGCCTGGCGCGGTTCCGATGCCCTCCCGGACTTCGATTTCACCCGCGCCGCTCCGGATTATGACGTGAAGCGCGTGGCGGCGTACGCCCGTGAAAAGGGGGTGGCCCTCATCACCCACAACGAGACCGGCGGTCATTACCTTCGCTTTGAGGAACAGCTCGAGCGTTCGATGGCTTGGGCCGAGGAACTGGGCATTCCGGCAGTCAAAACCGGATATGCAGGCGGCGGGCTGCATGCAGGCGTGCCGCGCCACAGCCAGACCGGCGTGCGCCATTTCCAGAAAGTTGTCGAGACGGCTGCTTCGCACCACATGATGGTGGATGCACACGAAGCCGTCAAGCCTACGGGCATACGCCGCACCTGGCCCAATTTCATGACGCGCGAGTGCGTACGTGGCATGGAATACAACGGCTGGAGCGCCGGCAATCCCGCATCGCACGAGGCCGTGCTGCCTTATACCCGTATCCTCGGAGGGCCGGTGGATTACACTCCCGG